>CANSKT010000067.1 GCA_947647555.1 uncultured Peptococcaceae bacterium | reverse complement strand
GCAGACGTGTGGTGCTTTGGGATTTTGGCGCTAAAAATAGTATTACCAGAAATTTGGTGAAGCATGGTTGTGAGGTTATCAACATGCCGGCAGAAAGCACTGCGGAGCAGATTTTGGCTCAACAGCCGCAGGGTATCATGCTTTCTAACGGCCCGGGGGACCCGGCGGATAATATGTCGATTGTGGCGGAGTTGCAAAAGTTGCTTGCCTCTAACATACCAATGTTCGGCATTTGTATGGGGCATCAGCTGCTGGCGCTGGCTTCTGGCGCGAAAACCGGCAAGCTGCATTATGGTCACCGCGGCGCTAATCAACCGATTAAGGATTTGCTGACGGGTCAGGTTTTCATATCCTGCCAGAACCATGGTTATGAAGTTTTGAATGATACTCTGCCCGAGGGCGCAAAGCTGCGTTATATTAATGCTAATGACGGCTCCTGCGAGGGTATTGATTATCTGGACAAGCCGGTTTTTTCGGTGCAGTTCCACCCAGAAGCGGCGGCTGGCCCACTGGACGCAGGTTTTTTGTTTGATAGATTTATGAAGATGATTGACGCCAGTTTGGCGGAAAATGCTGATAAAGCGGCGCAGAAATAGGGGAGGAAAAGAATATGCCATTAAATTCCGGGATAAAAAAGGTTTTAGTGATTGGCCCCGGCCCGATTGTGATTGGCCAGGCGGCCGAATTTGATTATGCAGGCACCCAGGCTTGTCGGGCGCTGAAAGAGGACGGCTTGGAGGTGGTGCTGGTTAATTCCAACCCAGCCACAATTATGACTGACAGCGCCATGGCTGACAAAATTTATATTGAGCCGTTGACTTTGCCTGTTTTGAAGCGTATTATTCTGAAAGAAAAGCCGGATAGTATTCTTTCCACGCTGGGCGGTCAAACCGGCCTGACACTTTCCATGCAGTTGGCTAAGGAGGGCTTTTTGGCGGCTAATAATGTGCGTCTGCTGGGGGCTCGTCCGGACACGATTGAACGCGCCGAGGACCGTCAGCTTTTTAAGGAAACCATGCTGAAAATTGGTCAGCCCTGTATTCCCTCGGATATTGTAACCACGGTGGAAGACGCGGTGGTGTTGGCGGAAAAGCTGCAATATCCGGTAATTGTGCGTCCTGCTTTTACGCTGGGCGGCAGCGGCGGCGGTATTGTTAACAATGAAGCGGAATTGCGTGAAATTGCTGATAACGGCCTGCGCCTTTCCCCGATTAATCAGATTTTGCTGGAAAAATCTGTGGCTGGCTGGAAAGAAATTGAGTTTGAAGTTATGCGCGACAGCAAGGGCAATAATATTACCATTTGCTCAATGGAGAACTTTGACCCGGTTGGTGTGCATACCGGCGACAGCATTGTAATTGCTCCGGCGGTAACTCTTTCTGATAAAGAATATCAGATGCTGCGCACCGCGGCGTTGGATATTATTAATGAACTGGAGGTTGAGGGCGGCTGTAACTGTCAGTTTGCGCTCAATCCCAACAGTTTTGAATATGCGGTAATTGAGGTAAATCCTCGTGTTTCCCGTTCTTCGGCGCTGGCTTCTAAGGCCACCGGTTATCCGATTGCCAAGGTTGCTACCAAAATTGCGATTGGCTATACTCTGGACGAGATTAGAAATGCCGTGACTGGTAAAACGGCGGCGGCTTTTGAACCGACGCTGGATTATGTGGTGGTTAAATTCCCCAAGTGGCCGTTTGATAAATTTGTTTATGCCAAGCGTGATTTGGGCACGCAGATGAAAGCCACCGGCGAGGTTATGGCTATCGGTTTGAATTTTGAGCAGGCTTTGATGAAAGCTGTGCGTGGGGCGGAAATTGGTTTGAGCGATTTGAACGCACACCGGCAGCTGGAGATGTCACCGGAGGAAATTCGGGCGGCGCTGCATAACTGCACTGATGAGCGCCTGTTTGTTATCTATCAGGCGATTAAACAGGGCGTGGCTTTAACCGAAATTTATGATATAACTAAAATTGATATGTGGTTCCTGCATAAGCTGGCTAATATTGCCCAAATGGAGGCCACTTTGCGCGGCGGCTATAATCAGGAGCAGTATCTGGCGGCCAAGCGTTTGGGCTTCCCGGATAAGGTGATTGAGTCTTTGAGCGGCCAGCCAGTGCAGCAGCCGGCACGGGCGGTTTATAAAATGGTGGATACCTGCGCGGCCGAGTTCGCGGCAGAAACGCCTTATTTCTATTCTACCTATGATGAGGAAAATGAGGCGGAAATGTTCCTGGCGGAGCGTAGCAACCCCCGGCCAACGGTGATGGTTTTGGGTTCTGGGCCTATTCGTATCGGTCAGGGTATTGAGTTTGACTATGCTTCGGTACATTGCGTCTGGGCTTTGCAGAGCGCCGGTTATGAAGTGGTAATTGTTAATAACAATCCGGAAACCGTTTCTACTGATTTCGATACGGCGGACAGGCTTTATTTTGAACCGCTGACCGAGGAAGATGTGAGCAATATTATTGCCACTGAAAAACCTTACGGCGTGGTGGTGGCTTTTGGCGGTCAGACGGCGATTAAACTGACTAACTTTTTGGACAAGCAGGGCGTTCGCATTTTGGGGACTTCTGCTGACAGCATTGACCGGGCGGAAGACCGCGGCCGTTTTGACGAGTTGCTGACTAAGCTGGATATTATGCGTCCTAAAGGCGAAACGGTTAAAACTATTGATGAAGCGCTGGCGGTGGCGGAGCGCATTGGCTATCCGGTTTTAATGCGTCCCTCATATGTTTTGGGTGGCCAGAATATGATTATTGCCTTTACGGAGGCTGATATTCGCGAATATATGGCGATTATTCTGGAGCAGAATGTGGATAATCTGGTGCTTATTGACAAGTATCTGCAAGGCGTTGAGTTGGAAATTGACGCTATCTGTGACGGCGAGGATATTTTGATACCTGGTATTATGGAGCATGTGGAGCGCACCGGCGTGCATTCCGGCGACTCCATTGCCGTTTATCCTTCTTTCAATATTAATGATGATATGGTGCAGGTGATTATTGAAACCACACGCAAGCTGGCGGTGGAACTGGAAACGCGCGGTCTGGTGAATATCCAGTACTTGATTAAGGATAATCAGCTGTATGTGATTGAGGTTAATCCGCGTTCTTCGCGCACCATTCCCTATTTGAGCAAGGTTACAGGCGTGCCGATGGTGGATTTGGCTACCAAGGCGCTGTTGGGCGAAAAGCTGGCCGATATGGGCTATGGCACGGGGCTTTATCCCACGCCGGTTTATTGTGCGGTTAAGGTGCCGATTTTCTCCTTTGAAAAGCTGCTGAATGTTGATAATCAGCTGGGGCCGGAAATGAAGAGCACTGGTGAGGTTTTGGGTATTGGCTCCAACTTTGAAGAAGCTATGTATAAAGGCCTGGTGGCTGCCGGTTATAATTTGAACCAAAAGGGCGGCTTGTTCGTTACCGTGAATGACCGTGATAAGGCGGAGATTGTGCATGTGGTGAAGAAATTTGCCGACATGGGCTTTGAAATTTACGCTACGGCCGGTACCAGACAAGTTTTGCAGGCGGCTGGCATTGACGCGGTGTTTGTGGAGAAAATTCATGAGGGCACGGAAAATGCTGTTAAACTGATGGAGGAGGGGAAACTGAATTATCTTATTTCCACTTCGGCTAAGGGACGCAATCCGCAAAAGGATAGTGTAATCACTCGCCGCAAAGCGGTGGAGAGGGGTATTCCCTGCCTGACCTCTATTGATACAGCCAATGTGTTGGCTGACAGCTTATGCAGTTTGTATACGCAGGAAAGCATTGAGTTGGTGGATATTAACCACCTGCGCCGGGATTTGGTAACGCTGCCGTTTACTAAAATGCAAAGCTGCGGTAATGATTATATCTATTTTAACTGTCTGGAGCAGCAGCTGGATAACCCGGCCGGACTGGCAGTGCGCTTGTGTCGACGTAACCGGGGCATTGGCGGCGATGGCGTGGTGATGATTTGTCCGTCGGCCAAGGCGGACGTTTACGTTAA
This sequence comes from uncultured Peptococcaceae bacterium, assembly GCA_947647555.1. Taxonomy (GTDB): domain Bacteria; phylum Bacillota; class Dehalobacteriia; order UBA4068; family UBA4997; genus Avidehalobacter. The sequence goes on along the minus strand of CANSKT010000067.1, from coordinate 7,283 downwards.
GGTTTACAATGTGGACGGTACCAACGGCGGTATCGGCGGCAACGCCATTCGTTGCGTGGGTAAATATTTGTATGATAATGGTATTGTGCCGAAAGATGAAATCAGCATTGAAACTGATTATGGCATTAAACGGCTGAAGCTGATTAAGCGCAACGGCAAGGTTTGGGGCGCTTCGGTGTTGATGGGCAAGCCGCAGCTGGTGCCGGCGGCACTGCCGATGTTGGCTTCTGGCGAGGACTTTATTAATCGGCCGATTGAGGTTCTTGGTCAGACCTATATGGCGACCTGCCTTTCAGTGGGTAATCCGCACATGGTTATTTTCACTGACGATTTGGAGGCTGTGCAGCTGGAAAAAATCGGTTCCCATTTTGAACATCATGAGTGGTTCCCGGAACGCGTAAATGTGGAGTTTGTTAAGGTGTTCAGCCGCGATATTCTGTATATGCGCGTTTGGGAGCGCGGCAACGGTTATACCAACGCCTGCGGCACCGGTTCCTGCGCGGCTGTGGTGGCGGCGGTTTTGAACGGTCTTTGTGATAAAGGCCAGGAAATTATCGTTAAGCAGCCAGGCGGCGATTTGATTATCAGTTATGACGGGGAAAATATCAGCATGACCGGCAGCGCCGAAAAATTGTTTGAGGGTGTTGTGGAAATATAGCCGGAAAATATTTGTTGAAAATTAATCAAAATTTTGGGCAAAGAAATGCCATTTTGAAGTGTAATATTATATAGAAGAAAAAAATTAAGAAAATCAAGGTGGGTTTGATATGACGAATATTGCGGCGGAAATTGATTTGCAGCCGCTGGAGTCGGTTTTGGCGGCTTATGCCGCAAAGCCGGGTTCATTGATTACAATTTTGCAGCAAACGCAGGAGATTTATGGCTATCTGCCGCGGCCGGCGCTGGCTGAAATCAGTCGGGCCACGGGAATTGCGCCGGCCAAGGTTTTGGGCGTGGCCTCCTTTTACACGCAGTTTCGGTTGGAGCCGGTTGGGCGTTATCTGATTATGCTTTGTCAGGGTACGGCCTGCCACGTTAATGGTGCGGAGAGTATCAGCGCTGTTATCAGCGAGGAGTTGGGTATTGCTGACGGCCAGACCACGGCCGACGGCCTGTTTACTTTGAAGCATGTTGCCTGTTTAGGCTGCTGTTCTCTGGCACCGGCGATGATGATTAATGGCGAGGTTTATGGCAATTTAACGGCAAATTCGGTGCGTCAGGTTTTGCATGATTTGGCTGCTAAGGAGGCGGAATAAATGGCAATGCGAGTTAAAATTGGTTTGGGCAGCTGCGGTATGGCGGCTGGCGCCCGGCAAACGCAGACGGCGCTGGACGAAGCTCTGGCGGCGGCTGGCTCCACTTTGCGCAGTGAGCGCACGGGCTGCATTGGTCTTTGTTTTGCGGAGCCGCTGGTGGAGGTTGTTGATGCGGAGTCCGGTCAGAACTGGTTTTATGGCCGGGTGGACGCGGCGGCAGCGGCCAGAATTGCCACGGAGCATGTTTTGGGCGGTCAGGTGCAGGAGGATTTGTTGTTAACTCCTGATGAACTGCATTTTCTGCAAAGTCAGCAGCGTATTGCTTTGCGTAACTGCGGCGTGATTGATCCGGAGAACATTGAGCATTATATTGAGCGCGGCGGCTATCAGGCGCTGCGTCAGGCGGTTTGTGATTTAACGCCGGAGCAGATTATTGATACGGTTAAGATTTCTGGTCTGCGCGGCCGCGGCGGCGCTGGTTTTCCCACCTGGTTTAAGTGGGACGCTTGCCGTAAGGCGGAGGGCGATATAAAATATGTAATCTGCAACGCTGACGAGGGCGACCCGGGCGCGTTTATGGACCGCAGCGTTTTGGAAAGCGACCCCTACAGCGTTTTGGAGGGCATGGCGATTGCGGCTCGGGCTATCGGCAGCAGTCAGGGCGTTATTTATGTACGTGCAGAATATCCGTTAAGTATTCATCGGCTGGAATTGGCTATGCAGGCGGCGCGTGAGCGTGGCTTTTTGGGTCAGAACATTTTCGGCAGCGGCTGGGACTTTGATATTTACATAAAAGCCGGCGCGGGGGCGTTTGTTTGCGGTGAGGAAACGGCGCTGCTGGCTTCTCTGGAGGGCGAGCGCGGTATGCCGCGTCTGAAACCGCCGTTCCCGGCGCAAAAAGGCTTTTGGCAGCGCCCCAGCAATATTAATAATGTGGAAACTTTTGCCAACGTGGCCTGGATTATCAACAACGGTGGCGAGGCTTTTGCCGCTATGGGTACGGAAACCAGCAAAGGCACCAAGGTTTTTGCGCTGGCTGGCAAAATTAAGCGCGGCGGTCTGGTGGAGGTGCCGATGGGTATAACCCTGCGCGAGGTTATTTTTGATATCGGCGGCGGCATCAAGGGCGACGGTGAGTTTAAGGCGGTGCAGATGGGCGGCCCCTCTGGCGGTTGTATTCCGGCCAGCCTGCTGGACACGCCGGTGGACTATGAGAGTATCAGCCAGACCGGTGCGATTATGGGCAGCGGCGGCATGATTATTATGGACGAGGGTACCTGCATGGTGGATATGGCGCGCTTCTTTCTGGATTTTACGCAGAAAGAAAGCTGCGGCAAGTGCATACATTGTCGTATTGGCACCAAACGAATGCTGGAAATTTTGGAGCGTATTACTCGCGGCGAGGGCAAGCCGGGCGATGTGGAACTTTTGCAGGATTTAGGCCGGCAAATTCAGGCTGGCTCTTTGTGCGGTCTGGGGGCTTCTGCGCCCAACCCGGCTCTTAGCACAATCCGTTATTTTGCGGACGAATACCGCGCGCATATTGAGGAGCATAAATGCCCCAGTCATAGCTGTCGGCCGTTGCTGCAATATCATATTAAGCCGGAGAAGTGCCGCGGCTGCTCGCTTTGCGCGCGTAAATGCCCGGTGGGCGCTATCAGCGGTGAACTGCGCGAAGTTTTTGTTATTGATATGGGTAAGTGCATTAAATGCGGCAACTGCGCCGCCAGCTGTCGTTTTGACGCGGTGGAAGTGCTTTAACGGGCGTGCCGTAAAGGAGGTTTATATCATAAATGTCTGAAAAAAAGACTACATTTAAATTGACCATAGACGGCCGGGAGTTGACCGCGCAAGCCGGGGAAACTATTCTGGCGGTGGCGCGCCGCGCCGGCATTGAGATACCAACGCTTTGCCATGATGATAGCCTGAAGCCTTACGGCGCTTGCGGTATGTGCGTGGTGGCGATGGAGGGCAGCCCCCGACTGTTCCGCGCCTGCGCCACGGAGGCCGCCGAAGGGCAGGTTATCTATACTGATACGGAAGCTGTAATCAGCGCCCGGCGCACCGCTTTGGAGCTGCTGCTTTCCAATCACAAGGGCGATTGTGTGGCTCCTTGTAAACAGGCCTGCCCGGCCGGCAGCGACTGTCAGGGTTATGTTGGCTTGATTGCCAACAATCGCTTTGCGGAGGCTTTGCAGCTGATTAAAGAAAGTTATCCTATTCCGGCTTCTTTGGGCCGCGTTTGCCCTCACCCCTGTGAGGAGGCTTGTCGTCGCGCCAAAGTTGAGCAGCCGATTAATCTGGCTCGGCTGAAACAATTTGCGGCGGACGTGGATTTGAACAGCGGCAAGCCCTATCTGCCGGAGAAAAAGCCGGACACCGGCAAACGCGTGGCTATAATCGGCGGCGGCCCGGCTGGCCTTACCATGGCTTATTTTATGGCGCTGGCCGGACATCAGGCGGTTATTTTTGAGATGATGCCGCAGGCTGGTGGTATGCTGCGTTATGGCATACCGGAATATCGCTTGCCGAAAAATATTTTGGATCTGGAAATTGATTTAATCGTGCGGCTGGGCGTGGAAATTCGCACCAAATGTATGCTGGGACGAGATGTGCAGTTTGCGGATTTGCAGCGCGATTTTGACGCGATTTATCTGGCTAACGGCGCCTGGCGCAGTGCCGGACTGCGCTGTGAGGGCGAAAATTTGCCCGGCGTGGTTGGCGGCATTGACTTTTTGGGCAATGTGGCGCTGGGTAATCTGCGCAAGCTGGGCGGCCGGGTGGCCGTGGTTGGCGGCGGTAATACGGCTATGGACGCTTGTCGCACGGCGGTGCGTCTGGGCGCGCAGGAAGTTTATGTGCTGTATCGGCGCACGCAGGCGGAAATGCCAGCGGAGGACGTGGAAATTCGCGAGGCCATGGAGGAGGGCGTACAGTTTAAGTTTTTGGTGGCGCCCACCCGGGTTATTGGCGAGGACGGCCGCGCCGTAGCGATTGAATTGCAGCAAATGGAGTTGGGCGAGCCGGACGAGAGCGGCCGCCGCAAACCGGTGCCGGTGCCGAATGGTATTGAAACTTTGCCGGTTGATTTGGTTATTGCGGCCATTGGCCAGAAAGTGGTGCCGCTGGCGCTGGGTGAAGATGCGCCGGAGTTGGCTTATACTGCCTGGCAGACGATTGCGGCGGACGAAAAAACCTATGCAACTTCCATACCTGGTGTTTTTGCCGGCGGTGATGCAATTAACGACGGCCCCGGCATTGCGGTGCAGGCGGTGGCGCATGCCAAGCAGGCGGCCAGGGTTATCGACAAATATCTGCGTACCGGCGAGGTTGACGCAAATTTGAATACGGAAAAATATCTGCATAAAAACGGCGAGCCGCCGGCGGAGTTTTTCAGCAGCAAGCCTAAGGTGCAGCGCGTTTCAATCAGTTATCTGCACCCGGAATACCGCAATAGCAACTTTATGGAGGTTGCCAAGGGGTATGACCAGATGGAGGCGATGTATGAGGCCAGTCGCTGTCTGGAATGTGGCTGCGGCGATGTTTTTGAGTGTCGTTTGCTGCATTATGCGCAGGAATATCAGGTGCAGCCACAGAAATATGCTGGTGAGATTAATATAACCCCCAAGGATAACAGTCACCGTTTTATTATGCGCGATATGAGCAAGTGCATTTTGTGCGGCAACTGTGTGCGTACCTGTGAGGAAGTGACCGGCGTGGGCGCTTTGGGGTTGGACGGCCGCGGTTTCCCAACGGTGGTGGGCGCTGATTTTGGTCTGCCGCTGGGTGAAAGCAGCTGTAAGGGCTGCGGCCAGTGCGTGGCAGTTTGCCCAACCGGCGCTTTGCAGGAGCGCCAGCCCTGGGAAAAACCGGTGCCTTTGGCTTGTGAAGCGCAGGACAGCATTTGCAATTTCTGCGGCAATGGCTGTAATTTGCAGATTAAGCATAAGGGCGATTATCTGGCTAAGGTGGAGCCGGCGGCAGGTGGGCGTTTATGTCAGACGGGACGTTTTGGCTATCCGCATGCCATGACGGCCACGGGCGCGCCAACGGCCGGAATTGATTTTGGTCAGGGCATTTCAGCGGCCAAACCGCACGACGCTTTGCGAGCGGCGGCCGCGGCTATTAATTCGTTGCGCGAAACGGACGGCACTGACACGCTGGGCGTGGTGATTGGCGACCAGCTAACCAGTGAAGAAATGTTTTTGCTGAAATTTATGGCCGAAGAAATTATTTGTACGGAATATATTTATGCGCCTAATGCTGAAAAAGGCGGTTTGGGCGATGTTTGGGGCTTTGATGCTTCTACGGCCACAGTGGCCGATGTGGAAGCGGCTGATGTGCTGCTGGCTTTTGGCGATGAATTGGCCGAGAATTATCCGATTTTGGGTTCTCGTCTGAAAAAGGGCGCAAAAGCTGGGCAGAAGCTGCTTTTGGTTGCGGATAAGCCGGGACTTTTGGCCAATGCGGCGGCTGAAGTTTATCAGCCAAATGGCAATTTGCAGCTTTTGGTGCAGCTGGCGCAGGCACGTTTGTCGGAATATGCTGGTAATGCTGCGCCGGAGGTTCAGGCATTGGCGGCGACTTTGGCACAGGCCAAGCGGCCGGTGCTGCTGCTGGACAGAAGCCGTTTGACTAAAGAGGCGGCGCAGTGTGTGGCGGCTTTGGCGATGAATGGTGACGTTTCTCTGCCGGTTTTGCAGTTGCAGGCCAGGGCTAACAGTCAGACGATACGTGCTTTGGGCATTAGTCGGAATATGAAGCAGCTTTATGCGGATATTGCCAGCGGTCAGCTGAAAGGCTTATTGCTGTTTGGCGTGGATTTGCCGGCGGAACAGGCGGAGAATATGGAGTTTGTGTTGGAGGCTGACGCTAATTATGGCCGGGCTTATCCTTATGCTTCGGTGCTTCTGCCGCTGGCTGGTTTTGGCGCGGTAACCGGCAGTTATGTCAACTTTGAGGGTCGACTGCAAAAGGTGCAGGCGGCGGTGCGTCCCAATTTGGGTGAGGAAAATTGGCAGCTGCTGTCGGCTTTGATTAATGCCTTAAATCGTAATTATAAATTTGCGGATTTGGAGCAAATTCGCGCCGGGTTGGCGGCGGCCTGCCCGGAATATGCGGCCGCTTTGCAGCAGGACGCGGCTTTTGTGGGCGCGGACGGTAAAATGCCGCAAACGCCGCAAGGCAAGCAGTTTGTTTTGGATAATCCTGATTTGGCACAGGCTGCGTTTGTCAGAGATTTTGAGGAAGCCAGCACTTCCGTTATAAGCTGGCAGAAATTGAAACAATAATAATGAAGCAATAAATTATAGCGATGAAAAGGTCATAATAATATGAAAGAAAAATTGGATATTGCCGCTTATGTGCAGGCGCGGCAAACGCTTATTAATCAGGCGCTGGCGGCGGAGATGAACCGGGCGGAGCAGGCTGCGCCGCCCGGCGAGGGCACGGCGCGGCTGCTGGCGGCTATGCGTTATAGTCTGTTAGCTGGCGGTAAAAGACTGCTGCCGCTGCTGTTTCTGGCGGCGATAGAAAGCCTTAAGCCTGAAGTGGCGGAGAATTTGCCGGCTTATCTGCCTTTTGCTTGCGGCATTGAGATGCTGCATACATATTCTTTAATTCATGATGACCTGCCGGCTATGGACGATGACGATTTGCGGCGCGGACGCCCCAGTTGTCATAAGGCTTTTGACGAGGCTACGGCTATTTTGGCCGGCGATGGCCTGCTGACGCATTGCTTTTTCTGTCTGCTGTCTACCAGTGCAGCCTCAAGTGTGCAGGTTATACAGGCGGCGCAGTATTTTGCCTGGAAGTCTGGCCTGGGCGGTATGGTGACTGGTCAGGCGTTGGATTTGGCCGCCGAAAATACGGCGGAGCCTTTAGACCTGCCGGGTCTGCGCAAAATTCATGCCAGCAAAACCGGCGCGCTGCTGGAGGCCGCGCTGGTTTGCGGCGGCCGTTTGGTTGGCGCCGACGGTGCGCAAAGGCAGGCTTTGCTGGAATTTGGTCAGCAGTTTGGTCTGGCTT
>CANSKT010000066.1 GCA_947647555.1 uncultured Peptococcaceae bacterium | reverse complement strand
TTGCTGAACAGCTTAATTTAAACAGTTGGCCAGAGGAAAAGCGTCAGGCAATGGAAAAATTGATTATTAATTGTGAAAATGCGTTTGATGATGATAGTGAGAGTATTATTACCAATGAGCGTTACACATATATTGCCGGAATTTTGGCGAAAACGGACAATAAACAGCAAAAAAACAGCAGTTTGACGATTTCCGATAAAATTGACAGGGTCCTAACTAATCGTTTACTGGCTTTGCCGATTTTTGCAGCGATTATGTTCATAATTTATTATGTTTCAATTACTTCGGTGGGCGGTATTTTAACCGATTGGCTAAAGGATGGTGTGTTTGGTGAGGGTTGGCAGCTTTTTGGTGTTTGGGTGCCAGGCGTGCCGGTTTTGCTGGAGCAGGTTCTGTCTGCATTTAACTGCGCTGATTGGCTGCAATCGCTGATTTTGGACGGCATTGTGGCTGGTGTGGGCGCGGTGCTGGGCTTTTTGCCGCAAATTATGGTGCTGTTCATTTTCCTCGGCATATTGGAGGATTGCGGCTATATGGCGCGAGTGGCCTTTATTATGGATAGAATTTTCCGTCGTTTTGGACTATCCGGTAAAAGTTTTATTCCCATGCTGGTAGCAACTGGCTGTGGCGTTCCTGGGGTAATGGCTACGCGCACTATTGAAAAAGAGTCTGACCGCAGAATTGCTATTGTTTCCACAACTTTTATGCCATGCAGTGCCAAACTGCCGATTATTGCACTGATTGCCGGTGCTTTGTTTGCGGAATCCGGCTGGGTGGCGCCAGTTTGTTATTTTATTGGTATGGCCGCGGTTATTATTTCTGGCGTTATTTTGAAAAAAATGCGCTTTTTCGCTGGCGAGCCGGCACCGTTTATTATGGAGCTGCCAAGCTATCATTTGCCACGCTTTAAAAGTGTAATGCTGCATATGTGGGACAGAGCCAGGTCATTTGTGCGTAAGGCTGGCACGATTATTCTGCTTTCTTCTATTATAATCTGGTTTTTGAGCAGCTATAATTTGGCTATGCAGTCGGTTGAAACGGAGAATTCTATGCTGGCTGACATTGGCAGAGCGATTGCACCGCTGTTTACGCCTCTGGGCTGGGGGGACCAGTGGGAGGCCGCTGTTGGTACGGTTACCGGTTTGATTGCCAAAGAAAATGTTGTTTCCACTTTCGGTTCTCTTTATGCCGGTTTGGAGGAATCCTCTGAAAATGGTCAGGAGTTTTGGGCGGTGGTAGCTGCACAATATACGCCGTTGGCTGCTTTTTCTTTCTTGCTGTTTAATCTCTTGTGCGCGCCCTGTTTTGCGGCGATTGGTGCAATTCGGCGTGAAATGGGTTCGATTGGTTGGACGGCGTTTGCGGTTGGCTATCAATGCGCTTTGGCTTATGCAACAGCCATGGTGGTATATCAACTGGGCAGTTTATTTAGTGGCGGCGGTTTTGGTCTGATGACAGCTATCAGTCTGTTGCTGTTGTTTATATTTATCTATCTGCTGTTTCGGCCTGAGGATAAACAAAAACCGTTACGCAATATGCCGTCCACACTGCTTATGTGCGGTGGTGGGTGTGCTGGCTGTTCCGGTTGTTCTGGGGGTGTGAAAAAACAAAAGTAGCTTGCAAATCATAATTGACGGTGCTATAATAATATGAAGAAAAAATTTATTAAAATAAAAAGGCAGGTTTAATTTATGCTGCATAGAGTAAGGTTATTTGATTCGCATTGTCATTTAGATGACGCTAAACTGGCCGGTGACCTGGCCGAGGTTCTGGCGCGTGCGGAGCAAAACGGTTTGGTTGGTATGGCCACGATTGGCTGCGATTTACGTTCATCACTGTTTGCGTTGCATTTGGCTGAAAAATATCCGCAGATAACCTGCGCTGTGGGGGTGCACCCATCGGACTCCAAAGACCTGGACGCCAAGGGGTTTGCCGATTTGGCTGAGTTGGCGGCGGCGCCTGAAGCCAGGGCGGTTGGTGAAATTGGTTTGGATTATTACTGGGATTCTACGCCGCGTGATGTGCAGCGTAAATGGTTTGTGGAACAAATTCATCTGGCTAAAGATTTGCATAAGCCGATTGTTATTCATGACCGTGAAGCGCATGGTGATTTGTTTAATATTGTGCGGCAGGAGAAGGCTGGTGAGTTTGGTGGTATTATGCATTGCTTTTCTGGCAGCTGGGAGTTGGCCAAGGAGGCGTTGCGCATGAATTTTTACATTTCCATTGCCGGCCCGGTTACTTATAAAAACGCGCGGCAATTACCGGAGGTAGTGCAAAATTGCCCTCTGGACAGATTGCTGATTGAAACAGACAGTCCTTATTTAACGCCGGAGCCGCGTCGGGGCAAGACTAATGAACCGGCTAATGTCTTCTTTGTGGCGGAGAAAGTGGCTGCGTTGCGTGGTATGGATATTGAAGAAATTGCTGAAATCACTACTGCTAATGCTTGTAAATTTTATGGTATAACTCTGGATTAACCAATATAATTGGCAAATTATAGCGCGTTTGGCATTAAATATGCTGAAACGCGCTATTTAATTACTAAAAAAAATCTTGTAAATTTTTGGTATATTTCGATTTATCATGGTTATTAACTGGCTCAAAAAGGCTTTATATGGCGGCTGCACCACATTTCATGACGTTTGGGGTATAAATTTGACAAAAGGTGCGGAATGGAGTACAATTATAGCAGGAAATAGCGATAAATAGGGATTAGGTGGTTTTTTGATACGGAAATCAGTGCGATTATATAGTCGTTGTGGGGAATTGCCCGGCTAATCTGCCGCCAATTTGCCAGCTGCCGAAAACCAGGAAAGGGGGGCACGACAGCTTGAGAAATATCAAAATGAAGAAAATCAGACCGATACCATTTCTCGTTATCTTTTTGCTGTTGATGAGTTTTGCCGTTGCTGCCTATGCTTTTAGCGAAAAAGAAGTGGAGATTATTGATAATGGCCGGGTTAATGTAATCAGCACACATGCGGCCACTGTGGGCGACCTTTTGGAAGAACGCGGAATTAAGCTGATTGATGCAGATGAGGTTGTGCCGGGGGTTGATACCAGCCTGACTAACTGTGGGCGTGTTATTATTCATCGCGCTTTCTCGGTGACGGTAACGGCCGATTTTGCTACTAACTCTTATCAAACCCAGCCGGTTACTGTGGCCGAGTTTTTGGCGGCCAACAATATTGAGGTGGGGCAATATGACTGGGTTACACCGGCTTTAGATTCTATGGTTGATGAAGATGTGCCGGTTGTTGTCAGCCGTATTACTTATCGGCAGACGCAAACTACTCAGCCGATTGAGCCAAAAACCGTGCGCAAGGAAGACTCATCACTAAATTCTGGACAGAGTAAGGTTGTAACAGCCGGTAAACCGGGCGTGTTAACAATTACCAATTTGGTGACTTACAAGGACGGCGAGGCGATTGCCAAGCAGGAGCTTAATCGAACTGTAACTGTTGCGGCGCAGGACGAGGTTTTAGCCGTAGGGACGCGTCAGGTTATCAGCCGCGGCGGCAAAACCTATGCTTATAAAGATGTTATGGCTATGAGTGCCACGGCTTATACACATACCGGCAATAAAACATACACCGGTACCACGCCGCGCGCCGGTTATACGGTGGCGGTGGACCCCAAAGTTATTCCACTGGGTACCAAATTGTATGTAGATGGTTATGGTTATGCCAAGGCGGAGGATATTGGCAGCGCTATTACCGGCCGCAAGATTGACCTGTTTTTTAACAGTGAGAAAGAGTGTACGGATTGGGGCGTGCGCACAGTTAGGGTTTATATTTTGGAATAACAGTGTTTTCTGCAAAGCCGGGAGGAATTTTCCCCCGGCTTTAATTAAGCTTATATGGGAATAGGTAAAAAAAATCTCTTAAAAAGCAGGAAATTCCTGGTTGAAGTAGAAATATAAAAATGTATTGATTTTAATTGAAATTTTTCATAGGCGTTTTAAATTGCTTAAAGCGCTTATATCTTGGGCGGCTTGTTTCAAGCTTGCTCTGTATATAGTGTTCTGCCCGGTTCTTACAAAATATCATAAATGTTGGCAGAGTATATGGTTGGAGGTAGACATAATTTGGGTAAGTATATTTCTCCAATTATAACCAGTATGTTGATTGGTAGTGTACTTTGGGTCATTGATAGCATTATATTTGCCTTAGGCATGACCAGCGTTTCCATTAGCGGCGCCCTGTTTACAGAGGTTTCCATTTTGCGTTTATCATTGCGCGTGCTGGTTTTTTTGGTGTGCCTGTTGCTTGGCGTATATACTGGTTATAAGGCTTCAACAAAGGTGGTTTCACCGATGACCGGTTTTGAGCCGGACGCTCTTTTCACAGATGAAAGATATTTAGATGCTTCAAAGGATAAAAGTTTTAGTGGTGATGATACTCTGCGTGGTTTGAGTTACGTGGAGAATATTAACAAAAACCCTGATATTGATATTGCTAATCGGCCGATTTATTACAGCGACCAGATTAAGAAAGCATTATCAAGTAAGGTTAAAGAGGGGCATGTGACACATTCTGCCTCGCCGGCCGCCCAGAAGCGGTCTGATAATCTGTTGACGGAGCGTTTTCAGACTATTCAGACTACGGAGGCCATGTTGCTTTGGCAATATTGCGGCCGTATGGGTGGGGCGCTGAAATTAAGCGTTGATGAACTTAGCGCTATCCGTACCTTGTGTTATTGCTATGATGTGGGGCGGTTTGTCAGTGGGGCAACCTATGAAAATCATGCCCAGTTTGGTGCTGATATTATTGCAACCGTGCCAGAGTTGGCGCCTGCCGCTTCTTTGGTATATTCGCATCATGAAAAATGGGACGGCAGCGGCCCATATCATATGTCTGGTTTGGATATTCCGCTGGGCAGCCGTATTTTTGCGGTGGCTTGGGTTTACAATGCTTTTACCAAGCCTTATGGCGCATGGCGACTCTCCCCGGAAGATGCTTTGGATATGTTGCAAATGTATGCCGGTACAGCGTTGGACCCGGAATTGGTTGCGGTGTTCACTGGTTTAGTGGGGCAGCGCCGTATGATTAGCGAGGGCGTTTTGGAAAGTGCCTGATAGATTTTTGGCCAATGTAAATAAAACCTGGAGTTTTTAGGACTCCAGGTTAATTTTTTATGGTCATACAGTCAATTAATTGTAAAATTACAGACTGCTGTCTTTCATTTAATTTTGTCCAGCGTTTCAAAAGCTCATGCTGAGGTTTGGTAAGCGCTACCGGTGAATTGTTTTCGGCAAACAGCTGGGATAAGGTTATGCCAAAGGCAAGACAAATTTTTTCCAGCGAGGGGACAGTTGGAAAAATATTTTTGCGATACCAGGAGGAGATTGTGGATTGCGGCAAACCGGAGTGTTCCGCCAGCTGATATTCCGTCCAGCCTCTGGCTTCGCGGTTGGCTGCAATGACATCTAAAATTTTTTTCAATGCTTTTGTCACCTCTACTTTTATTCTTCGTTAATTATACTTGTAAAAAGCGTTGATTTTTAATAATTATTTTCGTATAATAATAACGATATATAAAAGTATTGGGGGCGTATAAATGAATGTTACGTTTTGTGGCAATAGACATATAAATGAGCCGGATAAAATTATCAAATGGCTTAATGATGTTTTGCCGGTGCTTATTGACAGCGGCGCTAATAAATTTTACCTGGGCAATTATGGTGATTTTGATTATTTGGCGGCTCTGGCGCTTAAATTTCAGAAAAGGGTACATAAAAATATTAATTCAATATTAGTTTTGGCTTATCCCGAAAAAAAATTTGAACTTTCTTTATATGACCAGGTTGTTTATCCACCTATTGAGGATTTTGAGGAAACGGAGCCAATACAGCCTGGTCAGGAAATTATAAAATGCAATCAGTTTATGATTAGTAAAAGTGACATAGTGATTTCCGGCGTTATTCGTAATGTTGGCAAGCCGGCTCAAACTTTGGCTTATGCTCAAAAGCAGAATAAAGTTATTTTACAATATCCATTTTATACAATAATGTAAAATTTTATTCCTGATTAAATAAATAAACTGCGAGGAAGTTATCCTCGCAGTTTATAATTTAGTTTAAGTTGTTTTATTGATTGCTATTGTTGTCGGTGGTTGGTGTTTCCTGATTTTCATTATTCACCGCCGCATTATTTTCAACAGTATATTGGCGTTCATAGTCCTGATTAATAACCGCATTGGTAATTGCTTCATTTAAATAGTTGTTGTAATTTTCAGAACGCTGCACACCCAACTGCTGTTCAATAATAGACTCGCGCACGTTCTGCCAGCCAGTGTTTTTGTCCAACAGCTTAATCAGATGATAACCAAAGCTGGTGCGAACCGGTTCGGCAGAAACCTGGTTAATCTCGCTTAAAGCAAAGGCGGCTTCTGTAAATTCCGGTACATAGGGGCTGGCGTTTTTGGTAACATATTGCCCCAAATCACCGCCGGTGGCTTTGGTGCTGTCTGTATTATACTGGGCGGCTATATCCTCAAAAGTTTTCTCGCCGTTATTTATTTGCGTCAGAACATCATTGGCTGTTTGTTGTGCCGCTGCCCAGGCCGCGTCGTCAGTGCCCTCGGGTGAAATCAGAATATGCGCAAATTTGAAAGTATCATAATCGGCCGGGTTAGCGTTATAAATTGCCTCAACTTCCGCATCGGTCATGGTGATATCCTTATTGACATGTTCGTAAAGCGCTTCAGAAAGCAGCTGATATTCCAAAATCCATTTTACGTCATTTTCCGTAAGCTGGTAGGTGGTCAGCCATTCCTGCCAGGCCGCGTCATCAGCGAAATAGTTTTTTTCAGCCTGCAAATTTTCGGTCAGTACCGTTTCGTCTGCGGTTAAGCCGGCCTCTTTGGCCAAAGAGCGTACCACAGCGATTTCCTTGACAATATCAACGCCCTGTTCCTCAATCAGGCTCAGATATTGGCCGCCAGTTTCCGGGTCTTCAATATTAATGCCATAGCTGGTCAGATAATCCTTGCCGTAATTGATATAATAGTTCAAAACGCCCTGCGGAACGGCCACATCATTTACGACCATGGCTGCTTTATCCTTTGAGCCGGAGCAGCCGGCCAGTGCCAGTGTGGCCAGCAAAATCATCGCTGCCAGCAGAATTGATTTGATTTTTTTGCTGGTCAGGTTTAATTTGAAGTTCAAGTTTAATTCCTCCCATTTGTTTGCCTTTTTAAGCTTGTTAAGTGTTATACATTACTAATTTTACTATTTTTTATTAATTAATGCAAGCAGTTTGCTCAAAAATGCGGAAATTTCCTTTAAGCGCGGCTCGTCGTCCTGATTTTGCAGCTGTAATTTGATTAAAAGCTGTTTTTGACCGCTGAATTTAAGTTTACGCCCAAATTCCTGGCTAAGTTGCAGCATTGCTGGTCCGTTAAAAGGGTTATGCTCGCCGAAGTTCAGGGTCAGCATATTACGAGGAGCCAGCAGGGCATTAATTCGTAGCGCCTGAGCCAGATTGCGGATTTGCAGAATTTTGAACAGGTTATAGACGGGCTGCGGCGGTTGGCCAAAACGGTCTTGCAATTCATTTTGCAGCAGCACACTTTCCGCCTGACTGCGGCAGCCGGAAATGCGGTTATAAATTTCAAATTTAAGGTTAGTTTCGGGGATATAACTTTCTGGAATAAAAGCGCTGATACCCAAATCCAGCTTTAATTCAATGTTCATATTGGTGTCTGGTGTTTCGCCCAGACCCTGTTCAATAGCTTCATTAACCAGCTTGCAGTAGAGGTCAAAGCCAACGGCTGCAATATGGCCATGCTGTTCTGGTCCCAGCAGATTGCCGGCGCCGCGGATTTCCAAATCACGCATGGCAATTTTAAACCCGGCGCCCAGCTGCGTAAAATCACGGATAGCCGCCAGCCGTTTGCGTGCATCGTCCGCCAGCGTCTTGTCCGGCTGATAGGTAAAATAAGCGAATGCCTGACGCTTGGAGCGTCCCACGCGACCGCGCAGCTGATAAAGTTGAGCCAGACCAAAGTTTTCCGCATTTTCTACAATCAGCGTGTTGACGTTGGGAATATCCAAACCGGCTTCAGCAATGGTGGTACAGAGTAAAATGTCGCCATCGCCGGCCAGAAAATCCGTCATTACCGGGTTTAGCTGTGTTTCTGTCATTTGACCGTGTGCCATAAGAATTTTAGCCTGTGGCACCAGCTGTTGCAGTTTGGCCTTTTTTTCTTCAATATTGCGTACACTGTTGAAAATATAATAAACCTGCCCCTGGCGCGCCAGTTCGCGCTCAATGGCGTTTTTCAGCAGCCGGGGGTGGTGTTCCGTAACAAAAGTTTGCACCGGTAAGCGTTCCTTGGGCGGTGTGTTGATAACGCTCATATCACGCATACCAACCAGCGACATATGCAGGGTGCGCGGGATAGGAGTGGCGGAGAGAGTCAGCACGTCAATATTGCCGCGCATTTGTTTGATACGCTCCTTGTGCGCTACGCCGAAACGCTGTTCTTCATCGACAATCAGCAGTCCGAGGTCGGCAAATTTGATATCTTTGGAAAGCAGACGGTGGGTGCCGATTAGAATTTCCAGTCCGCCAGCCGCGGCCGAGGCCATGGTTTCCTTTTGTTTTTTGGCGTTAACAAAGCGGCTTAAAAGTCCGATTTTGACCGGATAATTGGCAAAACGCTGGCTGAAAGTGTTAAAATGCTGTTCTGCCAGCAGGGTGGTCGGCGCCAGCAGCGCTACCTGTTTGCCGTCCTGCAATGCCTTAAAAGCGGCGCGCATGGCTAATTCCGTTTTGCCGTAGCCTACATCGCCGCAGAGTAAACGGTCCATGGGTCGGCTGCTTTCCATGTCGCGTTTAATCTCCGTCAGGGCTTGCAGCTGACCGGTAGTTTCTTCATATTCAAATTCGTCCTCAAATTCGCGCTGCCAGGCGGTGTCTGGAGAAAAGGCATAGCCCTGCGCCTTTTGGCGTTGCGCGTAAAGTTGCAAAAGTTCCTCCGCCATATCCTGCACAGATGCTTTAACCTTGGCTTTAACGCGTTCCCAGCGGTTGCTGCCCAGACGGTCAAGCTTGGGTGCTGTGGCATTGCTGCCTATATATTTTTGCACCAGATGCATTTGTTCAGCCGGGATAAACAGCTTATCCCCAGCGGCATATTCAATTTTCAGATAGTCGGCGGTAACTCCGTCGGCGGTTACTCTTTCAATGCCTGTGAAAAGGCCGACGCCATGGTTGGTATGAACAATGTAGTCGCCGGGCTTCAACTCCACAAAGGTGCTGATATCCGTTTCCTTATTGCTGCGTGCCTGGCGCTGGGTTTTGGCGGCCTGACCAAGCAATTCTTTTTCCGTAATCACAGTCAGCCGTCCGGCCGGATATTCAAAACCGCTGGCCAGCGCACAAACGCCGATTGCGGCCTGGGGATAGTCATATTCACTTAAAATGGCGCGCAAACGCTCGGCGCGCAGTTGAGAACTGGCGCAAAAAAAGATGTGCCAGCCGTTTTGCCGCCATTTTTGCAAATCCTGATTGAATAGAGGCATTTGCCCGGTATAAGACGGTAATTCCAGCGCCTGCAACTCAATGTGTTGCTGCTGCCTTATAGCGGAACGCTGCGGCAGGGTAGTAAAGCCGGTATGCGCCCGGCGGTTAATCTGCTCAATGACCTGTTCCGCCGGCAGATAGTTGCCCAAAACTGTTTGCAGCTGTTGCCGGGTCAGCCTTTTGGTGTCCAGCAGGTCGTCAAAATAAAGCTGGCGTTCTTTTTCGGCGTCCAGCAGACTTTTTTCACAGAGCGCCGGTTCCAGAATAAGCAGTGGTGCATCTGACGGCAGATAAGAGAGCAGCATTTCACCGTTTTGTCGGTGGGCGGTCTGGCAGGGATATAACTCCAGAGTTTGCGTGCAGGTTTCAGCGGAACGCTGTGTGTCCGGGTCAAAATAACGGATTGATTCAATTTCCAGGTCGAAAAAGTCCAGACGCACTGGTCGGCTCCAGCCAATCGGAAAAATATCCGCAATGCCGCCGCGGCAGGCAAAAGCGCCGGGCGCGTCAATCATGGCTTCGCGCTGATAGCCCAAATCCACCAAGCGGCGCGCTAATTCGTCAATTTCCAATTCTACGCCCGGGCGTAACAGCAAGCGTTCCTCCTGAAAGGCCGTTTTGTTCTGAAACTTGCCTAAAAGCGATTCGGCCGGGGTGACGATAAAAGCCGGCTCATTCTGCACCAGGGCGGAGAGCGCCTGCAAACGCTCGGCAATTACCTCGGCTTCAGGCTGAAAATCTGTCAGTGGGGATATTTCCAGTGGTGGCAGCAGAAATATCGGCGCTTCCGGCAACAGGGCTTTCAGATTGTGCGCAAAGGCGGCGGCGCTTTCCGTGTCAGGCGCCAACAGACAAAGGCTTTGGGCGCGTTGTTGAAAAAGATTGGCCGCGGCGGCCGCCAGCAAACCAGCAGGCAGGCCAACCGCAAAAGGGGCGCGATTGGCCTGATATTGGAACAGGCTGTTAATGGAATTGTCATTTTTTAAGGTGTTTAATAAATCCTGTTGCAGCATTAGGTTATTTTCCCTCTTTTTTGTTTGTCTTATCCAAACCATTAAACTCATTCATGGCGGCGTTTATGCCTTTTTCCAGCCAGCAGAGGGCGGCGTCGGCAACATCGCGCACGGCAGGGCGCAAAAGTTCCTTTTCCTCCTCGCTGAAGCTGCCTAAAACATAATTGACCGTATCACCATACAGGGGGTGGTTTATGCCAATTTTACAGCGGCTTATCTGATTATCGTTGCCCAGATGAGTAATGATATCCTTGATACCGTTATGGCCGCCAGCCGAGCCTTTTTGGCGCAGACGCAGCTGACCGCAGGGCAAATCCATGTCGTCAAACAGGATTAAAATATCCTCATGGGGGATTTTATAGAAATCCACGGCGGCCTGTACAGCCTGACCGCTTCTGTTCATAAAGGTCTGCGGTTTCAGCAGCAGCAGCTTCTGGCCGTGATAATGCCCCTCGGCCGTCTGGGCGAAAAATTTGTTTTTGTTAAACTCCAATCCCAGCTTATCCGCCAGATAATCAATGGCGATAAAGCCCAGATTGTGTCGGGAATTTTGATATTCAGCGCCCGGATTGCCCAGGCCGACGATTAACTTCATTAATATAGATACTCCTTAACTGTTAAAATATTTATAAATCGGTTAAAAAAATATACGTAGATTATTTTAACACAAAATGGCGGCTGTTTAAAGACTTTCGGCAAAAAAATTTTACTGATATTATGCTCGATATTTCTGGTATATTATGTCGGGTTTAGCAT
>CANSKT010000065.1 GCA_947647555.1 uncultured Peptococcaceae bacterium | reverse complement strand
CGGCTGATTTTCAGCCGCATATTTTTTTATACATTCACAGCCGCTTTCTTCATTGCCGCCGATAATCAGCCGCACCGGACGGCTTAAAGGGGCGTTTAGGCGATGCAGAGCCGCCATGGCAAAGAGTGTTGCTATTGCCGGCCCTTTATCGTCCAGCGCGCCGCGTCCATAAATTTTGTTGGCTACCAGCTGGCCGGTAGGCGCAAAATGCCAGCCCTCGCCAAACGGCACCACGTCGGCATGAGCCAGAATACCGACGGCCTCCGGGCTGGCGCCATCGCCCAAATCTATCGTCAGATAATGGCTGGTCTGATTAACCTGCAAGCCCAATTCTTTGGCCCAAGCCGCCATTTGACTCAAAGCCTGCCGCACAGGCTCGCCAAAGGGCGCGTCCGGAGTGGCCGTTTCCTGCACAGAGGGTATGCGTAAAAAATCCAGCAATGTTGCTTCTGCCTGCGCATAATGCTGGCTGACTTCCTGTAAAAGTTCATTTTCCCAATCTCTGTTTTGTGTATGCATTATTTACCTCCCAGATTGTGTTTAAAATTATGTCGTATGATTTTTTATTATTTTGTCTGATTTTACTATTTATTATGACTTGGATATGATATAATTATTTTAACATGCTTTTAATAAGCTAATATTAATTTTGAGGTGATTTATGCGTTTAATTTCATGGAATGTTAATGGGCTGCGCGCCTGTATTGGCAAGGGCTTTTATGATTTTGCTAAAGATATAGATGCGGATATGATTTGTTTGCAGGAAACAAAAATGCAGCCCGGTCAGGCGGATATTGATTTGCCCGGTTATCAGCAGTTTTGGAACAGCGCCCAGCGCAAGGGTTACAGCGGCACGCTGATTTTCAGCCGCCAGCCGGTGGAAAACTCTTATATTGGTCTGAATCTGCCGGAAACGGTTGAGCATGATACGGAGGGACGCGCAATTACGCTGGAATATCCGAATTTTTATCTGGTAAATTTGTATGTGCCGAACTCGCAGGACGGTTTGGCGCGTCTGGATTACCGTATGCGCTGGGAGGATGCCTTGCGCCAGTATGTTTGTGCGCTGGATAAGCAAAAGCCGGTAATCATTTGTGGGGATATGAATGTGGCGCATGAGGAAATTGATTTGAAAAATCCCAAAACCAATCGGGGAAACGCCGGTTTTTCAGATGAGGAGCGCGCCAAGATGACGGAGCTGCTGGCGGCCGGTTTTGTTGACAGTTTCCGGTTGCTGCACCCGGACGAGGAGGGTGCTTATTCCTGGTGGTCGTATCGCTTTCGGGCGCGGCAGAACAACGCCGGGTGGCGCATTGATTATTTTCTGGTATCCGAGCGGCTGCGCGAGCAGATTAAGGCCGCTTATATTCTGCCGCAGGTTATGGGTAGTGACCATTGTCCGGTTTGTCTGGAAATTTTTTAAATTTTTATCTAAAGCAAAATTAAGCCGTCATTCTCCTGGAAAATGACGGCTTAATTAGTGTAAATCATTTTTTAATCAATTTTGGTAACAATGTACTGACCACAATTTTCAACCGCGATTTTTAATGCGGTATCATCAACATCTTTGGCCAAAAAAACTTCTGTAAAATTATCCTTAAATGCAATATCCTGCACATCAGTTAAAGCGGTAAGCGCGTTTTTAATTTTCTGGCGGCAGAAATCGTTGTTGATGCCGTCAATATGTAAAACCTTATAATCTATTCTTTCGATTTTAAAGATGACCGGTCTGGTGCCGTCTGAACAGCAGGCTATCATAACGCGTTCATCTTGCATCCATTCGCGCATAATAGAACCGCCTTGCAATCCGGTATAAATATAACGGGAAATAGCGTCCCAGGCTTCGGAGCAATGAGGAAAATTTGGGCCGCCGGCTGTATCGTTAGCTGTTTTGGCGGTTTGTTTAAGCGTATTCAGGCCAAGGTGCCAGAAATCATCTGCGTTGCCGTAACGCTCAAAAATAAATTCATCACCAACATTATAGCAGGGGCACGCGCCGGCGTTGGGGTCTTTACAATATTGAGCCTGCAATTCAGGGTATAATTTTTTGTCGATGACGGTCATTTTAACCTTATACTGCATTGTTAACGCTCCTTTAATTTATATTTTGTTATTATAAAAAAACAACCTTCCCGTTTTGGTAACTGAGAAGGTTGTTTTTAGTGGAGCCGCCGAGCAGAGTCGAACTGCTGACCTCATCCTTACCAAGGATGCGCTCTACCTACTGAGCTACGGTGGCATTTGTGGCAATCATTTGCCACGCGTATTATTATATAATGATATGGCTGGATTGTCAAGAGTTTTCAGCAAAAATATTTAAATTTTGCCAGAATTTTTTTTGCGTTATAGCTTGGCTTTTTAACTGGGCTGGTTTATAATTAAACATAGTTTAATGTGCAATATGGGCAGAAGCATATTTTTTCCTTGGGAAAATATTAAAGTATAGATTAAGAGGTGTTTTAATAATGAAAACTATTGCCAGTTTTACAGTTAATCATGATTTGTTGGAAAAGGGTATGTATGTATCCAGAATTGACGGCGATGTGGTGACTTATGATGTGCGCATGAAAAAGCCGAACATGGGAGATTATCTGCCCACGCCGGCTATGCATACTTTTGAGCATCTTTTGGCTACTTATGCCAGAAATTCCGAGCATGCAGATAGCGTAATTTATGTGGGGCCGATGGGTTGCCGCACCGGTTTTTATCTGCTGCTGCGTGATGATGTGAGCAGGGAGCAGGCAATCAGCCTGATGCAGGGTGCGCTGGCTTATGTGGTGGATTTTGAGGGCGAAATTCCCGGTAACAAGCGGCAGGAGTGCGGAAATTATCTGGAGCATGATTTGCCGGGCGCCAAACTGGTGGCGCAGGATATGCAGCAGGTGCTGGCGGACTGGACGCCGGCCAAAATGCAGTATGCCGAGTAAAAATATCAGAATTGAAGTGAGATAAATTATGACCTTACAACAGCTTTTTTATGCGCTGACGATTGCTAAAGTTGGCTCCATGAACAAGGCGGCGGAGTCGCTTTATATATCTCAGCCCTCCCTGACCAGCGCCATTAAGGAGTTGGAAAAGGAATGTGGTATCAGCATTTTTTTACGCACCGGCAAGGGGGTTGTGCCCACCAATGAGGGCGCAGAGTTTTTGATGTCGGCGCGGCAGGTGTATCAGCAGTATGAGCTGTTGCAGGAAAAATATGGCAGCCTGGAGCGCAGCAATATAAAAAAGAAATTTGGCGTTTCCACGCAGCATTATTCTTTTGCGGTGAAAGCGTTTGTGGAAATGGTCAAAAAATTTGATATTTTGCAGTATGAATTTGCCATTCGGGAAACCAAAACCTATGAGGTTATTGATGATGTGGGGATTATGAAAAGTGAAATCGGCCTTTTGTATTTGAGCGATTTCAACCGCAAGATTATTACCAAGCTGCTGAATGAGCGCGATTTGGCTTTTCACCCTTTAATTGATTGTAAAGCTTATGTTTACATGTGGCGCAGCCACCCACTGGCGGAGTTGCCCAGCGTGAGTTTGGCGCAGCTGGCGGCTTATCCCTGTCTGTCGTTTGAGCAGGGTGAAAACAGTTCTGTTTACTTCGCTGAGGAGATTTTGAGTGAAAATGAATATCAGCGGGTAATCAAGGCCGGCGACAGGGCGACTATGCTTAATTTGATGGTCGGACTGAACGGCTATACGCTTTGTTCTGGCATTATCTGCGAGGAGTTAAATGGCAGCGATTATGTGGCCGTGCCTTTTGCGGCCGACGATTTGAACCGTAACAGTATTATGGAAATTGGCTATATTACTAAACGCGATGCAATTTTAAGCCGCATTGGCGAGGTTTATATTGATGAGGTCAAAAAGTATTTGAGTGAACAGGCTAATTAAAATATAAAAATCCTCCGGTCAAGTCGGAGGATTTTGTATTTTAGGCCAATGCCTGCGCCAAATCGGCCAGAATATCATCAATATGCTCAATACCGATTGAAAGGCGGACGGTGTTGGGTTTAATGCCCTGTTCCAGCAACTCTGCCTCAGTCAGTTGAGCGTGGGTGGTGCTGGCCGGGTGAATTACCAGCGATTTTACATCGGCCACATTAGCCAGCAGCGAGAAAACTTGCAGCTTGTCGATAAACGCCTGTGCTTCCGCCGCGCCGCCCTTGACGTTGAAAGTGAAGATTGAAGCGCCGCCGTGGGGGAAATATTTCTGATAAAGCGCATGATAGGGGTTGTCCGGCAGGGAAGGGTGATTAACGCTTTCTACGTTGGGGTGTCCGGCCAGAAAATCAACCACTTTTAAGGTGTTTTCCACATGACGCTCCACGCGTAGAGATAGCGTTTCCAGACCTTGCAGGAAAAGGAAAGAATGAAGCGGCGCCAGCGTTGCGCCCGTATCACGCAGCAGAATGGCTCTGATTTTGGCTACAAAGGCCGCCGCGCCGGCAGTTTCCGTGAAACTAACGCCGTGATAGCTGGGGTTGGGTTCTACCAGGTCAGGGAATTTGCCGCTGGCGGCCCAGTCAAAATTACCGCTGTCCACAATCACGCCGCCGATAGCCGTGCCATGACCGCCAATAAATTTGGTGGCGGAATGGACGACAATATCCGCGCCATATTCAAACGGCCGTACCAGATAGGGTGTGGCAAAGGTGGAGTCTACCACCAGCGGAATTTTGTGGGCGTGAGCGATAGCGGCCACAGCTTCAATGTCAATCAGCGTGGCGTTGGGGTTGCCGATAGTTTCCAGAAAGAGCGCTTTGGTTTGCTCATTAATAGCGTTTGCAAAATTCTGTGGGTCATCACCATTAACAAAGGTGGTAGTGATGCCATACTGGGGCAGGGTGTGTGCCAGCAGATTATAGGTGCCGCCATAGATTGTCTGGGCGGAAACGATATTTTCTCCTGCGCTGGCCAAATTCATGAACGTATAGGCGATAGCCGCCGCGCCGGAGGCCACGCCCAGAGCCGCCACGCCGCCCTCCAAAGCGGCAATGCGCTGTTCAAAAGCGTCGGTGGTGGAGTTAGTCAGCCGGCTGTAAATGTTGCCCTCCTCGGCCAGCGCAAAACGAGCCGCGGCATGGGCGCAGTTCTGAAAAACATAGGAAGTTGTCTGATAGATAGGCACTGCCCGGGCGTCAGAAGCAGGATCTGGCTGCTCCTGGCCGGCATGCAGCTGAATAGTTTCAAATTTGTATTGCGGATAAGCATAACGCATTTTTAATTACCTCTTTTCAAATTATGGATTGTAAAACCTGAATATCTGATGAATATTTAAAATGATACAGGGTTAAAGCCGGTTTGTCAAGGGAATAGGGCATAGTAAATCTTTATAGATATATATAGGTTTTGCTTATAGGCAGACCGGCGGCGCAAAAAAATTTGACAAAATATGTTAAGAAAAAAGGATTTGGCCGGACTCGTGTATAATATATCCATAACTTTAATCCAATTTGGGGAGGTTCCGACATGGTAAAAGCAAAGGTTTACTTTACAGAAGAAATATCGGCGGCAGCCTTGCAGAAAATCTATCAGGCGTTGGGCGTGCAGCTGCGCGGCAAGGTGGCGGTTAAGCTTTCCACCGGCGAACCGGGCGGCCACAATTTTTTGCAGCCGGCGCTGATTAAGGATTTGGTGCAGCAGCTGTCTGGCACGATTGTGGAATGTAACACGGCCTATGAGGGGCGGCGCAACACCACCGAGGCGCATTGGCAGGCTATCCGGGAGCACGGTTTTCCGGAGATTGCTCCCTGCGATATTATGGACGAGGACGGCGAGATTGCTCTGGCGGTTAACGGCGGCGAGGGCAGTCATTTGAGTGAGAATTATGTGGGCGCTCATTTGCAGAATTATGATTCCATGCTGATGCTTTCGCATTTTAAGGGTCATCTGATGGGCGGTTTTGGCGGCGCGCTGAAAAATATGTCTATTGGCGTGGCTTCAGCGCATGGCAAGGCGCATATTCATGGCGTTGGCAAGCCGGAGGATATCTGGACGGCCGACCATGACTCATTTTTGGAATGTATGGCGGAGGCTGATAAATCGGTTATGGATTATATGGGGCGCCGGAATATTGTTTATATTAATGTGGCTAACCGTTTAAGCATTGACTGTGATTGTGACGCTAATCCGCATGAGCCGGAAATGGCTGATATTGGCATTTTTGCTTCGCTTGACCCGGTGGCGATTGACCAGGCCTGTGTGGACGCGGTTTATAACTCGCCGGACGAGGGCAAGGCCGCTTTGATTAAGCGTATGGAGTCGCGCAACGGTATTCATACGGTGGAGCGCGCGGCGGAGCTTGGTTTGGGCAGCCGGGAGTATGAGATTGTTCGTTTGTAATTCGTTTGTAATATTATATATGAAAAGCCGCCCGGTTGGTGCGGCTTTCTGTCGCTTTTAAGTTAAATTGTTGGAGCATTTGCCAGCTGCGGCAAAATCATATTGTTTGGCATATAGCCTTTAAGTTGGATAACCGCTGTGTTGGCATTAGTGAGCATGAAAAAGCCGTTGCCGTTGCCGGGCGTTTGACCGTTATGATTTACACCCATGGAATTGTGGTTATGGCAGATTGGCAGCACATAAACAATGCTATTGCGCGCCACGGTACTTGGTCGTTGAACTGGCATTACATGGCCGCCGACAATGGTATTATCACAGGCATAGGTTTTTTGCGGTGTGTTGGCAACCCGTTGACCGGTAAAGCAATCATAAAATGCATTTTGTTGGGCATGGCAGTTCCAGGTGATGCCGGCGGCGGTTGCCAGATTGTGCCAGCTGGTGCTTTTTCCCTGCTGGTCATGCGGCGCGTCGCCGCTGCTGCTGAGAATATTGGAAAAAACAGTGTTAGCGCTCCAGGGTATAGGGCCGATATAGGTTGATGATACTGGCACGATGATAGCGTTTTCATCATCTTCAATGCCGTCTGCTTCCGGGTTATATTCACCGGCAAAAATATAATCCTGACTTTCCGGGTCAAGTTTATAAACCAGCTGAAGTTCCTGGTCAAGCTTGTCCCAGTCGGCATTAAGTGCCTGTGCCTCCTGGGTAGGTGGTAATTTGAGTAAATATTTCATATGTTCCTCCCTGGTTACATGCCTGGGTAATAGGGAACGCCGCCCATAATAAACGCGTGCGCGGTTTGTGGGTCTGGCGTGCCGCTGACGTTAGGCTGCTGGAAAGTTATGGTGACGCTGGCCTGCTCATCGTTATAGCTGATATTTGTTTCTTTATAATTATTGTGATGGCCAATCGTAATAAAACCGAAAAGCGTTACGAAAACGTCATTTTCCATGCTGAAAACAGAGCGAGCATATTCCATGTTGATGTTGCTCATGGTAATGGTGATGCTGGGCATCTGGCTGATGAGCAGGGCTTTCAGACAAGCCAGCTTGTTGCCAAAGAGGTCTGCCACGCTGAACTCTTTTCCTTGCAGTTTGTAGCCGTCGACCTGTGAGTTATCTGATTTTTCTTTTATCTCGTTCAAAATGGCAGTTTCGGCATACCAGCCGTTTTTACCGGTGATGTCGGCCGGCTGTGGTTGGACTGGCACCTTGGTAAGCCCTTTGTAGGTGATTTGTGCGCTGAAATTGGTTTGGTTGGTTTTCAGTTTTTCCATTTCAAACTTGGTTTGATGTATGCCAACAATATCCAGCAACAGGCCAATCGGGAAAATATAACTGCCCTGGTTATTCAAATGCATGTGCATTTCTGTGCTGTTAAAGGTTTCACCGCTGATTGAAAGTGTCAGTTGGTTTTCCTGGGTATTCAGGGAGCCAAGCAGCTCATTGGGTAGCGGTATTTTGTTATAGCCGACGTAAAACTTGCCGTTATCCAGCGGCAGGCCGCCGGTTTTGGTGTCCGGGTTGGTCATATTGCGTTTGATATTAGCCAAAATGGCATTTTTGTTGCCGACATTCATTACCAGCTGTGCCGCTTCTTCGGCCATATTGTTGAGGGTTTGCAGGGCAATTTTGAAATCCCGATAAGTGTTGGGAATAATGCTGCAATCCTGCGTAACGTCACCGCCAAAGGCTGTGGCGCAGTTTTCATATATTTCCACAATCTTGTCGTTCTGGGTGCCAGCGGTGAGCGGCGGCAGCTTTTGCGGATAAAGCTTGATTACCTGCGTGGCCTGTGCTGCTGATTGCATTAATGAGTTGTTAACCGCTGTTTGGGAGTCCTGCGAAAGCACATAACGGGAAGCGTTAAGCACGTTATAATACAGACTGGAAAAGCCGCCCTCCTCCAAGATGAGTTGACCGGCGTCATCATGCTTCAGCAATGAGTCCAGGCAGGGCAGGGAAAGGTGATTGTAATTGGTGCCGTCATTGGTGAAATAATTAAAATCGCCGTTGTGCTGAAAAGCGTGGAAATTGCTGCCAATCTGTGAGCCAAAAACTTTTTGCACCTGTTCTGTCAGATACTGATTAAAATTGTTTTGAAACTCCTGTACGCTGTTACACATAAATAAAACCTCCTTATATTTTGGTAAAATTTTATTGCTATGTCAATTTTAGTTGATATAAGGTTAAAAGTTCCGAAATTTTGTGTAACTTTTGGTTAAAATTTCCTGTTGAATTGTTTGGTCATCAGCAATGGCAATTTGAAATCATGCAGGGTCATGTTGATATTTTGCAAAATGGCGGTTGGCTCAAGCGCTGGACGTTGCACAAACAAAAACCAGAATACTATCATATCATTAGCCAGACTTTTTGACAGGCAATAACCCTGCGCGTTTAAGGCTGTTTGCAGCTGCTTTTCCGTTTCTGCCTGTTCCAATAAAATGAGAATAGCCAGCAACGCCTGCTTGCTGGGCTGGCGGCCGGCTAAATAATATTGTAGCATGCGCTCGCTGACAGCGCAGTGATAAAGCAGGCGGCGTTGTCTTTGGCCGCAATTTTGCAGCAGGCCGGGCAAAAAATCAACTTTGGCATATAAAGAAAGCCCGGCTTTATTAGCAAGGCTTTCAGTTTGTAATTCAGTTAAGGAGAAAAGCTTGGCAGAATTGGCTATAACTTTTAATTTGTGCTCTCGGACAGTTTGGTGAGTGCTGTATGGCTGGCGCTGCCAGCGGCAAATATCTATTTTATTACAGCCCAGAAGTTGATATATGGTGTTTAGCTGGCTTATCTGCCGCTTTTTTTATATGCGGCGGCAAGCCGCTGTAATTCGTTAGTGAAACTGGGCTGCAAAATCAGGTTTCTTTGTTGTAACCAGCTTTGAATAGACATTTTTTGTTGCATGAATAAATGCTCCTTTGCTTTTATAATGCCTGTTCTATTCTGCGGCTGGTGGTAACATTCCTGCGCAAATTTACAATATTTGGCAAAAAAAGACATTGAACTTTTGCGTATTTAGAAACAATATTCTGGCTGGTCTTAAAATAAGTTAAGAAAAATTATCATAAAAAAATTCTGGCTTTTATCTTGCTTAAAGTTGGGATTTACTTATGGCAAGGTTTGCCGGTTTGGCTAAAACTACCTTATTTAAATATTGCAACAACTTCCGGAATAAATTTTTTTGCTTTTTGAGCGAAAAAATGCAATAAAATTATTGTGTTTATAAAAAATTTGTGATAAACT
This sequence comes from uncultured Peptococcaceae bacterium, assembly GCA_947647555.1. GTDB lineage: Bacteria > Bacillota > Dehalobacteriia > UBA4068 > UBA4997 > Avidehalobacter. Next base: position 1,901 of record CANSKT010000065.1, on the reverse strand, counting down.
ATATCTGTGCAAGCAGGCACTGTCAAGAAAGGTTGCTTTTTTGACACTGAATCTTCCTAAAATGAATGCTTCAGTGGACGGTTGCATTTTTGCCGAGGGAAGGTTTTGTGCGTGTTCAAATCAAATTGCTTGGGGGTTATGGGTTTGCCGGCCGTGGGAAGCCATGTTAACCTTTTGTTGCTATTTGGGCGCTGAACATGACACTTGCCAATGGGAGGTGATGGCTTTTTTAGAAAGCTTGCAAATTATGCAGACCTATATTATTTTTCGTTAAAGAAAGGAGAGGGACAAAGAACAATGAATAAGAAATTTTTGGCTAAGCTGTTAATCTTTTGCATGATGTTTACCATGATTCCGATGACAGCTTTTGGCGCTAATGCTGATATGGAGAATGGTAAGGGTACTTATACTGTTGACCCTGATACAGGTGCAGTAGTCTATACTATTGATGAAGATACCGAACTTGGTGACTTGTTAACTAATGAGAATGTAGAGGTTACAGGTGATGTTAACTTAACAGTAGATAGCTTGGATATGACTCAGGCGACTGTTAACACACTGAAGATTGCTCTTGCAACATTGGTTGGTACTGAGAAAATTGAGTTCACCGTGCCTACAACTAAAGCATTGACCTTGGAAAATGTTAAGGCTAATGAGCCTGTTTACATTGTAGCTGGTGATGCTACTACTCGTGCTTTGGCAGCTGATGTAACTCCTACCGTTACCATTAATGGCGGTGAGTATGCAAAGAATGTTTATGTTACCAGCGATAATGGAGCTTTTGTTCTGAGTGTGAACAACTTAACTAAGGGTAAAGTTTATATTGACAAAGATTTCCAGGGTGCGGTTTACCTGGATGGTGAAAGAATCACATCTTCCAAGGATGAAGTTATATTTGAAACTTCTAACAACGGTGGTGTTGGTGGCGGCGGTTCCAGCAGCAATGTAAGCATTGCTACTAAGGTTACCGGCGGTAAAGTTACCGTTACTCCTACCAGACCTACTCGTGGCCAGACTGTTACTATCACTGTAACACCGGCTGAAGGTTACAAACTGGACAGCCTGACTGTTACTGACCTGAAAGGCAACACCATTGAGTTGACCAAGGTTAGCGACACCAAGTATACATTTGTAATGCCGGCTGGCAAAGTTAAGGTTACACCTGTATTTGTTAAGATTGATGGTTCCGATAAGGACAATAACACCAATGTTGACAAGAGATTCTCTGATGTAGCTGCTGATGCTTGGTACGCAGAGTATATTAACTATGTTGCTGAAAACGGCTTGATGAACGGCTATGAAGACGGCCGCTTTGGCCCGAACGACAAAACCACCCGTGCACAGATTGTAACTGTTCTGTATCGCATGGAGGGTGAGCCGGCTGTTTCTTCTTCTGCATCTTTCAAAGATGTTTCCGCTGGTGGCCAGTATTACAGCGCAGCTGTTGCTTGGGCTTCTCGCAACGACATCGTGAATGGTTATGAAGATGGCCGCTTTGGTCCTAACGATAACGTAACACGTGAACAGATTGCTACAATTCTGTATCGTTACGCTGCTTTCAAAGAATATGATACCACTTTGGCTGGTAACATTGCTAGCTTCAGCGATGCTGCTAAGGTAAGCAGCTGGGCTAACAGCGCTATTGCTTGGGCTGTTGGTGAAGGCCTGATTAATGGCGATAACGGCGCTTTGAAACCGCAGGGCAACGCTACTCGTGCTGAAATCGCAACATTGTTGACTCGTTTTGCAAAGAACATTGCAGAATAATTAGTTTAATGATTTTTCGCTGATATTCGGCATATCTAGCAAATAATAAAGGAACTCTTTGCCTGGCAGAGAGTTCCTTTTTTGTATGAACACTTAGCGATTGGCAAGGCCACTTTAGTGGACGCAGACAGAGC
>CANSKT010000064.1 GCA_947647555.1 uncultured Peptococcaceae bacterium | reverse complement strand
ATATTGGATTTCTTCCAGCTCCTCCAAATCGTCCAGGTCATCTAAATCATCATCGGCCAGCTGGCTGGCGTTGCCGGCGGCTTCAGCCGCTTCGGTGATGATAACCTCCGGTACAGCCAGATTATCGGTGCGGAAAGAAAGTTTTTTGCAATTTTTGCTCATTAAAGGTACGCCTCCATAAATTAATATGCTATATGTTATAAGAGATTGATAAACAGTGTGATAGTTATGGTGTTGATGAAATCTGCAAACATACTGCCGATAATCGGCACCAGAATATAAGCTTTAACCGAGGGCGCAAATTTATCGGTGATGGCCTGCATATTAGCCATGGCGTTGGGGGTAGCGCCCATGCCAAAACCGCAGGAGCCGGCCGCCAGCACGGCGGCGTCATAATCGCGCCCCATGATATTGTAAATGACAAAATAGGCGAAAAGACCCATAAATATGGTCTGTACCAGCAGCAGGATAATCAACGGCAAGGCCAGCTCCGCCAGCTGCCAAAGTTTTAGGGTAATCATGGCGATACCCAGGAACAGGGAAAGGCAGATGCCGCCGATATCGTTAATTTCGCCCATATGAATAGTGAATTTATTGCTGTATTCGCTGATATTACGCATGAAAGCAGCCACAATCATAGCGCCGATGTAAACCGGGAAGGTCATGCCGGTTTTGGAAAGTTGCAGGGAAATTATTGTACCCAGACCCATAGCAATGGCGATTTGATAAGCAGCTGGCGCATAGTTGCGCGAGGAACGGTGATGTTTCTTTTCATCAGCTATCAATTCGCTGTCGTCGGCCTGCACGGCGGTTTTCAGCAAATCATGTTTGATAATCAGCCGCCGCCCCAGAGGGCCGCCCATTAAAGAGCCGGCCAGCAGACCGAAAGTGGCCGCCGCGGTGCAGAGGGTGGTGGCGCCAACCAGTCCCAAATCCTCCAAAACCGGGCCGAAAGCGCCGGCGGTGCCGTGGCCGCCTACCATGGGAATGGAGCCGGTACACAGGCCAATGTAGGGGTCGATGCCAAGAATAGTGGCGACGCCCAGCGCCAGTCCGTTTTGGGCGGCAATCAGTATGATGACGCAGATTAGAAAGATTAACAGGCTAAGGCCGCCGCTTTTCAGAACCTTGAGATTGGCCTGAAAGCCGACGGAGGTGAAAAACATAACCATGCAGACGTTTTTAAGAGTTTCATCAAAGGATAACTCCAGCAGGCCGGTTACATATAATATGCAGGAAGTTATGGCGAAAATAAGGCCGCCGACTACGGGCGCCGGGATACAGAAAGTTTCCAGCACCCGGATTTTTTTGCGCAGCCAGGCGCCGAGGTACAGTACGCCTACTGCTGCGCCCAGCGTTTGATACATGTCTAAGGATAATTGCAGCATGATAACCTCCTTATTGGCCGTCCTGGCTGGCGGAAACGGCAGATATGGCGCCTTTGCCGCCCACCTCTACGTTGTAGCCCTGTTCAGCATAATAAGCAGCCGCGCCGGGGTGGAAAGAAATCGGCAGATTGCTGGTGGCCGTGGTTAAATCTGGCAATGTGTCAAAATTGGTAGCATACTGCATGGCGGCGGCGTTGGTAAATAATATTTCTGTAATCTGTTGAACAGTATCCGCGTCCAGCGTATCACTGGCCAGCAACACCGCTTTAACGCCGATTGTTTGGGCGGCCTCGGCTTGTCCCGGATAGGTTTCGGCCGGGATAACACATTCTGTGTAGCAGTCATACAGGATCAACAGCTGGCCGATAGTGCGCTCGTCAAGTGAAAGCAGGCGTATATCCTGAGTTTTGGCCAGCTCGGTTACTGCGGTGGTGGGGGCGCTGGCAGTGCAGAAAAAAGCGTCAATTTCACCGTTCTCCATGGCCGCCGCAGAATCGGCAAAGGAAAGGCGTTTGACCTCGCCCAGCATATCGAACGTCAGGCCGTTGCTTAAAAGCAGCTGCTCGGCGTTGCGCGTTACGCCGGAGTCTTCCTCGCCAACGGAAACGCGTTTGCCGGCCAAATCAGCTATGCTGTTGATATCCGAGTCGCCTGCAACAACAATTTGGCAGGCTTCGGTGTAAAGTCCAGCTATGGCGCTGTATCCGCCAAGCGCGCCAGACGCGAAATCACCAGCGCCCTGGCTGGCGTCTTGCAGGGTATCGCTTTGGGCGATAGCCAGCTGCAAAAAACCTTGCTGCAAAAGGCGCAGGTTGGCGGCGGAGCCGGCGGTGGCTTTAACGTCTATTGCCAGTTCAGTCTGGTTTTCCAGCAATTCGGCCAGCACATTGCCATAAGCGTAATAGTTGCCGCCGGTGCCGGCTGTGCCAAAGCGCAACTCGCTTTGCGCGGCGTTGCAGGCGCTCAAAGCGGCCAGCAGGCAAAAGGCCAGCAGCAGGGTAAAAATTTTTTTCAGCATTTGGGTTATCCTCCTTTTTGACAAGATTTTTATATGTAAATTATAAATGAAAGGCAGGTATATTGTCAATCTAAAAATATGCATATTAAACTTTACAACATTTTTAAATATTGTAAAATGACTGTTGCTATGGTATAATGTGAACACTTAGTGAAATCGAGCCACAGGCGATGATTGAACTTAGTGAGAACAAATACCATAGTGCAATTTTTTGTGATAAGATAAAAATAACCTTGTTCCTATGGTATAATGGAAACAATGTGTATATGTTTGTATTACCGCTCAAAGGGGGGATTGAAATGTTTGAAGTTAAGGGCAGGTTTAATACGGCTAAAATATTTACAGATGTAGTTGATGATGTTTCGGTTGGGCAGGTAATTGAATTGTGCAATCAGGAATTTTGCCGTGAAAGCCAAATTCGGCTGATGCCGGATATTCATGCCGGCGCAGGCTGCACGGTTGGTACAACGATGACTATTAAGGATAAGGTTGTGCCTAATCTGGTGGGCGTAGATATTGGCTGCGGCATGGAAACGGTGCAGCTTCAGGAAAAAGATTTGGATTTGGCCCAGCTGGATAAGCTGATTTATGCTAAAATTCCCTCCGGATTTGCTATTCGGCAGCGTGCGCATAAATATAATAAACGTATTGATTTAAGTAAACTGAAATGTGCGGCGCATACGGATTTAAACCGTGCGCAGCTTAGTCTGGGCACGCTGGGCGGCGGTAATCATTTTATTGAGGCCAATCGAGATGACGACGGCAGCATTTATCTGGTTGTCCATTCCGGCAGCCGCCATTTGGGTCTGGAGGTGGCTAATTATTATCAAAATGCCGGGTATAAGGCGCTGCGTTCCTTTAATGCTAATAAATTGATTGCGGAATTAAAAGCGGCCGGCCGGCAACAGGAGATTGAAAATCAGCTTAAGGTGCAGGGTCTGGCTAATAAAATACCCAAAGCGCTGGCCTATGTTGAGGGTGATTTGTTTACTGATTATCTGCATGATATGCGGCTGGTGCAGCAGTTTGCGGCGCTGAATCGGCAGGCCATGCTGGACGAGATTATCGAAGGTTTGGGTCTGCATGTGGCGGAGCAGTTTACCACTACACATAATTATATTGATACCGATGCAATGATTTTGCGCAAAGGCTCTGTTTCTGCTCAGGCCGGTGAAATTTTGCTTATTCCGATTAATATGCGCGATGGCAGTTTAATCTGCCGGGGACTTGGCAATGCGGATTGGAATTATTCCGCACCGCATGGCGCCGGCCGCCTGATGAGCCGGTCCGCAGCCAAACAGGCGTTTGATGTGGCGGAATTTCAGGCGCAGATGAGCGGTATTTATACAACCTCGGTCGGCCAGTCTACACTGGACGAATGTCCCATGGCTTATAAGAGTATGGACTCGATTGTGGAAAATATAGCGCCCACGGCAGAGATAATTAAGGTAATTAAACCAATTTACAATTTTAAGGCCGGCGGTGAATAATTAACATTCCCACTGATATTGCTTCAGGTTGACGTGGCCGGTGCTTTGCAGCTCCACGCCCTCGACCTGCAAAAGCGCGCCCTGTTCCGGCCAGCCGGGGGTCAGCCGTCCGGCGTGATTAACCACTCGATGACAGGGAAAATCACCATAATATTGCGCCATGCTGAGAACTTTACCAACTAGCCTGGCGTTTTTTTCGCGCCCAATCAGCCGGGCAATCTGACCGTAGGTGGCGACGCAGCCGGCTGGGATTTCTGCCACTACTGATAAAATTTCATAAATTAAATCTTCATTCATTATAGACAGGCTCCCTCCAGCGCCAATAACTGCCGCTTTTTTTCAAGGCCGCCGGCGTAACCGGTAAGGTCGCCCTTTGCGCCGATAACCCGATGGCAGGGAATAATGATTGAAATGGGGTTATGCGCCACGGCGTTACCTACCGCCTGCGCCGACATGCTGGCCAGCCCCTTTTGTTGGGCAATCTCGGCGGCAATTTGGCCGTAAGTTGTGGTTTTGCCAAAGGGAATTCGTTGCAGAATTTGCCAGACTGTCCGGCGGAAAACGCTGTCTGTCTGCATTTGCAGCGGCGGTGTAAAATCTGGAGCCAGACCGTTAAAATAAATATCCAGCCACTTTGCCGTCTGGACAAATATGGGCAAATCCTGCGCGGTATATTCTGCGGCCAGGGTGGAGCCGTAGTATTTTTGGCCGTCAAACCAAAGTCCGGTCAAGGCGCGGCCGTCGCTGGCCAGAGTTATTTTGCCCAGCGGTGAATGATAATCTTGGGTATAGGTCATTGATTAGGCCTCCTGCGTCATTGGGGGTTCTGGTTCTGGCAACCAGAAAGAGATAGTCAGCGGCAAAACTGCTAAAGCGCAAAGCAGCCAAAATATGTTATCCAGTCCATAGATATCGCCGATTTTGCCTAACAGCGGCGAAACAATTCCGCCGATACTGACCGCCAGACCAAGCGTTACACCGGAAGCAAAGCCGGTATGCCGGGGCAGGTAAAGCTGGCCTAACAGCACCATGGGGCTGTAACAAAGGCCAATGCCAACGCCCAGCGGCAGCAGCAGAAGCAAAAGAAAGGCCAGATTGTGGCTGAGGGCAAAAAGGGCGATAGCTGGCAGATAAATAGCAAAGGAAAGGCGCAGAATTTTGCGGTGACCGTATTTGTCCGCCAGCTTGCCGCCAAACAGCGCGCTGAAAGCGGTTACGGCATAGTAGCAGCTTAAAAAAGTGTTGCCCAGCGGTTTGGGCAGAGCAAAGGCTTCAACCAGATACAGCACCAGAAAAGTATTAATGCCGTTATACATGATAGAACGGGAAACGATGAGCAGACTGAGCCGGCCGAATGCGCCCCAGTTTTCCGGCTGCTGACTGACGGCGGCCGTCTGCACCTGGACGGCGGCGGTTTCTGTATCATTGCGGAAAGTTAGCGTGGCAATCAGGCCAAAAAGCAGGGGCGGCAGCAGAAATATCAGTGTGCCGCGCAGGCCAAAGGCAGCGATAGCGGCGCTGGCCAGAATTGGCCCAATGGTAAAGCCCAGATTACCGCCAAAGGAGAACAGTCCCATTTTAGCGCCTTTGCTTTGGGGGTCAGAATATTTGTTGACCAGCTGCGCCGCCTGGGGGTGGAACATGGCAATGCCAACACCGCTAATCATCACGGCGGCGCAAAGGCCATAGAAATTATCAAGCAGACCAGTCAGCGACATACCGCCGCCGGCCAGCATAATGCCGATAACCATATAATATGGCCGGCCGTGTTTATCGGCGATGCAGCCAAAAACCGGCTGAATGATAGAGCCGACAATGTTGGCAGCCATTACCAGCGTGGCCGCTGTGGCATAATTATAGTTGTGTGCCGCCACTAAAAAGGGCAGAACGGCAGAAAGCGTTCCCTGGTTGATATCGGAGCATAAATGCCCCAGCGCCAGAACGTAATGAGTGTGTTTTCGTAAAAAATTCATATATTACCTTGTCAAATTTTAATCGCGCTGTCCGGCGGCATACTCATTCATGCAAATATCAATAACTTCTCTGGCCGGCTGAATTAAGGCGTTTTCATACTGACAGCGCCATTGCACACTCTGGCTGAACTGGCCGTTTACAATTGCGTCAATCGTATCGCCGGATTTTATCGGGTTATCATTAGCCAGAATATAGGAAGCAATGCAGTAAGCATGATTGACCACCTGATTAGGGTCCATGCCGCGGAAATGATACTGCAAATCCGGCAAAAACAAAGTGCTCATGCCCAGCGTGTCTACCAGCATGTCCTCACTGCCCTGAATGGTGAAAAAGCGAGCGTTAACGGCGAATTTAATGAAACGGTCAATACCGTTAATCTGCTGGCTGCAAATATCATCGGCCAAAAACATTTTGCCGGAGTTGAAGAAATAAACAGCCAGACAATCCGGGAACATATCCAGCAGCGCCATTAAGAAATCCATATCCAAATTAGCGCGCTCCTGCGGCTCAAGACCAGCCGCCATCATATCCGTAGCAATTATCTGGTACTGACAATCGTTCAAAATTGCGTCGCGTTCCTGCTGGCAGTCCCACATCTGGCTGCGCGTAAAATCGTCGACAGTGTCGCCGCTGAAAGGCTGACCGCTGGTAATCATCAGCTGCGGCGGCAGGTCGGCGTCCTTAAAATGAGCGGTGTATTGTAGGGCGCTGAAGCCGGCCCCTTTGGCGTCATGCCAGAAACATTCAACCTCTCCCACGTGTTTGCGAAGGCTGTTCAGCATGGTTTCCTGGTCTGGCTGCGGTGTTGGCCGCTTAAAAAGCAGTTTAATGATAAAAACGGCGCCGGGCATATCCTTTTGGCTTAAATCCTGGGTAAAATTTTGTTGAGGCATGTTTGGTCACTCCTTGCTTTATTGAAAGTTAATTAATTATAACATAATTTTGACAAATATCAAATGCCTGTCTGGTGTTTTATTATTGAAATTGTTGATTTGATATGTTAAAATTATAATTAAAGCTTAAATTGTATTGTAAAGGAGCCAAAAATTATGGCGGTTAATGTGGTGATTAAGGGCCCGGATAATCAGGAGTTGAGCCTGGCGGATTTGCTGCTGCCCGGAGTGCGTTATGGTGTTCTGGACGACGCTTTTCGGCTGGAGGAGGACAAACTGGGCGATTTCATAATAGTTTTTGATGCGCAGAATATCTGCCGGGGGTTTGAACTTTCCTGTCGGGGTAATGAGGTGGCGCTGCGTCTGCCTTTGCCCAGCGGCTGGCAGGATATTCATTTTTTCTATAATTATGTAAAAAAGCTGTGTCAAATGCTGCAAACCATGATTTTTGTTTGTGATGACGAGGAAATGCCGTTGACTCGTCTGGAGGCCTGTATTCAGAGGGATATTGAAACCAGTGAGCGCGTGCTGCTCCAAATGCTGGCGGACATTGCCAGCGGTAAATATACACATTTAAATATCTGCGGCGTGATGAACCCGGTGGCGCTGGACGAGAACATTTTGCGGCAGATTGGCGGCGATACCAAAAGGCTGGATAAATTTATGCATGGACTGCAATCCCAGTATTTGTATTATGCCCGGGCCGTTGTGTATCAGAAAAAAGATGGCACGCTGTTTGGCATATATACGCTGACGGCTGATGTGGTTACGGTTTTGCCTTATGAAGCCAAATTGCCGGATTTGTCTGGTTATGGCCGGGATTTAAAGATTGATGAATGGTATGCCGGGCTGGTTTTTGATGAAAAATTTGCCGGCACAGTGCCTTATCAGGCTTTGCTGGATAATGTCAGCACGGCGCGCGTTTATGATGCGGAGCATTTTATTATCAGTCAGACCAAAAGACAGCTGCAAAAGTTGTTGTTGCGCGCGCGGCAGGAGCCTTGAGAAAAGGCTTGCTATTTGCCGGCCAATGGTGTATAATATATTGTCACCGGCGAGCGAAGTCCGTTCATCTTGACCGTTGACGAGGGTGGTTGGCTCTGCTATTCTGTACAAGGTAGCATTATGATTGAAAGGTAAGTGATATGTGGTTTTGGTGGTTTATGCTTTGTTGCGATTTAATAATTCCATTGTTAATGATAGTTATCGGACGGCTCATGTGGAAACATTCGCCAAAAAAGATAAATTCTCTGATTGGATATAGAACCTCTCGTTCTATGAAGAATATGGATACATGGCATTTTGCTCATCATTACTGTGGAAAACTTTGGTGGCGAATTGGCTGGATTATTTTAGTTCCGTCACTTATTATTCATCTTCCATTTTATGGAGCTTCAGATGATGCTATTGGAATTGTCGGCTTGATTTTGACATTTATTCAAATTGCTGTTTTGATAGGCTCTATATTCCCGACAGAGAAGGCATTAAAAAGAACTTTTACAGAGGAAGGGCTTCGTAGATAACTTCCAGTTTGCGTAAGGGTTTGGGATATTTCCAAATTTTAAGCCATTTTCAAGGTATTGTATAAACAGTTATGGGAGATTATAAGGAGTTTTCCGTCTATCTAATCAATAAAAAAACTTAGCGGGGGAGCTTGTGTGGGCAGGCTGAGAGGAAGTAATCAACTTCGACCCTTTTACCTGATGCGGATAATGCCGCCGTAGGAAGCCTTTTATCAGCAATAGATATTTAATTTGGGCGTTCCCGGTGGGGAGCGCCTTATTTTGTTTTATGGGGGGATTTTATGACGAATATCGGAGCAGTCGTGATAATCAACGGTCAGGCGCAGCCGGTCGTAGGTTGTATTTTGGCGGATTGGTTGCTGGCTAATAATTACAATCCGGCGCGGATTGCCGTTGAGAAAAATGGCGAGATTTTGCCGAAAGCGCAGTATCAAACCACGATTTTGCAGGCCGGCGATGTGCTGGAGATTGTCAGCTTTGTAGGGGGCGGTTGAGATGGCGGCGGAAAATAAGCAGCCTGGTCGGGCGGAATGGCAGCAGGCGCTGGCGGCGCGGCAGGGGGCTGATTTGGCGGCTAAATTGCAGGCGGCCACCGTAGCGGTTTGCGGCTTGGGTGGTCTTGGCTCCAACATTGCGCTGGCTTTGGCGCGCGCCGGTGTTGGGCGTTTGCTGCTGTTGGATTTTGACCGGGTAGATTTGAGCAATTTGCATCGTCAGCAATATAAGGCGGCGCAGATTGGTCAGTATAAGGCAACGGCGTTGGCGCAGAATTTGCAGGAGATTGCGCCTTTTGTGCAGACTGTGCCGCTTACGGTTAAGCTGACGGCGGATAATTTGGCTGAATTGCTGGCTCCGGCGGCTATCGTTTGCGAGGCCTTTGACCAGCCGGAGGCCAAGGCAATGCTGGTCGAGGGCGTTTTAAGCAGCTGGCCGGACAAATATCTGCTGGCGGCTTCTGGTATGGCCGGTCTGGCCTCGGCTAATGTCATACATACCAGACGCGTGTCGCCGCGTTTTTATCTTTGCGGTGATGAGGTCAGCGATGTGGCGGATTGCGGCGCGCTGTTTGCGCCTCGGGTAATGCTTTGCGCTGCGCATCAGGCTTTGATGGTGGTGCGTATCATTGCCGGTGAGTTTGAGGCTTGAGATTATAAAACAGGAAAGAGGGCTGATTATGCAAAATAAGGCGGAAGATAAGTTGCTTATTGGCGGCCGGGCGTTTAATTCCCGGTTTATTTTGGGTTCTGGTAAATATTCGCTGGGGCTGATTAAGGCGGCGGTGGAGCAGGCCGGCGCGGAGATTATCACACTGGCTGTGCGCCGTACCAACACGCAGGAGCAGGCGAATATTCTGGATTATATTCCGGAGGGGGTTGTTCTTTTGCCAAACACTTCCGGCGCCAGAAATGCCGATGAAGCGGTGCGGATTGCCCGGCTGGCTCGGGAACTGGGCTGCGGTGATTTTGTGAAGATTGAAATTATGCGTGACAGCAAATATCTGCTGCCGGATAATCAGGAAACCATGCGCGCTACGGAAATTCTGGCCGGAGAGGGGTTTGTGGTTTTGCCCTATATGCACCCGGATTTGAATGTGGCGCGTGATTTGCAGAACGCCGGCGCGGCGGCGGTTATGCCGCTGGCGGCGCCGATTGGCTCCAATAAAGGGCTGGCGGCGCGCGAGTTTATCCAGATTTTGATTGATGAAATTGATTTGCCGGTTATTGTCGATGCCGGTATTGGGCGGCCATCTCAGGCCTGTGAGGCGATGGAAATGGGGGCGGCGGCGGTTATGGTGAATACGGCGCTGGCAACGGCCGGTAATCTGCCGTTGATGGCGGCCGCTTTTCGGCAGGCGGTTTGCGCCGGCCGGCAGGCTTATCTGTCCGGGTTGGGCCGGGTTTTAAGCCGGGGCGCGGCGGCTTCTGACCCTTTAACCGGTTTTTTGCATGATTAGGGTTGGGATAAGCAGGAGGATATATGGATAAACAATTTTTGGTGGATTGTGATTTTTTGTCGCCGGCGGCTTTGGCGCATAAGCACAGGTTGGAGCAGAACCTAGGCTGTCGCACTGACCATATGGCGTATTTGCCGGGTATGGAGCGATTGGACTCTGATATTTGCGCGCAGGTTATCGGCCAGATGCAGGATTTTTTGGATAGCGATTACACCGCCCAGGACGTGCAGGCGGCACTGGCGCATGAAGTCTGCACGCCAACGGATTTTAAGGCGCTACTTTCCTCAGCGGCCGAGCCTTTTTTGGAGGAAATGGCGCAGCGTGCGCAGCAGGAAACCAGCCGTCATTTTGGCAATACGGTTTATCTGTTTACGCCGCTTTATATTGCCACTGATTGTGAAAATTGCTGTGTTTACTGCGGTTTTAACTGTTATAATCAAATTAAGCGTCTGCGGCTGGAGCGGCCGCAGCTGGAGCAGGAAATGCAGGTTATTGCGGCTTCCGGTATGGAGGAAATTTTGCTGTTGACCGGTGAAAGCCGTGCATATAGTGATTTGGAGTATATTGGCGAGGCCTGCCGGTTGGCGCGACAGTATTTTCGGTTGGTGGGGATAGAAATTTATCCGGTTAATACCGATGAATATCGTTATTTGCATGAATGTGGCGTGGATTATGTGACGGTTTTTCAGGAAACTTATGATAGTGAGCGCTATGCGCAGCTGCATTTACAGGGGCCAAAGCGCGTTTGGCCGTATCGTTTTGAGGCGCAGGAACGCGCACTGCGCGCCGGTATGCGCGGCGTTACCTGTTCGGCGCTGCTGGGGCTGGCGGATTTTCGGCGTGACGCGCTGGCCAGCGCGCTGCATGTTTATTATTTGCAGCGTCAATATCCGCAGGCGGAATTTTCTCTGTCCTGTCCGCGCCTGCGGCCTATTGTGAATAATGCTAAAATCGTTTCTTCTGGTTTGGGCGAGCGCCAGCTTTGTCAGATTTTATGCGCTTACCGGATATTTTTGCCCTATGTGGGGATTACTGTTTCTTCGCGTGAGAGCGCGGCTTTTCGGGACGGGATTGTGAAAATTGCCGTCACTAAGGTTTCGGCCGGCGTTTCCACGGGTATCGGCGACCATACGCATAAATATCAGGCAACGGAGGATATGCAGCCGTCTGGTGATGAGCAGTTTGCCATTGCGGACGGGCGCAGTCTGCCGCAGGTTGCCTCCGCTATTGCCGACGCTGGTTTGCAACCGGTTTTGAATGATTATATCTATGTTTAATGTTGCTGAAAGAAATTTTAAGATAATATGCGTAACTAATCGCCAGCTTTGTCGGGGTGATTTTCTGGTGCGTTTGCATGAAATTGCGGCGGCGCGGCCAGACGCGGTTATGCTGCGTGAAAAGGACTTGCCGCTGGCCGATTATCTTGCCCTGTCCGGGCAGGCGCAGCAGATTTGCCGAGGCTATGGGGTGCCCTGTATATGGCATACCTATTTTAATGAAGAAACAGAATTTTTACACTTACCGCTGGGACTTTGGCAGCAATATAATTTGCCGCCGCTTCAGGCATTGGGCGTTTCCTGCCATAGTTTGGCTGAAGCGGTGAGGGCGGCCGGCAGCTGCATAATGTTACCGCCAGTAAAATCAATACCCAAATTCAAACCGCGGAAAAGCAGCGAGGCCAGACCAACCAACAGTAAAACTGCTGATATAG
>CANSKT010000063.1 GCA_947647555.1 uncultured Peptococcaceae bacterium | reverse complement strand
TTTGTCGGGTATGTGGAACTCTGAAATCTATCCTTCTTTATGCGAGGTTATCTAAAGTAAGATTTTGAACGTCAAAGAGTGGTTTGGCAGCCGGTTCAGTTGAAACTTTGTCAAAACCATCGCCAAATAATTCGTCTATCTCTGTTTCCGTCATATAACTGAAACTCAATATATTCTCGTTCGCATCACGTGTGATTTTAATAGCCAATGTACCGTTGGGATTGGTTTGCAGAGTGACGCAGGAATAATCATTAGTATGTATATCCAGCAAAATACGCAGTAATTGCCCTTGGTAATAGAATTGGCCATCTTGTTGGGTAATGCCCAGTTCTGCATATTCTGATAAACGCTGCTGGTCCATTTTATCTAACCAGGAATTCAATTCGGCTTCCTGACCGCTGACTTTTAGTAGTATGGCATGAAAACTGTTTGTTTTATCCTGAGCAGTACGCTCCAGCCAACTATCCAACTGTTTCTGGTTCATGCGGTGGGCGATGATAGAAAAGAAATTTGTTTTGCCGTCATTATAGGCCTTTTCCGCAAAATAATTAATGAGTGGGTTTTCAGCTGTCATACCATAGACATTGTTATCGGTATATGTTTTTTCAAGATAGGCTTTGGTTATTTTGTAGTCATAATCGTAATCAAAATTGTCTTTTATTGTGTAAGCCCCTGCTGTGGTGGCTCCTATCACAAATAATGCAGCCAGCAACATAGAGAAAACAGTTATAACAGGAGATTTTTTCTTAAAACGCATAATTGCTCGCAACCTTTCTTTTAATAATTCGATGTTATCATTAAAATTTATAGCAGCTGTGGAAGTTTGCCATTTTCCGCTATATTCCATAGCACGCAGCAGTGCGTCGCCATAAGCGCGACGTTCGGCAATATCCAAATGATAAATTACCGCTTCATCACAGGATAATTCACAGGCCCGGTTTATTTCTTTCTGCATTAACCAGACCAGCGGATTAAACCAGTGCAGGCAAACTGTCAACTGCAATAACCATTTATAAATCATATCATAGCGTTTATAATGAATTAATTCATGTTTGACTGTATAATCAAAGTCAGCGGTTGATTGCTTTATTGACGGTATAACGATAGTTGGTTTACGCAGGCCAATAAGCATGGGTGTAGCCAGCATGGGGTTAATGGCTAACTCGACAGGCCGTTTGATGCCGTGTTGGGTGGCAATTTGGGTCAATTTATCCAAAAGCTGTATATCATTAACCTGGCTTTGGCCGGCATGTACATATTTAACAAAGCTTTGATAAGCAGTTATTTTGTAAATAAGCAGCAACAGAGCAATACCAAGCCAAATTAACCAGAGATAAGCCAGAAAATCGGGTAGCAACAGGTTGGAGGTTAGGTGTGGCACTGCGGTGGTGGAGGTTAAAATCTTGCCATTAAGTGCTGGAATAGGGGCGGTGTAGGGTTCAATATTTTCAATATAAGGCATAATGGCATTAGGTTGTTTGAGGTTAAAGCAGGAATTTATCAGGTTGTTCTTTGGGGCAAAGGGCAGCAGCAGTCTGGCAATGACTATCAGCCAGATGTAATAATACCAGCGTTGGCTAAAATATTTGCGCAGAAATGGTTTGCCAAGCAGCAAAATTAAAATCAGCAATGAACCGGAGAGCGAAAGAGATAAGACGATTTTAAAAATTTCATTCATTTAATTCACGCTCCTGCGCCCAGAACTGCCGCAGTTCCTCATAATCTTCGGCAGAAAGCATTTCCTGCTGTATCAGTGTGGATACCAGACCTTTTGCGTTGCCGGCATAAAGTTTGTTTAATAATGTTTGCGCCTGCGCCGCCTGATAATCCGCTTTGGTTACAATGGCAGTATATTCGTTGCGGCGGCCGATTTTACTGGTTTGCAGCAAGCCTTTTTCAACCAGTCGGGAAAGCAGAGTGATAACGGTATTTTTTTGCCAGCTGTTGCCGTTTGCCGCCAGCTGCTCCATAATTGTAGCATAAAGTGCCTTGCCGCCTTCGGCCCAGATAATTTGCAGCAGCGTTAATTCAGAATCGGAAACCTGAGGGATAAATTTTTTTTGTAACATAACAACATCTCCTTTTAGCCTACAACATGTTATCTAAATTTATAATAACACGTTGTAGGCTTAATGTCAATAGGTCTTAGATAAAATATTTTGTTACTTGACTATTTGAGCAAAATAGATATATAATTAAATAAAAAATAGTGGGGTTGTGAGCGATATGCAAAATAAAAAAGTGACATGGGGATTAATACTTATATTATTTTTGGCAATCTGCTGCTTCGGTCTGGTCAGAAAACCGTCCGGTAATTATGACTTCAATTATGAGATAGCCGAATTGCAGGCGCCAAAATATAATCAACAGAATATGGAAAGCCTGACAATACAATATGCTGGTGTTGGTGGTTTTGATTTCTGTAAAAAAGTTGAACTTGGGCATCATTTTTTTTATTATCTGGGTTGGTCAAATGATGCTTTGCGAGTATTTGCTTTTGAGGATAATGAAAGTATCGGCGGTAGCATGATTTTTAGAGATGATGTTGATATTTGGGTGAACAACAAGCATTACGTTGTTTTTGGCCAGAACCCGGAGCACAAATATAGCCAATATACATTACAGATTACCGAAAATGGTCGGGTTATAAAAAATATTACAGTAGATATAAGCAAAGAGGATTATATTCTGGACGCTTATTTGCTGGATAATTACTATAATTGGAATTTGACTTATAATTGATATTACACTTAAAACATGGTTTAAGCTGGTGGATACATGAGAGGTTTTTTTCATGCTTTATTCATCAGTTTTTTGTTTACAATGTTGTTATAACCGGTTTTAGCAGGCAATTCGCTATTTGTGGGTAATATAAAATTTGAAAAAAACTGTTTTCGCTATTTATGGGGAATACAAAAAAATATCATATTAGCTATAATTATGGTTGATAAGAGATTGGGAGGCTATGAAAATGGACCAGGTAAGAATCGGCAGGTTTATTGCTGAACTGCGCAGGGAACATGGATTGACGCAGGCAGAACTGGGAGGTGATTTGGGCGTAACCAATAAAACCGTTTCTCGTTGGGAGAATGGTAATTATATGCCGGATTTGGCTGTATTGCCAGAATTGGCGGCGCGGCTGGGTGTTAGTGTTAATGAATTAATCGCCGGGCAGCGCTTTGCTGAAGCGGAATATAAACGTGGGGCTGATGAGCAGCTTCTTCAAACAATGCGTTTGATTAGTAATGTACGCGATATCAGAAAAAGCTGCTGGCTGCTTGAGGGTATGGGACTTACGGCTTTGGTTTTATTAATGCCAATAATGATAAGTATGATAATTATTCCACCAGGCATTTCCTGGTCTGAGATAGAGCAGGGGGAGAATAATTTGCCTTTTGCCCTGCTTATATGTTCGGTATTGCTTTTTGTCTTTGGTTTAATATTACGTTTAATTTTCCATAAGCGTAATTGGTTATTGTATTTTGGTATTATATTTTTGATTTTGTGTTTTATTTTGCATAATAACTATATTTTTTTGAGCGGCATATTTCTTTTTCCACTTTTGTTCAGCATAATACTTCTGTTTTTTACTATTGCCGGTTATCAGGTTTATTTTCAGGCTATTGATAATCTTTTAGAGAACACTAAAAAAAATAGAGAGGCGGACTGATTATGAGTATAAGCCAGGTATTCAATATAGTGCTGAAAAATATGCATGTTAATCGGGGACGATTTTGGCAAAGCATGCTTGGGTTTATTATTGCAGTGGCGGCCATTTTTACAATTTTATGTGTGGGGCAGGGCATGCTGAAAAGAATAGATGGTATTTATCAGCAATATAGTCGTGACATGGTGTTTGTAAGCGTTTTTATGCGCG
Organism: uncultured Peptococcaceae bacterium; assembly: GCA_947647555.1. Taxonomy (GTDB): domain Bacteria; phylum Bacillota; class Dehalobacteriia; order UBA4068; family UBA4997; genus Avidehalobacter. The sequence continues at coordinate 8,281 of CANSKT010000063.1, read as the reverse complement.
CTGAAGCCAGGCAAAGCTTTAATGAAAAGGATTTACTGCGTGTTATAGAGGCGGATAAGGATTTATATGATGCCTTTACGCCCTTTGTGCTATTGGTTAATGATAATCTGCGCTATGGCAATATGGTATATGATGAAACCGGTATTATTGGTGTAAGCGATGAATATTTGGCGACGATGCCGGTATTGCAGTTAGCTGAAGGCCGTTTTTTGCAAACTATGGATATTGAACGGGAACAGAAAGTTTGTGTGGTGGGCAATTATGTAGCTGAAAAAATACTGGGTAATAATGCTTTGGGTAGTACGATTAAGATACGTGGTGAAAATTATACCGTAATTGGCGTGCTTCAGGCGGCTCCTGTGGTGGGTGAGGACTGGAATAAGGTTGCTTACATTCCTTTTACCAATGCGCGTAAATTAGCAGGCAGTGGTTTTGTGAGTTATTCCAGCGGCAATTATTATAAAAGTGATTATTATATAAAAGCTAGTTCTCTGGAGAATGTAAAGTTACTGCGGCAGTCTATATGGAATAACCTGGACAAGGTTTATGGTGATAATCAGATTACATATGTGCATGCCTTGAGCCGGGAGCAGGAGAACTCCATTGCTGGTATTTATATGACTTTGAGTCAATCATTGCTTTTTGTTGTTATTGTCTTATTTATAGGTTGTGTGGGGATTATGAATATGATGCTTGCGGTTGTTAGTTCGCGTACTAAGGAGATTGCCATTCGCAAGATATTTGGAGCAACTAATAAGGATATCCGCCGGCAGTTTCTGCTGGAAAGTGGCTGTACTGGAGTTATTGGCGGTTTGTTAGGAATTTTGTTGGGTTTAATTTCAAGTTATCTGGTTTGTAATTTAATTCATCTGCCAGTTAATTTGGTTGGTGTGCCTTGGGGGCCGGTTTTGATTTCCTTGCTGATTTCTGTTGCTTTGGGTATTATGTCTGGTACTTATCCTGCTAATCAGGCGGCCAAAATGGAGCCAGTTGTTGCATTATGTCATTCGAGGAGTTTAAGTTTGTACTATAAAAAAGGAACAGCTATCGAATAGATAACTGTTCCTTTTTAAGATATGAAGTTTTTAGGGTATTATAAATTTTTAATGGCATTATCAAAGATTTTTTCTGCTTCTTTATCGGGCATCAGCAGACTGACTGCAATAATGGTCAGAGATGAAAGGATAAAACCAGGCAATAAGGCATAAATGCCGGTGTTTGCGCCAAAAATCAACCAGAGAATTACCGTACCGCCGCCAACAATAATGCCGCTGACTGCGCCTTTAAAACTGGTTTTGCGCCAAAACAGCGAGAAGAGCATAACAGCTGAGAATGCACCGCCCAAACCGGCCCAGCCGTTGGATACCAAATTCATTACACTATTATTGGGGTCTAAGGCAATGACCAGCGCCAGCAGAGCGATAGCCAGAACGGATAAACGGCTTATCCAAAGCAGAGATTTTTCAGAAACATTTTTATTAAAACTCTTAACCAAATCGTTAGAAATGGAAGACGCGCTTACTAACAGCTGACTATCGGCTGTGGACATGGTAGCTGAAAGCACGGCGGCCAATAAAAAGCCGGCAATAGCAGACGGGAAAATGTAATCAATAACTACCAGGAAAATAGACTCGGCGTCACCGGTTGAAAAGTCCAAACCGTATTTGTTCACAAAAGCATGACCCAAAATACCAACGAAAATTGCAGCGGTTAAAGTTACTGCTACCCAAATCGTCGCAATAATTCTGGATTGTTTCAGTTCGCGAGGGTTTTTGATTGCCATAAAGCGCACCACAATATGCGGCATACCAAAATAACCCAGACCCCAAGCCAGATTGGAAGCAATAGATTTGATATCAAAACCGGATTCACGACCGCTGAATTTTAAATAAGAGGGGCCTGCGTCGGCTAAAAGCGTGCTGATTTCGCTCCAGTTGCCAAGCATGACAAACATTGTGGCCGGGACAATAAGCAGTGCCAAAAACATTAAAGAACCTTGAATAAAGTCTGTCCAGCAAACGGCAAAGAAGCCGCCAATTAATGTGTAAAACATAATCAACGCCCAGCCAACCAACAGCGCCTGCAAGTATGTAAAGTTAAAAACTGTGGAAAACAACTTGGCGCCGGCTACGATTGCCGAGGCTGTATATAATAGAAAGAAAATTGTGATAAAAATAGCTGTAACGGTTTTTAAAACATTCTTTTTATCATTAAAACGATTGCTCAAATATTCTGGCATGGTCAGTGCGTTATCCATTGATTCCGAAAAAACTCGCAACCTATATGCAATAAAACGCCAGTTCAGATAAGTACCAATACCAAGGCCAATTGCAATCCAGGCTTCACAAAGACCGCTTAAATAAAGCGCGCCAGGTAAACCCATAAGCAGCCAGCCGCTCATATCTGAAGCTTGGGCGGAGAGGGCAGTGGTCCATTTGCCAAGCCCACGGCCACCCAGAATGTATTCTGAAAAGGTTGAAGAACGTGTGTAAGAATACACGCCCACGGCTAAAAGCAGCGCCAGATATACAACAAAACAAATTAGAACAACAAAATCCATAAATACGCCTCCATAAAAAAACTTAATTAAAATAATGCTTTGTTTTATTATTATATAACATCAATGAGTTTTTTGCAAGATATAAATCTGTTTTTTGCATAAAATATATGAAAAATATCCATATATGCTAATATTTACATTAAAAAAATATATAATTTAGCAAATTTTGCAGGAAAAGCTATATTTAATGAAGAATAATATCATCAAACAAAAAAGAAAAATAAAAGCTAAAAAATTTTGAATTTTTACTGGACTATTTTCTTTTGTTGTATTATAATAAATAACAAAGAGATTTGTTGGAAAAAAAGCATATTTTTGGATAGAATCATTTTTTTTGTTAGTAATCATGGTTTTTGCTTAATGGATTGCTTGCTGAAAGGTAATTCTTGATGAAGCACAAAACCCTAAAAAATTTTTTTAGGGTTTTTGCAAGAAAAACCGCATAAACAAAGCGTTTTTTACAAATTATCAATAGCAGGCATTTATTGACAATTACTCTTATGTGTTATATAATTAAATCAGGCAATAATAATTGCAAGCATTTAAGGTGCTTAAACTAATTTGATTACAATCTGTGTGATAACAGGTGCTGGGGCAGATGGGTTATGCAAAGCGCAATCGGCATGGTTTCTGTTATCGGGAAAAATTTGGTCATTATGATGCCGACATAGGGCCGAAGAAGCAGCCTGTGAATGGTTGCTGTTTGTATGGTTCTCTGCATACAGTATTTTGTTTGCAGTGCTCAGACTCTTAGATTGGAAGGAGTTTGGTCAAGCTATCACGCAGATGGTATATGAACTAATTTTACAGAAAGGAAGTTAAACATGGAAAACGAAAAAAACACAACATTGCCTGCGGTTTCTTTTGATGAATTCAAAATTCCTACTTATGAAGAATGGAAAGAAGCTGCAATCGCTGCTTTAAAAGGTGCGCCTTTCGACAAAAAAATGTACACCAAAACCTATGAAGGTATCACTCTGCAGCCCATCTACACCTTGGCAGATGTAGAAAATAATGCTCAGGCTCAAACAATGCCTGGCGCTGCTGATTACCTCAGAGGCACCAAAGTTGGAGGTTATCTCACCAATCCCTGGAAAGTTTCTCAAGGTTTGGATGCGGTTGCTCCGGCTGAGTTCAATACTCTTGCTAAATTTGAACTGGAAAAAGGCTGCACTGGCCTGACTGTTAAATTGGCAAAAGCTACAAAACAAGGCGTTGCTTATAAAGCTGCTGACGAATGCTGCGGCTTGGCTATTCAGGACGCGGAGGATTTGAAAGCTGCATTCGCAGGCATTGATTTGGCTTCCGTTCCTGTGCAGGTTGCTGCTGGTGCTTCCGCCAAACCCCTGTTGGATTTGTTCAAAGCAGCAGGCTTGCAGCCCACTGGCTGTGTTGGCGCTGACCCGCTGGCTGCTCTGCTGACTGACGGTAAACTGCCTTGCTCTTTGGAACAGCTGTTAGATGAAATGGCTGAAACCGTTAAGGCTGCTACTCCCGGTTTGAAAGTTATCAACATTGACGGCACTGTGTATGGTAATGGCGGCGCAAGTGCAGTTCAGGAAACTGCTTACGCTTTTGCCACTGCTGCTTACTATATCAAAGCTTTGCAGGAAAGAGGCATTGCTGTTGATACTGCTGCGCAGCAGGTTCGTTTCACATTTGCTATTGGCTCCAACTTCTTTATGGAAATCGCAAGACTGCGTGCTGCTAAAGTTGCGTGGGCTCAGATTGTTAAAGAGTTGGGCGGCAATGAAGAATCTCAGAAGATTGATATCTTCGCTCGCACTTCTGCTTTCACCAAGACTGTATATGATCCTTATGTAAACTTGTTGCGTACCACAACTGAGGCTTTCTCTGCTGTTGTTGGCGGTATCGACGGTTTGCAGATTGCTCCTTTCGATGAACCTATTGGGCCTGCTGATACCCAGTCTTTGCGTTTTGCACGCAATCAGCAGCTGTTGTTCAAAGAAGAATTTAACATCACTGCTACTATCGACCCGGCTGGCGGTTCTTTCTATGTAGAAACTTTGACTGCACAGGTTATTGATGCTGTTAAAGCTTTGTATGCAGAAGTTACTGCTGAGGGCATTGTTGAGGCTGTTAAAGCTGGCAAAGTTCAGGCTGCGGTTGAGGCTGTTCTGCAGGAACGCTTTAAGAATTTGCAGGTTAGAAAAGACGTTGCTGTTGGCAACAACATGTATGCTAACACCATCGAAAAATTGATTGAAAAAGATTTGACTGCTCAGAATGCTGCTAAAGCTGCCGCTGAAGCTGCTGGCAAGACTGCTCTGGCTGATGCTCGCGCTGCATTGAACAAAGGCGAGGCTGTTACCGCTCCGGTTATCGGCAAACATCGCTGGGTTGAACAGTTTGAAGCTATGCGTATGGCTACTGAGAAAGCTGCTGCTGAGGGCAAAGAGGTTAAGGTATTCTTGACCAACTATGGCCCGATTCCGAAGCATAAAGCTCGTGCTGATTTCAGCAGAGGTTTCTTTGAAGTTGCTAACTTCAACGTAATTGGCAATGATGGTTTCCCGACTGCTGATGAAGCTGCTAAAGCTGCTATCGAGTCCGGCGCTGATGTTGCTATTATCTGCGGCACCGACGATGTATATCCGGAAATCGTTCCTGCTATCACTAAAGCTATCAAAGCTGCAAAACCTGAAATGAAGGTTGCTGTGGCTGGCGCTCCTGGTGAGAACAAAGACGCTTTTGATGCTGCTGGTGTTGACATGTATGTTCATGTTGGCGCAAATTGCTATGAGATCTTGAAAGGTATCCAAGAAGAAAGGGGGATTTGCTAATGTCCACTGCAAGTTATGATGCTTGGAAAAAGCAGATTGAAGCACAGACAGGCAAAACTGTTGAGGAATTGTGCAACCGCACAATGGAACAAATTGATGTAAAACCCTTGTACACCAAAGAGGATTACGCAGACTGCAACCAGATTGAATTTATGGCTGGTATCGCTCCGAACCTGCGTGGCCCCTATCCCACAATGTATGTTGTTCGTCCTTGGACAGTTCGTCAGTACGCTGGCTTCTCTACTGCTGAGGAATCCAACGCTTTCTATCGTCGTAACTTGGCCGCTGGTCAGAAAGGTTTGTCAATCGCATTTGACTTGGCAACCCACCGCGGTTATGACTCCGACAACGAGCGTGTTGTAGGTGACGTTGGCAAAGCTGGCGTAGCGGTAGACTCTATTTTGGATATGGAAATTCTGTTCTCCGGTATTCCGCTGGATCAGATGTCCGTATCTATGACCATGAACGGCGCTGTTTTGCCGGTTCTGGCTTTCTATATCTTGGCTGCTGAGGAGCAGGGTGTTCCGCAGAAAGTATTGGCTGGTACTATCCAGAACGATATTTTGAAAGAGTTCATGGTTCGTAACACCTATATTTATCCGCCGGCGCCTTCTATGAGAATTATTGGCGATATCTTCGCTTTCACTTCCCAGAATATGCCTAAGTTCAACAGCATTTCAATTTCCGGCTATCATATGCAGGAAGCTGGTGCTACCAACGATATTGAAATGGCTTACACTCTGGCTGACGGCTGGGATTATATCCGCACTGGTATTAACGCTGGTTTGACCGTTGACGCATTTGCTCCTCGTCTGTCTTTCTTCTGGGCGATTGGCAAGAACTACTTCATGGAAGTAGCTAAAATGCGTGCTGCTCGTACTCTGTGGGCTAAGATTGTTAACACATTCGGCCCGAAAAATCCGAAGTCTTTGGCTTTGCGTACTCATAGCCAGACGTCTGGTTGGTCTTTGACCGAACAGGATCCTTTCAACAACGTAGCTCGTACTTGTGTTGAAGCTATGGGTGCCGCTTTGGGTCATACTCAGTCTTTGCATACCAATGCTTTGGACGAAGCTATTGCTTTGCCGACTGATTTCTCTGCTCGTATTGCTCGTAACACTCAGCTGTACATTCAGGACGAAACTAAAGTTTGCAAAGTTATCGATCCGTGGGGCGGCTCCTACTATGTAGAAGCTTTGACTCAGCAGTTGATTCGTCGTGGTTGGGCTCATATTCAGGAAGTTGAGGAGTTGGGTGGCATGGCAAAAGCTATCGAAACTGGTCTGCCGAAGATGAGAATTGAAGAAGCCGCTGCTCGCCGTCAGGCTCGCATCGACTCCGGCAATGAAAAGATTATCGGTCTGAACGAATACAAATTGGATCATGAGGATCCGCTGGACGTTCTGGACGTTGATAACAGTGCAGTACGTGCTGCTCAGATTGCTCGTTTGGAAAAACTGCGTGCTAACCGCAACCAGGCTGATGTTGACCAGGCTTTGGAAGCTATCACCAATTCTATGGAAACTGGCGAAGGCAACTTGCTGGAATTGGCTCTGAATGCTGCACGTGTACGTGCTTCCTTGGGCGAAATTTCTGATGCTGTTGAGAAAGTTTGCGGTCGTCATAAAGCTATTATCCGCACCATTTCTGGTGTTTATAGCTCTGAATACAGCGACGCTGACGTTATCAAAGAAGTTCAGGAAATGGCTGATGAGTTCGAGAAGAAACATGGCCGTCGTCCTCGTATCTTCATCGCTAAGATGGGTCAGGACGGCCATGACCGTGGCGCCAAAGTTGTTGCTACTGCTTACGCAGATATGGGCTTTGACGTTGATATGGGTCCCTTGTTCCAGACTCCTGCTGAATCCGCTCAGGACGCTGTTGACAACGACGTTCATGTTGTTGGTATGTCCTCTTTGGCTGCTGGCCACAAGACTTTGTTGCCGCAGTTGATTGAAGAATTGGAGAAACGTGGTCGTGGCGATATCATGGTTATCGCTGGTGGCGTTATCCCGGCTCAGGATTATCAGTTCCTGTATGACGCTGGTGCTGCTGCTATCTTTGGCCCTGGCTCTGAGATTCCGGCTTGCGCTAGAGAGATTTTGATTAAACTGAATGAGAGATTGGACGGCTAATTTTAGTTTTATCAGCTGATTAGTTTTACTAAATTCTCTTAACTATACTGGGATGGGATTGGGCTTTGCTCAATCCTGTTCTGGTATAAATATAAAAATAAAGGAGGGTACTTATATGGCTAATGAAAACAACTATGATGTCTACAAACCTGAGTGGATTCCTGAGGGTGGCTCAAAAGAGCAATACCCTGGTTTTGTTATGACTGGCGTAAATGCTAAGGATGCCAAACCTAAAGCACCTATTCATAAACCTAAAAATTATACGGCTGAAGAACTTATTGATGGTATTATTAACAAGAACCGTATGTTGCTTTCTAAGGCAATTACGATTATTGAAAGTAATGCTCCCAAGCATTTTGAAATTGGTCAGGAAATTATTAAGGGCATTCTTCCTTACACGGGCAAATCTATCCGTGTTGGCATCACAGGTGTGCCAGGCGCCGGCAAAAGTACCTTTATTGAAGCTTTAGGTTCCAGATTGTGCGAATTGGGCAAGAATGTTGCTGTTTTAGCAGTTGACCCCAGTAGTTCTATAACAAAAGGTAGTATTTTGGGTGATAAGACCAGAATGGAAACCTTATCTAAACAGCCGAATGCTTTTATTCGTCCATCTCCTTCTGGTGGTACATTAGGTGGTGTAACCAGAAAAAGCCGTGAAACAATGTTGCTTTGTGAGGCTTTTGGTTATGATACAATTCTTGTAGAAACTGTTGGTGTAGGGCAGAGTGAAACAACTGTTCGTTCAATGGTTGATTTCTTCTTGATGGTGGCTTTGACTGGTG
>CANSKT010000062.1 GCA_947647555.1 uncultured Peptococcaceae bacterium | reverse complement strand
CTTTATAAGTGCCGGCTTAAATTTCAGCTTAAACCGCAAATATATTTTCAAAAGCGAGGGGCGTTTGTGGCAATCTGCATTTCAATATTTTTTGCTGGCCTCATTCATTTTGTTAAGCAACACATTGGTATTAAGTATGCTGGTAAACTATGGCGTCAATGAATATTTTGCTAAACTGATAACCGAAATTATGTTTTTCAGTATGAGTTGGCTGGTGCAAAGGTTTATTATTTTCCGCAAAAAAAGACCTATGGGAAGCTGCATTATTAATTAAGTAATTATACAGGAGGAAGTTAAGGTATGTGTGTAAATGGTGAAAATGCGATTGAAGTACAGGGCTTATGCAAATATTATAATTCATTCGCCTTGCAGGACGTTAGTTTTCAGCTGCCTAGCGGCAGTATTCTGGGGCTGGTTGGCGAAAATGGCGCCGGCAAGACCACATTAATTAAGCTGCTGTTAAACGCAATTAAGCCAGACGCTGGTCGGGCGATAATTTTGGGGCAGGATAACCAAAAACCAGATTTTGTGCAGCTGAAGCAGGATATTGGCGTGGTGCTTGATGAAGCCTATTTTCCCACCGTATTGAATGTTAAACAGGTTAACAAAATCATGCAGCACACATACATTAATTGGGATAAAGAGCTTTTTGCGCGGCTGTTAAATCAGTTTTCACTGCCACAGGACAAAAAATTTAGCGAGTTCTCACGCGGCATGAAAATGAAGCTGGCTATTGCCGTAGCAATGGCGCATCACCCCAGACTTTTAGTGCTGGACGAAGCTACCGGTGGCCTGGATCCTATGGTGCGCGATGAAATTTTAGATATATTTATGGACTTTACGCGCGAAGAAAACCATTCAGTTTTGTTATCCTCACATATTGTCAGCGATTTGGAAAAGATTTGTGATTATGTGGCTTTTCTGCATAAAGGCCGATTACAGTTTTGTGAGGAAAAGGACCGCCTGCTGGAGGAATATGCATTGGTGAAGCTAAGTCAGACCGATTTTGCTGATTTGCCGGAGGAGGCCGTTTTAAGCCGGCGAACTTCTGCCTATGGTATTGAGGCGTTGGTGCATAAGCCGCAGATTTCTGATATTTTTATAACTGAACATACCAGTCTTGAGGATATAATTTTATTTATGGCCAAAGGGGATAGAAAATAATGCGTGCTTTGATGTTAAAAGATATTTATGTTTTGCTGCGGCAATTAAAATTATTTGTAATCGTTATGGTGATATTTGCCTTGGCTTTTCAGGAAAATGCAGTAAGCTTTATCATCTTTTATGCTGCCATGTTAACGGTTAGCAGTATGGCCTATGATGAACAATCCAAATGGCCGCAGCTGGCAATGATGTTGCCTTATTCAATACGCGATATTGTTTTAAGCAAATATTTATTGGGTTGGTTAATGATTGGCGGCATGACATTGCTTTCAATGTTGCAGATTTTCATTGACATAGAGTATGTTTGGGTTTCGCTGGTTGTGGCTTGTGTAGCGATGTCTTTTATGGCTGTTATTCTGCCGCTGGTTTTCTGGCTGGGTACAGAAAAGGGGCGTATGCTGATGATTGCGATGATGGCCGCTGTTTTTGGTGTGGTTAGCGCTATTGGTTATATTAGCATTGTTTATGGCCTTAATTTGCCTACTGATAATTATATAGTTTTATTAATAGCTTGCCTGATTGGCGTGGTACTGTTAAATGCAGGTTCGGTTATGCTTTCCATTAAGCTGTATAAACGCCGTTTGTTGCATGATTAATGGTTAAAACCGGTTTTGTGTGATTAGTGTGATAGGAGATTTTACAAAATGCTAAGATATTTTTTACCTGTATTTGCTGACGTTGTAGCATCTGCGGTAATTTTATTGCTTGGTCTGCTGATTTGGTTTTATTTTGCCAAAAAAAACGGCAAAACTTATACTCTCGCTCAAAAGCTGGGTATCGTTTTGTTTATTGTGTATTTGTTGGCTATCTGTTCCAAAGTAGGTATTCCTTCTATTAAATATATGCACCTTGATTTCAGCATTAATCTGCTGCCGCTGGTGGACATGCTGGAGGAACCTGTGCGCAGCACAGTACTCAATCTGCTGAATGTATTAATGTTTGTACCGTTGGGTTTGCTGTTGCCAGCCGTCTGGCCATATTACCGTTCCTGGCGGCGTATGATTTTAACTGGTTTTAGCTTTTCTCTTTCCATTGAGTTATTGCAGCTTTTCAGTTGGCGCTTAACGGATATTGACGATTTGCTGACTAATACTCTTGGTGCAGTTTTAGGTTATGGTCTGTTCCGGCTTATTTACCTGCTGTTAAAGAAAGAACCGCCAGCAATAGGAGGCGATATCAACTGGGAGCCCTGGTTTATTTGGCTGGCCTGTTTGCTTATAACTATTTTGGTTGTACCATTTTTACCAGAGGCGGTTCGTAATTGGTTTTTATACACACCGTTTTGGCAGGGTACACATTGAAATATTAATATGCACTTAAAAATCCGGTTTAAACCGGATTTTTTTTGTAAAAAATTAAATAACATATAGAACTTTTTCTGGAATAATGTTATAATAGGTATAAATTGAAATTTTACTTCTTTGTAAGGAGCGTGTTTCAGGTGAAAAAGAGGGCTTTATTAGGCATAATTTGCTTTTTAATGCTGTTTTTTCCTGGTTGTGGCATATGGGGGCAGGAGGATAATCAGGTAATAGCCAAGCCGGAAAATGTGGAACTTCTGGTTTGGGGTGCGGAGGAAGATAAGGAACTTTTACAGCAGATTTTTGCCAGCTTTCAGACAGAATATCAGGGGCAGGCCATTTTTTCTATAACTTATGCCCCTATGAGTGAGTCAAAATGTAAGGATACGCTGCTAGCCAACTTGGAGCAGGGAGCCGACGTCTTTACTTTTGCTGATGACCAGCTAAATGCTTTGGCCGCCGCTGGAGCATTAGAACCGTTGCTTGAACCACAGCCAATAAAAGAAGCCAATTTAACCAATGCTGTGGAAGCCGCATCAGTTGGCGATATACTTTATGCGTATCCTTTAACAGCTGACAATGGTTATTTTCTTTACTATGATAAGCGCTATTTTAATGAAGAAGATGTAAAAACTCTTGACGGAATGTTAGCCATTGCCGCCAGAAACAATAAAAAACTGACTATGGACTGGTCTTCGGCCTGGTACGTTTATGCTTTCTTTGGTAACACTGGTCTGGAAGTTGGCTTAAACCCGGACGGTATCACCAATTTTTGCACCTGGAACCAAACCGGCGGCGATATCACTGGTGTTGATGTTGCACAGGCTATGTTGAATATTGCCAGAAGTGGCGGTTTTGCCAATCGGACAGATACACAGTTTGTAGATGGTGTGCGTAATGGCTCGGTAATTGCAGGTGTTAGCGGTGTTTGGAATGCCGTAATTCTGGAAGATATTTGGGGTGAATATACCGGAGCGGCCAAGCTGCCGACGTTTACCTGTGCTGGTCGTCAGATACAAATGGCTTCTTTTTCTGGCTGCAAGCTGGTTGGCGTAAACGCTTATTCAGCTCATAAGGAATGGGCCGATAAATTGGCGGCCTGGATTGCGAATGAACAAAATCAACGTCTGCGTTTTACAATGCGTGGACAGGGGCCGGCCAATATTCAAGCGGCCGCTTCTGCTGAGGTTCAAAATTCTCCGGCTATTGCCGCATTGCTGGAACAGGCGGAATTTTCCCAGTTGCAAAGAGTAGGCGGCAAATTCTGGGACCCCGTTACCTTGTTTGCGCAAAACATAGCGTCTAATAACCGTACTGGTGAGGATTTACAGAAGCAACTGGATAAAATGGTGGAAGCCATAACCCAGCGTTAATTTTGTTAACATATCAAACATAAATGGCGATAAGAGGCAACTAACTATGAAAAGCAATTTTAATGATAAACTTACTATTCAGCAGCGTCTGATTTTGCCCATTATTTTATTGGGCGTTGTGGCGTTAATCTCCAATATTTTAGCTATTTTCAGTATTAATAATGTTAATTCCAATGCGAAAAACATTGTTGAGAATTATATGGTTGGGGAAGAAAAGCTTAGTGAAATACGTTATTTAATTTTGGATATTCATAAAATGGCGCTTTCTCATATTGTCGCCACCGATTATGATACCATGATAAAAGTTGTGGGGGATATCAAGGAAGATGAAGCCCAGTTAGATATTCTCATGGCGGAGTATGCTGATTATGTTTCAGTGGAAGATGAAGATTTGTATGACCAGCTTCTGGCCAATTATGATGCTTTCAAGCATTCTCTGGTATTTCTTTTGGGCGCCAGCGCGGATAGTCGCACGCAAGAGGCCTATGCCTTTGCCAATGGTGATGTAGCTGCTTATGGCACTGCTGCGGCTAATAACATAAACCAGTTAAATGTTTCAACCAAGGCGCAGGCGGATAAGGCGCGGCAGCATCTGCAATTTGTTTACATAACCTCTATTTTGATTGGTTTGCTGGCCATGTTGCTTGGTATAGTGCTGGTTTGGGCGGCTATTAAAATTATTCTTAAATATGTAATAACGCCTATTCGGGGTACTATATCAACTTTACAGGGCAGTTCAGAGCGTATTAATGATTTGGTAGGCGAGGTACGCAAGCGTACCAAATCATCAAACAAAAGCGCAGCGGATTTATCAAACCTGGCGGAAAAGCTTTCTGCCACTATACATGAAGTTGCAGATAACACTGCTAATATTAACAGCAATGCAGTTGACGTTAAAGGAGAAGTTAATAATATCGCGGAGGAATGTGCGTCTTTAGCTGAGTATTCTTTAGCCATGAAAGAGCGCGCCAGCGATATGGAGGCCGCAGCGCAAAATAATATGGAAATTATCCAGTCTAAAGTGGCTGAAATTTTGCAGGTGCTCAGTCAGGCAATCGAGGAAAGTCATAGCGTTGACCAGGTTAATCTTTTATCTAAAGATATTATGCAGATTGCCGACACAACTAATTTGATTGCTATTAATGCTTCTATTGAAGCCTCGCGCGCCGGTCACGCGGGCAAAGGGTTTGCTATTGTGGCCACCGAAATTCGCAAACTGTCTGATTCATGTGGTGAAACAGCCAGACATATTCAATCAACTAATAAGATTGTAACCAGCGCTGTTTATAATCTGGCTCAAAATGCACAGGAACTAGTTGATTATCTGAACCAATCAATTTTAACCGAATTTCAGCAATTTGTTTATTCTGGCAAACAATATAAAAATGATGCGGCATATGTGCAAAGTTCCATGGAGTCATTTAACAGACAAACGGAAAGTCTGCGTAATTCTATGGCGGAAATTGCTGCCTCGCTGGCAACTATCAGCCGGGCAATTAATGAGGGCGCCTCTGGTATTGCCGGGGTAGCCGGCAGTACACGCGGTCTGGTGGAAGATATGGGTGATATTGCTGGTCGTATGGATACTAATATGGAAATTGTAGCAGATTTACACAAACAAACCGAAGTATTTGCCAACTTATAATAAATAAAACAGCAGTGAGTCATCGTTTATTAAAGAAACAATGGCTCACTGCTTATAATATTAAAAAGACTGATGAAACAAATCATCAGTCTTTTTAATACTTTATTGGTGCCGAAGGTGGGACTTGAACCCACACGTTGTTGCCAACATCGGATTTTGAGTCCGACGCGTCTGCCAATTCCACCACTTCGGCATGTTTACCAAGCGATTATTATTATACATCATTAATTAAACAAATGCAAGTCTTTTTGGAAAATTTTTTTAATTTTTTTTAAAATTTTTATTAAATTAATATTTCCTGTAATAAGCTGAATTTTTTTGCAGGAAAAAGTCTGTCAATGCCGAAATAAAACTATGATTTTATGCGTATTTTTATATATAGCCAATCTTTTATTAATTATAATTACTTTTAATATAGAAAGGGGGTAATCTTTTGAGCAACCAGCAAGACGCCATTATCAAAGTTAAAAATCTGAAAAAGGTTTATACCATTGGTTCAGAGCGGGTTATAGCTTTAGCTGGTATTGATATGACCATTAGGAGAGGGGAAATTTGCTGTCTTTTTGGTCCATCTGGTTCAGGAAAATCTACATTATTAAATATGTTGGCCGGTCTGGAAAAACCTACAACCGGTCAAATCAGTATCAATAATGCCAGAATAGACAAAATGAATGAAAAACAACTGGCTAATTTTCGACGTACTAATTTTGGTTTTGTTTTTCAATCTTATAATCTGCTGCCGGCCTTAACAGCTTTGGAAAATGTGGAAATGCCAATGATTTTCCGTGGTGTCAGTCATGAGTTGCGCCGTAAACAGGCATTGAAAATGCTGCAATATGTTGGCCTGAAAGACCGGGTTAAACATAAGCCGACCCAGATGAGCGGCGGCCAGCAGCAGCGTGTAGGTATTGCGAGAGCTTTTGTGGCTCACCCTCCGGTAATTTTTGCAGATGAGCCAACCGGCAATCTGGATACGCATACTACCTATGAGGTTATGGATATGATGTCTAAAATGGTTAAAGAGCGTAATTCTACCATGATTATTGTTACACATGATAATGAAATTGCTGAATACGGCGACCATATAATTAAAATTCGTGATGGTAAAATTTTGGAGGAAAGCTGGCGTGATGAGGCAACAGCAACACAATAAGCCCTTTAAGGTAATAAAATAAGGCGAAAATGTAATAGTTTATAGTTTCTCCAATATTTCAATAGCTTATAGTTATTTATAAAGGATGGAAATGATTATGAATTTGAAAAGATTTGCAGTCTGTGTTCTAACTCTGATTTGCCTGCTTTATGCTATGCCGGCTTTTGCTGGTGATGTTTGGGGCGAAGAGGATAGACCAGATTTCACAATGTATGTTGACAGCTCGGTTATTACTCCCGGCAAAGAGTCAACGGTTACAATTACTTTTAATAATACCAGTAATTACAATGCTTTTTACGCTTATGCACTTTTAACAGCCAGCGAAGATAACACCAAAATTTTTGGTGATGACGGCGGCAACTACATATCACGTGATGTCGGCACTTTGAAACGCAATGGCAATACCAGTGTAAACTTTGTGTTTACGCCCTCTAAGGATTTGAAATCCGGCAGTTATGATATGAAAGTTACATTGGTTTATAAAACCAGACAGGGTTTTGTGCATACTAAGGAAAGCACAATGAGGCTGACCGTGGATTCGGGAACGCCGGTGGATTTAACAATTCCAGAAAGTTCAGTTTCCGGAGAAAATGGAAAAGCAGTTTATGGACAGCCTTTCCAGTTGGACGTGGCGCTGGCCAATAATGGTCAGACTATTGCCAGAGATGTTCATGTAACTCTGAATAATCTGAGTGCGGAAACTATTTTCCAGACCGGCATTTATGATGCGCCAACTTTTCAGGCTATTAAAGGCTATGAAGTGCAGCATTTAACATTCTATTTAATGACTAATGAAGATATCAAAACAGGTTATTATCCAGTTGAGTTAAAGCTCAACTATAATGAAAATGGCGAGGCCAAAGAAAAAGTTTTAAGCGTTTATGTTGACGTGGAGGGCTCGCCGGATACAGAAGACGAAGACAGTAAAATTTCCGTACCCCGTGTTATTTTGTCTGATTATTCGCTCAATCCGTCCACGGTTAATATGGGTGAAAATTTCACTTTCTCTTTCACCATTCAGAATACCAGTACGGAACGCACTGTAAAAAATTTGCAGGTTTCTTTAACTTCGTCAGAGGGTACGGTTATGCCAGCCAGTGGCAGTAACAGTTTTTATGTGGCGGAAATTGCCCCTAATGAAACTAAAACCTTAAGCCTGCAAATGACTACTAAATATGATACAGAGAAGACGACTTATCCGTTGGCGCTTAATTTTAACTATGAAGATAGCAAGGCAAACCCCTATACTTCAACGGTAGATTTAACTATTCCGGTTTTTCTGCCAACTAAATTTACGCTGCAAAATCAAAATTATCCGGAAACCGGTATTGTAGGCCAGGGCAATTATCTTAGCCTTGAATATATCAATAAGGGCAAAGGTACTATCTATAATTTAACGGCCAGTATTGAGGGCAATGTGCAGACAGATGTTGGTTCCAGCAGCTATATCGGTAATGTAGAGAGCGGACGTTCTGACTCTCTGGAAATTATGATTACACCTATGGAAGCTGGTGTGCAGAACTGCAAGCTGGTTTTCACTTATGAAGATGCAGCCGGCAATCAGCTGCGCACTGAAGAACCATTTGTAATGACGGTTGAAGAAGCGCCGCAGATAGAAGACCCAGGCATGATGGACCCAGGTATGGAGATGCCTGTGGAACCTGAAAGCGGTATGCCCGGTTGGCTGCTGCCGGTTGTTGGTGTGATTGTTATTATTGCTGCTGCCACAGCGTTTGTTGTTGTTAACAAAAAACGCAAGGCCAAGAAGCTGGCAGAAGAGGAAGCTTTGTTTGCCAGCGAAAATGACCAGTAATAATCGGCCATGAATTTTTGGGATATATTGAAGATGGCCGGCGGCAATTTTTTACGCCGCAAAGCCAGAACTATGCTCACCGTGGCCGGTGTAGTCATTGGCACTATGGCAGTAGTGATTATGATTTCTATTGGCCAGGGCTTGGAGCAAGGCTATACAGAACAATTAAAATCCTGGGGCAGTTTAACACAGGTACAGGTTAACCGCAGTTGGGGCGGTTCTGATGAAGAACAGAAATATTTGGACGATGAACTGATTGCTTCGCTTGACCAGATTGAACATGTGGTGGCATCTCTGCCTACCACTCGGCGTTATGCCGGTTTGGTGCGCGGTCGGACAATTTGCGAAAACTCGTTTATTGGCGTAGATATGACCAAGCTGCAATATTATAAATTAACTTTAGCCAATGGCGAACCGGTAAGCATGGAAATGTTAGAAAATAACGGTTATGTTATGGGCTATAATACAGTATTTGATTTTTATAACCCCAAAAAGGGTTGGACAGAGGACAACTCGGCTTATGATGATGAAGGCAACCCCAAACCGTTGCCTTTTGACCCAACCAATGATGATACGCGTATTAAGATGGTGTTTGATACTTCATATTACTGGGGTGGCGGCGGTAATAAACCCAAGGGATATGATGTGTATTGTAATGGTGTCTTAAAGCAGGGCGGTGAATATAATTATTCCATTATTATGGATATGAAAACGCTGGACACACTTTACAAAAAATACCAGAAAGACAGTCGTATTAAGGAAAATGACCGCGATAATGATGCAAATAAGAATAAATATGATACAGTTTATGTTGAAGTTGACAACATGAACAATGTTACTGCCGTGCAAAAAGAAATTGACGCTATGGGTTATAATACCTGGAGCGCCACAGAACTTTTGGAAAATGTCAAAGAACAAATGGCCATGATTCAGGCAGTATTGGGCGGTATTGGTGCAATTTCTTTTCTGGTTGCAGCTATCGGTATCAGTAACACCATGGTAATGTCTACCTATGAACGTACACGAGAAATTGGTATTATGAAAGTTTTGGGCTGCAAGTTATCCAATATTATGATATTATTCCTGCTGGAAGCAGCTATTATTGGTTTATGCGGTGGCATTTTGGGTATCGGTTTCAGCTATGGTGTGTCAGCCATACTAAATTATTTTTCAGCCAGCGGCGCCTTATCTGGTATCGGTGCTGGTGACGGCATGCCGATTTCAGTCATTCCGCTTTGGCTGGCAATCTGCGGTGCGATTTTCTCTACGCTGGTTGGTTTGATTTCCGGTTTTTATCCGGCGTTACGTGCCACACGCCTTTCTGCGTTGGAAGCTATTAAAAATGAGTAAATTAGATATTGCATAAAAGTATTAAATATGTTAAAATAAACATTCAATAACATATATTTTATTAAGATTTTTGGAGGAAAAAGTATGCGTGCAATTATTACGGTTCTTGGTAAGGATAACCTGGGTATTATTTATAATGTAACCAAAATCGTTTCAGAACATCAGGCCAATATATTAGATATATCACAAACCATTATGAGCGAGGATATTTTTGCCATGTTTATGTTGGTTAATGTGGCCAAGCTGGACAGTGATTATAAAACGATGGCAGCGGAACTGAAGTCTTATGGCGAGGCTAACGGTTATGCTATTCATGTGCAGCGTGAAGATGTTTTCAATGCTATGCACAGCATATAAGGAGGCCGCCAAATGACCAAGCTTGCACATTCTGATATTTTAGAAACAATTAAAATGGTAGATGACCAACATCTGGACGTTCGCACGATTACGATGGGTATATCTTTGCTGGACTGTTTCAGTGATGACATTGATACCGTTTGTCGTAAAATTTATGATAAAATAACCAGTAAAGCCGCCAATTTGGTGCGAACAGGTGAGGATATTGAGTTGGAATTTGGTATTCCAATCGTTAACAAACGTATTTCTGTTACCCCAATTTCACTGCTGGCGAATCCTTTTACTTCACAGGACTGCGTAAAAATAGCCCAAACTCTGGATAAAGCAGCCCAAAGCACTGGCGTTAACTTTTTAGGCGGTTTTTCCGCATTGGTGCATAAGGGCTATACCAAAGGCGATAAGGCTCTAATTGAAGCAATTCCCGAAGCTTTGGCTTGCACAGAGTTGGTTTGTGGTTCTGTAAATATTGGTACCACTAAGGCTGGCATGAATATGGACGCTATACGCCAAATGGGCGAGGTTGTTAAGACATTAGCGGAGCGTACAGCTGACCGTGCTGGTTTTGGTTGCGCAAAATTAGTAGTTTTCTGCAATGCACCAGAAGACAATCCTTTTATGGCCGGCGCTTTTCATGGTATTGGTGAGCCGGAAACTGTTATCAATGTTGGTGTATCCGGCCCTGGCGTGGTAAAATATGCGCTGGAAAAAATTAAAGGCCAGGATTTTGGTGTTGTAGCGGAAACGATTAAGAAAACCGCTTTTAAAGTCACTCGTATGGGACAGTTAGTAGCACAGGAGGCAAGCCGCCGCTTAGATACTCAATTTGGCATTGTTGACCTTTCTCTGGCGCCAACTCCGGCTGTGGGAGATAGTGTGGCTACCATTCTGGAAGAAATGGGATTAGAGTGTTGCGGCACGCACGGCACAACGGCAGCGTTAGCATTGTTAAATGACGCTGTGAAAAAGGGCGGTGTTATGGCTAGTTCTTATGTGGGAGGTCTTTCCGGAGCCTTTATTCCGGTCAGTGAGGACGCTGGCATGATTGCTGCCGCTGCTTCTGGTGTTTTAACATTGGATAAACTGGAAGCTATGACATGTGTTTGTTCAGTTGGCCTGGACATGATTGTGGTTCCCGGCGATACGCCAGCCGCGACAATTTCGGCAATTATTGCCGATGAAGCAGCGATTGGCATGATTAATCAAAAAACTACTGCTGTACGTATTATTCCGGCACCCGGCAAAAAGGTGGGCGATGTTGTGGAATTTGGCGGTCTGCTTGGTTCTGGTCCGGTGCAGCCTGTGCACCCAGAAAGCAGCGCAGATTTTGTGCAGCGTGGTGGACGTATTCCGGCGCCAATTCATAGTCTGCGTAACTAGTTTTTATAAAATTAGAAAAGGGGATTTTATATGCCCAAAACAGCATGGATTTTTTCATATAAGCTTAAAAAAAATGTTAGCGCGGAACAATTTACTGCATTGACCCAACAACTGCATGATGAGGTTATTTCTCGGGCAAAGGGCTTTATTTCCTGGGAACATTACCTGCAAACCAGTAATAACATGTGGACCGATTTTGTACTTTGGGAAACAGAAGAAGACGCCCAAAATGCAATGACAGTGGGGCAGGGTAAAGAAATAACAGAGCAGTTTTATGCCTGTATTCAAATGAATACCTGTCGGACTTTGGTTTCACAGTTTGTTAAAAAATATTAATGATTTTAAAAGTGTTCATACAAAAATAACCGTGCATTGCCATTTTTATATGGTATGCACGGTTGCTTTATCATCAAGAATGTCTTTTATTAATAAATGGTATTTTATCCTTTAGACTTAAATCTGGTAGTTCAGAAATCAACAAACCGGCTAAGGCCAGTATCACTCCACAAGTCATGGGTGCTGTTAACTGCTCATGCAGGATAATAATTGAACCGCATAGGGTTATAACCGGATTTAGATAAATATAAATACTGGTTTTAACAGCGCCAAGCAGCTTAACCGCAAAATTCCAGGTCACAAAGCAAAGCGCAGAAGCACCCAAACCAAGAAAAAGCAGATTTAATAGATA
>CANSKT010000061.1 GCA_947647555.1 uncultured Peptococcaceae bacterium | reverse complement strand
ATTTTCCGGTCTGGTTGCAAGTCTTTTTGTGATTTTTTGTGAGATATTTTGTATTTGCAGGAATAATTTATGAAAATAAATTGCACTTTTGTTTTTTTTATGCTAATATAAAAACAATATGTTTATTAAAATAGGAAAAAGTTTTTTTTAGGAGGTTCTTATTAAGATGAAAGCAGGTGGACAAGCCAGAAATTCCGCCGCCGGCAATGAAACGCGCAGCAGTTTTTCCGGCCGGCTGGGTTATGTGCTGGCGGTGGCAGGTTCTGCCGTGGGGTTGGGTAATATTTGGCGTTTTCCCTATCTGGCGGCAAAATATGGCGGCGGCATTTTTCTGTTGGTTTATTTGATTTTGATGCTGACCTTTGGTTATGCGCTGATTATGTCGGAAACGGCTTTGGGGCGTATGACCAGACGCAGCCCGGTGGGGGCTTTTCAGGCTTTTGGCAAAAGCTGGCATTTCCGTCTGGGCGGCTGGGTTAATGCGATAATTCCCATGTTGATTGTGCCTTATTATTGTGTAATCGGCGGCTGGGTGACCAAATATTTATTTGAGTATCTGCGCGGCAGTACAATGGTGCTGGCGGACGGCGATTATTTTCCCGGTTTTATTGCGGAAAGTTTTGGCGCGGAGTTCTGGTTCCTGCTCTTTAGCGTGGCGGTGGTTCTGGTACTGCTGGCCGGCGTTAAGCAGGGCGTGGAGCGCGTGTCTAAGGTGATGATGCCGCTGCTGGTAATTTTGGCTATTTTTGTGGCCGGTTATGCCATGACGCGGCCGGGCGCCTGGGAGGGCGTGAAATATTTCTTAATCCCCAATTTTGCCAATTTCTCCTGGATGACAGTGGTGGCGGCCATGGGGCAAATGTTCTTTTCGCTTTCAATCGCTATGGGTATTTTATATACCTATGGTTCTTATATGAAAAAAGATGTTGATATTGAGAAATCTACCTTTCAGGTGGAGGCTTTTGATACCGGTATTGCCATGCTGGCCGGTTTAATGGTTATCCCGGCGGTTTTTGCTTTTTCCGGCGGCGACCCGGACGCGCTGAAAGCCGGCCCGTCCCTGATGTTTATTACCATTCCCAAGGTTTTTGCCAGCATGGGCTTTGGCACCGGCGCTGGCCTGATGTTCTTTTTGCTGGTGTTTATGGCGGCGCTGACCAGCGCTATATCGCTGGCGGAAAGCGGCGTTTCCACCTTTGAGGACCAGTTGGGTTGGAGCCGCAAGGCCTGCACGCTGCTGATGGGTGCGATTATCATAATTTTGGGTTCTGCCTCCGCTTTGGGCTTTGGCGCGCTGGCTTTTGTGGCGCCGCTGGGTATGTCCATTCTGGATTTCTTCGATTTTCTGACTAACTCATTGATGATGCCGGTGGCTGCGCTTTCAACCTGTCTGTTGGTGACCCGGGTGGTGGGTTTGAAAAAAATTACTGAGGAGGTTGAACTTTCTTCCCGGTTTAAGCAGAAACAGATTTATGCCTTTATGATAAAATATCTGGCGCCAATCTTTATCATTATTATTCTGTTAAGCTCGATTGCCAGCGTTTTGGGTTGGATTTCCATGTAGTTCTTTCTGGGAGATGATGTATAATTGGAAGCTGTGATAAAAAGCCGGCAACTGCAAAAGGCGCTTCAGGCGGCGTTCCCTTACACTATACCGATTTTTGCCAGCTTCTGGTTTTTGGGCCTGACCTATGGCATTTTTATGCATGTATGCGGTTTCAGCTTTTGGTATCCCATGCTGATGAGCCTGCTGATTTTTGCCGGCTCGGCGGAGTTTGTGGCGGCGCAGATGCTGTTGGGTGCGTTTAATCCCTTGCAGGCGCTGGCTATGACCCTGATGATTAACGCGCGCCATTTGTTTTATGGCATTTCCATGCTGGACAAGTATCGCGGCAACGGCTGGAAAGATTTATACCTGATTTTTGGCATGTGTGATGAAAGTTTTTCTATCAATTATACTGCCCAAATTCCGCCGGGAGTGGACAGGGGCTGGTTCATGTTTTTTGTTACGCTGCTTAATCATCTTTATTGGTTTTCCGGCGCCACGCTGGGCGGCCTTTTTGGCGCGCTGCTTCAATTTGACACTACGGGGCTGGATTTTGTGATGACGGCGATGTTTGTGGTGATTTTTCTGGAGCAATGGCTGCAAAGCCGCCAACATCGCAGCGCGCTGATTGGTTTGGGCGCGGCGGTGTTGTGTCTGCTGATTTTTGGCGCGGACAGGTTCATTATCCCGACGATGCTGCTTATTCTGGTTGCGCTGACGCTGTTTTATAAGCCGCGCAAAAGGGGGGCGGCGCTATGACTATGAGCCTGACCGAGCAGCTTATTATGGTGGGCATGGTGATTTTGGGTACAATGCTGACGCGCTTTTTGCCGTTTTTATTCTTCCCGGTTGGCAGACCAACGCCAAAATACATACAATATCTGGGGCAGGTTCTGCCGCTGGCTATGTTCGGCATGCTGGTTATATACTGTCTGAAAGACGTCAGTCTGTTGGACGGCAGCCACGGCCTGCCGGAGTTTTTGAGCATTGCGCTGACGGTTGGTCTGCATGTCTGGCGGCGGCAGATGCTGCTTTCCATTGCCGGCGGTACCATATTTTATATGCTGCTGGTACAGTATATTTTAGTTTGAAATTATTTAAGATTATGATTTAAAGAGGAGGTTATTCAAGGCTAACCTCCTCTTTGTCGTAATTTGTTTGAATTTTTTTGCCAGAATTGCCGAAAACAACCCCTCAATCATACTTTCGGCTGATTACAAAAAAATTTTTTTGATGTATAATGGTAAGCAAGGAAAAACTTTGCAAGCCTTTAAAGGCTTATTCTTTACCCTAAAATGGGTAAAGAATAATAAATCCTGTTTACTGTAAGGAGGTTTTTATTAAATGAAGAAAAAATTTTGGCGGCTGGCCCTGGCGGCGCTGCTTGCTTTGCTGCTGCTGCCGGGGGCGGCCTGGGCGGCCGTTGGTGACACGTTTGATGACGGTACGCTTTCTTATCAGCTGACTTCTGATAATGAAGCTGCGGTAACTGGTTTGCTTAAAGCGCTGGACGCGAACGGGGTTTTAACAATTCCGGAAACGGTGGAGTATAACGGCGCTACTTATACTATAACCGCGATTGGCAATAAAGCTTTTATGCTGCAGTCCAATTCTTTATCGGATAAAGCATTATCCATAAGAAGGTTGGATTTGCCGAATACGCTTACCAGTATTGGTTACAACGCTTTTAATGGCTGCATAAATCTGGAGGGCAGCGCCGGGCAGACAGAAAATGTGCTGATTTTGCCGGATAGTATTGCAAGTATTGGTTTTGGCGCGTTTCAGTCTTTTGTTGACAACGAAGCGCATCAGCCAAGTTTAACGCCTGATGGACAAGAAAACCGGGACCCTGGCAAAGTGAATGATGGCTATTGTCAACCTGGGTTTATCAGCAACTATATCACCAGTGTTCATTTACCTGATAATTTGCGAACAATGGGCAACAGTGTATTTAGGGCCTGCGCCAATCTGGAAACCGTTGAAATACCGGGCAGTCTTGAAACGCTTGAAAATGGCGTTTTTTGTGATTGTTTTAAATTAAAAAATGTTACGCTTAATGAGGGGTTAAAACAAATTGGTGGAACAGCTCCTTACGGCAGCGGTATTTTTGCTTATTGCAAGTCCTTAAAAACAATAACCCTGCCGGATAGCCTGGAAGTATTGGGCTTTACAGCTTTTAGTTATTCTGGACTGACGGAAATTACGCTGCCGCCCAATTTGCAAACTATTTGGAATGGCGCTTTTTGTGCTTGTCTGGATTTGGAAACAATAAACTGGAATGATAAACTGGCCAAGGTTGCCTCAAACGCTTTTGAGGATTGTACTGGTCTGCAAACTGTTACGGTGCCGGCCGGTATTGCTGAATTTGACCCAAGGGCGTTTAACGGCTGCGCCGGTACAATTAATGTTTCCGAAATTCCGCTTTATGCTGCGCTGGAAAACTATAAGGCCAACACCAATCAGCAGTTTACCGTAGAGTTTGCCGGTTCTCTTGCTAATGTGATTTTTGAAGATGGTGATTTTAAGTATATTATTGTAGATGAAGAAAATAAGCTGGTTCAGCTGATGGGCGTAAAGGAGGGCGTAAACCTGACTGGTGCATTGGATTTGCCGGCTAAGGCGACCTATGCAGATTTAAATCAGGAATACACCGTAACTGAAATCGGCAATAGCGTTTTTGCCGGCAGAACGGAGTTAACGGCTGTTAATCTGCCGGATACCCTGTTTAAAATTGGCGATGACGCTTTTAAAGGCTGTGTGGGGGTAACTGCTTTAAGCCTGCCGGATAGTCTGGAAACCATTGGCGCGCAGGCCTTTTATGAATGTGATAATTTGACTGAAATGGTATTTTCCACTAATTTAAGTAGCATTGGTGATTGGGCTTTTTATAAGTGCGGCATAACTGAAGCCAATCTTGCGCATACGCAGCTAAAGAAAATTGGCGAGTTGGCTTTTCAGAAATCTGCGCTGCAAAATGTGGTGCTGCCGGATTGTCTGACGGACATCGGCTCTGGCGCATTTAAAGAGTGTTCCGCCTTGCAGGAGGCCAATCTGCCGGCCAGTTTAATCAACATGGGCGATAATGTTTTTTCTAACTGTAATCAGTTAGTAAAGATTGAAATTTCCCCAGAGCTGCAACTGGTGGAACTGCCGCAATATACCTTTGGCGGCTGTGTAAAGCTGGCAGATTTTACTTTGCCGGCCAGCATTAAAAAAATCGGTATGCAGGCTTTCAGTAATTGTCAGAACCTGCAAAACTTCACCCTGCCGGAGGGTGTGGAAGAATTGGACAGATATGCCTTTTACTGTTGCGCCGGTCTGGGCGGCGGCGCTCTGGAACTGCCGGCCAGCATAACCACGATTGGCCAAAACGCTTTTGATAAATGTGATATTGAGCGTTTAACAGTTGTTTTGGACAATAATTTGCAGAATTTGGCCAATGACGCTTTTGCCGGGGTACAGCTGGTTATTTGTTATGATAAGTCTACTTTGGAAAAGCTGCAAAGTGCCGTCGGCGAGGGTACGCAGGTTAAAATGCTTTATGACCTGGCGAGCGTCAACATAACGCCGAACCCGCTTGCGGACGAGTATTATACCGGTCAGCCAATCTGCCCGGAAATCATTTTGAGTTCCGACGAGGGCGCTGTAACTTTTGTTAAAGACGTGGACTACACCATAACTTATGCCGATAACACGGAGATTGGCAGGGCCAGCCTGACAATTTCGGCTTGCGAGGACGGCCAGCTTTATGGCGAGTCGGTGGTGCTGGATTTTAATATTGTTGAGCGGCCGGCCGAAATTGTAACGATTACTTTTGCCGGCGGCGAGGGCAGCGGCCAGATGCGCTCTGTGGAGGTTGAAAAGGGCGGCCAATATATCCTGCCGGCCTGCGGCTTTACTGCGCCGGAGGGCAAGGAGTTTGCCGGCTGGGCATATTTGGGGCAGATATATCAGGCCGGGGCGTTAATTGAGAATTTGGCGGTTGATATTACGCTGACGGCTACCTGGCAGGATAAGCCGGAAGAACCAACGCCGCCGGTTATTAAGGAATATTGGACGATTACTTTTGCCCTGAACGGCGGCACGCTGAACCCGGTAACCCAAACTCCGGTTAAGGTGGAGAAAGGTTTGTCTTATATTCTGCCGGGCGCGGTCAGAGAGGGCTATAAATTGCAGCATTGGCAGATTGGTGCGGACGACGATAATACGGCAGCAGCCAATTCGGCCTATACATTCACGGCGGATACCACAGTTTACGCGATATGGCAGGAGGATAAGAAGCCGGAAAAACCCAGCGGCGGCGGGGGCAGCAGTCATCGGCCGAGCAGACCGCAGCAGCCGACCGCGCCGACGGAGCCAACTAAACCTATGGAGCCGGCCAAACCTAATCAGCCTGGCGCTGACCAGCGGCCAGTCAGTGAGATTTTTGCGGATTTGCAGCCAAACGCCTGGTATATTGAGGCGATAACGGAACTTTATCGTCGGGGCATTATGCAGGGCAATGCCGACGGCACTTTTGCGCCGAATGATAACGTATCGCGCGCCATGTTTGCGCAGCTGCTTTATAATAACAGCGGCCGGCCAGCCGGATATGGCAGCAAATTTGCTGATGTGGCGGCCGATAGCTGGTATGCGCCGGCTATCGGCTGGGCGCAGGCAAACGGTCTGGTTTTGGGCTATACTGCGGAGCGTTTTGCGCCTGATGAGGGGATAACCCGGGAGCAGCTGGTGGTAATGCTTTGGCGTTATGCCGGTCAGCCGCAGGTGGAGATTGAATTAAGCTTTACGGATAAAGAGCAGGTTGGCGATTGGGCCAAAGCCGCTTTGTGTTGGGCGGCAGCCGAGGGCATTGTAATCGGCGATAGTTCCGGTGCGTTTGCGCCGCAGAATATGGCCACGCGAGCAGAAGCGGCGCAGATGTTGGTTCGTTATCTGGTGCTTATTGAAGAATAACAAATGAAAACCGGCGGAGTTTTTGGGCATTACATTCTCTGCCGGTTTTTCATGTCTGAATAAGCTTTTGGCGCAGGCAGGAATTGCCGGCCACGTGTCGAAAATATCCTTAATAAATACTATAAGTTGGCAAAGGGGAGGATTGACATGGAATTGCCGGAGATTTTGGTGGAACAGCGTGAATTTTTGGAAAGCACTTTGCAGCCAAGTGCGGAGATAACATTTGAGCGCCGGGATACCAGGCCCTGGGAGAGCAAATTGGGCGGTTGCCCTTATCTGGAGCGCGCTGAAGATTATCCCCGTGATGACGAGGGGCGGCCAATGATGTTTTTTGCGCAGCTTAATATGGCGGAGGTTCCGCCTTTGCCGGATTTTCCGCGGCATGGTCTGTTACAGTTTTATGTGACAGATAATGATATGCTGGGGTTAGACGCGCCATGTGTGGTGCGCTACATTCCGGATTTTCATACTGACGCGAGCCGATTGCTGACAGAAAATCCATTTCGTGAGGAATTTCGGGAGAGAGAGCCTTTTTTTCATGATGGGGCAATGCATTTTGAACTGCGCCAAATGCCTATGACTACGGAATGTGGGGCTTTTCAAGATGCGTTTGAGGAGGATTTGAGCGCGGAGCAGAGAGAAGCGCTTTATGATATTTGTTATGCCGATGGCAGCCGTGTGGGCGGTTATCCGCTGTTTGTGCAGTCGGCGCCGCTTTATTATGAAGATGGTGATTGTGATGTGCTGCTTTTACAGCTGGATACAGACGAGATTTGCGGTATGATGTTTGGTGACTGCGGCAACTGTAATTTCTTTATTTCACGGGAAGCATTGCAAAATTGCGATTTTTCTGAAGTGGAATATGATTGGCAATGCTGTTAATGAACACTTAACGAGTGCCAAGTCCGTAGGACGCAGGCAGAGTTTAGTGTGAATTAATCCAGCCGAATTTAGGCGGCTGGAAACCTATGCGAACACTTAACGAGTGCCAAGTCCGTAGGACGCAGGCAGAGTTTGTAAATATGAACTTGTTAGCATAAATGAGAGGGGTAGGATATGCAGGATTGGCAAAAGGAGTTGGCGGCTGGTCAGGTTAAACCGGTATATTTGTTTTATGGAGCAGAGCGTTTTTTGATGCATAAAGCACTGGAGCAGGTTACGGCGGCCGTTGCGCCGGGCGATAATCCTTTTAATTTAACGCGCTTGAATGCGGAAACTGCCAGTCTGACGGAATTGCTGGGGCATGCCAATACATTGCCTTTTTTCACGGAACGTAAACTGATAATTGTGGATAACTGCCCCTGGTTTGCTAACCGTAAAAAAGCGTCGGAAACCGAGGAAACGGAAAACGCTGAGCCGGATTTGCAGGAGTTGTTGACTTATTTGCAGAACCCGGCGGAAACTACGGTGTTGGTTTTTCTGGCCGGCGAGAGTATTAATAAGGTAAAGAAGCTGTGTAAGGCGGCGGCCAAATGCGGCGTTGTGCAGGAATTTGCGGCGCTTAAGGGCAATAACGCTGTGTTGTGGCTGGACGGTTTGCTGCGGCAAAAGGGCTGCAACATGCAGGCGGCGGCCAAGCAACAGCTGTTGTTGTATTGTGATTATGATTGTACGCTGATTAATAATGAACTGGAAAAGTTGAGCGTTTATGCGGTCGGGCAGCCGGAAATCACCAAGGCCGATGTGGAGGCGGTGGTCAGCAGTAATGTGCAGGCCAGTATTTTTAATCTGATTGATTTTGTGGCGACCGGCAATCTGGCGCAGTCTTTGCATGCGCTGGAGCAGGTAGTATTAAATGAAGCGCCGGAGAGCGTGTTGCCGCGCCTGGCTGACCACTTTCAGACGCTGTATATTGTCAAGGGTATGCAGCAACATGGCTATACGGTTAAGGAGATTATGGCGGCCAGCGGCAAGGGGCACCCTTTTGTAATTGAGAAGGCCGGGCGGCAGGCGGCTAAGTATACGGAAAAAAAACTGCAAAAGGCTTTGGAAACGCTGCTGACGGCTGATAAAAAGTTTAAAAGCGGCATAAGTGATATTATGGACGCTATTGAAACGGCAATTATCCAGATTTGTCTTTTGAGCCGTTGAGGCAACCTGGGTGAGCATAAATAAACAGTAAAAAGTTGAATGAAAATATTTTGTAAATGAAAGGACGTTGATATTATGTATACCTGTGCACATTGTGCTGTAAAAGCCTGTTACAACAATACTAAGGATAAGATGCCGCAAAATTGCCCCATGCGTGAGCCGGAGTTATACGTCGGTCTGCCGGAGGTTTATCATGAGGAGGAGAACCTGCGTATTTTTCAGGAATCGGCACAGATTGAGCATGACGGCTATTGCCAGTGGAACCGCGTTTATGAAACGATTGAGTTTATTAAACGTATGGATTATAAGCTGGTGGGTATCGCTTTTTGCGTGGGTTTGCAGCGCGAGGCCGCAGTTTTTGACCGTTTACTGCGCGCGCATGGCATAAAGACCTGTTCGCTTATCTGCAAAAACGGCGGCTTTGATAAAAATGATTTTGGCATTGCCGATGAAAATAAGTTAAAAGGCTGTGGTTATGAAGCGGCCTGCAATCCGGTGGGTCAGGCCAAACTGTTGGCGGCGGCCGGCACGGATTTTAATGTGGTGATTGGTCTTTGTGTGGGGCATGATACTCTGTTCTTCAAATATACAGAAACGCCTTTTACTGTTTTGGTGGTGAAAGACCGTGTGTTGGGGCATAATCCTTGTGCGGCGCTTTATGGTGCGGAGGGTTATTTTAAAGGCGAGGGCTATTTCCGCAAAAAATTTGGCCTGCCGCCGGCAGACCAATTAAACAAAAATAAATAAGCAGGCGATTAAACCGTGAGCAGGGCGAATTGGGCGGCGCAAATTTGCGCCAAATCCTGGGGCGCAAGAGTGATTTGCAGCCCCAGTTTGCCTGCGCTTACGGTTATTTCGCTTAAAGATTGCGCGCTGGCGTTTATAACCGTGGGGAATTGCTTTTTCATGCCAACAGGCGAACAGCCGCCTTTTACATAGCCGGTGGTAGCGGTAATATCTTTGGCTGGCAGCATGGCGATAGATTTTTCACCAACGCTGGCGGCAGCCTTTTTCAAATCAAGTTCGGCAGCCACGGGAATGACAAAAACATAATTCTGGCGGCTGGCGGCCACTGTTACCAGCGTTTTGAAAACTGTTTCCGGATTTTTGCCCACAGCCTGCGCCACGCTCAGGCCGTCCATAAAGCCGTCGCAGGGATAGGCGGTGTGAGTGTAGGCGATATTTTGTGCGTCCAGCGCGCGCATGGCGTTGGTTTTGGTTACTTTAGCGTTTTTAGACATTGGTACACCTCGTTTTTAATTTAATGGAACAACATATATTATAATATTTTTTTGGAGATTGTCAACATTGTCATCGGATATAAAAAGAAATAACTATACAGAAACGGCAGAGCTGCGGCCTGGGGACGTTTTTACGGCGGAAATCAGCGGTTATACGCATGACGGCTGGGGAGTGGCTCGGCTGGGTCAGCGTGTGATTTTTATACAGGGAGCGCTGCGCGGCGAGTTGGTGCAGGCTGAAATCAGCAGTCAGCGGCGCGGTGTTTTTTATGCGCGTTTGCTGCAAATTGTGCAGTCAGCGCCGGAAAAAAGGCGACAGCCTCCGCTTTGCCAGGTTTATGCCGGCTGCGGCGGCTGTCAGCTTCAGCATATGACTTATGCGGAGGAATTGTATTTCAAGCAGGAGCAGGTGCTGTCTGCTTTACAGCGTTTGGGCGGTTTTTCTGCGGTCGAACTGTCTGTT
Organism: uncultured Peptococcaceae bacterium; assembly: GCA_947647555.1. Classification (GTDB taxonomy): domain Bacteria; phylum Bacillota; class Dehalobacteriia; order UBA4068; family UBA4997; genus Avidehalobacter. The sequence goes on along the minus strand of CANSKT010000061.1, from coordinate 2,448 downwards.
CTGCGGCCAATTATTGCGGCTGCGCCGGAGCAGCTTTATCATTATCGCAACAAGGGCATTTTTCACGTCAGCAGTGACGCGGCCGGTTACAGCTTAAGCTTTTGGGACGAAGAAACGCATAGCCCGGCTGCTGCGGCGTGTCAGCTGTTGTTTCCGGAAAAAGTAAACCAACTGATTACGCGTTTGCAGCGAGGTGATTTGCCGGGTGGCATTAGCGACGTTATGTTGCGATATAGCTTTGCTTATCAGAAGTTAATGCTCTTTTTGCGTTTGTCAGAAGCCGGTGCGGAGCAGCTGGCGGCGGCGCGTGTTTTTTTGCAGCAAATCAGCGCGGAGTTTACTGATTTACTGGTTTGGGGAGTGCAGACTCCCAAAGGCTGGCAGACGTTTTCTCCGGTTGGTTTTTTAACTGATACTTTGGATGATGTGCAGTATCAAATTGCTCCAGAGGCTTTTTTTCAGGTCAATAATGCCCAAACCATGCGTTTGCTTTCGGTGTTGCAGATGGCGTTATCTACAAAAACCGAGTTTTTGCTAGACGCTTACTGCGGCATTGGTACGTTGGGTATTTATCTGGCCAGGCATTTGCCCGGTTTACGGCATCTCTGGGGTATTGAGTTAAATGCCGGTGCAGTGGAAAATGCGCGGCAAAATGCGGAATTAAATCAGATGGCTAATGCTGAATTCTGGCAGGGTAAGGCTGAAAATGAGTTTGATAAAATGCTTAAGCAAAAACATTGCATAGATGCAGTAATTGTTGACCCACCGCGCCGCGGCTGTCATAAGCAGCTTTTGCATGGTCTTTTGCAGTTGCGGCCGCAACAGCTGGTTTATGTTTCCTGTAATCCGTCTACTTTGGCGCGTGATTTACAGCTGCTTTGTGCCGAAAAATATACTTTATCACTGGTGCAGCCGGTAGATATGTTTCCCCGAACTCATCATGTGGAGACGGTTGTTCAGTTGGTTAGAAAAAATCCGGATACATATATCGACATTACCGTTGACATGGACGAGCTGGATTTAACAACATCCGAAGCAAAGGCAACTTATGATGAAATAAAAGATTACATATTCGATAAACATTGTGTAAAAGTATCTTCGCTTTACATTGCTCAGATAAAGCAAAAACATGGTATTATCGAAAGAGATTGTTACAACAATTCTAAGGAAGATAACCAGAAACAACCTCAATGTCCGCCTGAAAAGGTAAAGTTGATTGAGGAAGCCCTGCGACACTTTAAAATGATATCTTAATCGCATAGCGGGAAGACATCAATCGAAAGGTTGGTGTCTTTTTCTATGCTTAAAAATCCGCACATTCGTATAATATAAAGCCTTTTGCTACAATGTAGTCAAAGGAGGATTGATTACTATGAAAGAACCTAATGTGCGTTATCAAAATCAAGGCAATTATCAACTGCCTTGTATCACAACAAAAGAGCAAAAGGAACTACATATCGGCGTGTGGGCAAACCGACACAGACAGTATCTTAAACAACATCATCGTATCAGATACTATAATCTGCTCACATCGGAAAAGTTGTATCAGTATCTTGCAGACATTGAGGAACAGGCAGAAGCAATGTTTTCACAGCTTGTCAAAGCATTTGCCGAAAAGGAAAATGTAACTGGAAAATTGAAAGTTAATAACCCTATGCTATGGGTGCGAAAGATGAACAACATTCGTAACAGAGCGATGGAAATTGTAAATAGCGAGGTGATTTTTGTATGAGAGAAATCGTAGTATTCACAATGATATTGACCGTCATTTTCGCTATGGCAGGCTGCACTGCCCATAGAGAGCAAGATAAAAAAGCGACTGAAAGTTCATCAGCTAACGCTGTAATTTATACAAGGCGGGCAGAAGAATTAACTGAGAAAGCAGAGAATGAAACAGTTGATAAAAGTACATTTGCGGAAGAAACAACACAGTCGTCTGCCACTAAAATTGGTACAGAAAAGGTGTTAAATGAGCCGATTTTTTCTCAATCCACAGCAGCAAATACCGAGCCAAAGCAAGATACTCATACGCAAACAGAACCGCCCAAAAGCGAAAAATCTGAGCTTGAAATCACAACAAATACTGTTTCGGAAGCCATCGCAGCAGTTGAACAAATTGAAGAATTCGATATCAACTATTGGATTTCTTACGCTCAGAATTACGCTCAAAGTATTGGGTTAGCTCTTGATGAAACAGCCACCGAATGTTGGGATAACCCTATATCCGTTAATGCAAACAACGAAAATATCGGTACCGATATTGAAGGCAGATTGAATAGATACAAGAATATTGAAGGCTTTACTTCTGTGTGGATATGGGCAGAAAAAATATCCGATACACAGTATGAATTCTATATCGGATACGCATAAAAAATTGAGCACGGATTGCAGAAATACTCTGTTGTCCGTGCTTATTTTTTGTTTGATATTTATTTTGAATGTTAATAC
>CANSKT010000060.1 GCA_947647555.1 uncultured Peptococcaceae bacterium | reverse complement strand
GCCATAAAGCGCATAATAACGGCGTTTATCCAGCGGCGCGCTGTTCACCTGATAAGCCAAACCCTGCCGTAGCGCGGACAACGGCCCGGAAAGCTGCCCCTGCGCCGTCAGCTGCTGGCAAACACCACGCCAAAAATCGTTCACAAACGGCGGCACACTCTCGCCCTCGCGCAGTTTGGTTAAATGCGCCGACAATCCGGCCAGCAAATGCCGCTCTCCGCCCAAATTATCCAACAGCGGCAAATCCTCTGGCCGTTTCAACGGCAAACCGGGAAAAATCTGTTTTAACTGCGTCACCACGGTGGAGGGACGCAGCGGCGTGCCGTCCGCCGTCTGCTCCGCATAGCTAAGATACAGCCGCTCGCTGCTACGCGTTAAAGCGATATAAGCCAAATATTCTTCATTTTCCTGTCTTTCACGCGGCCCGGCCGCCAACTCCAGCGGCTCCGGCAAACCGGCCAGCTGCTCGCGGTCCAAACTGCCCAAAAGACCGTCCTCCGCCAACACAGCCGGCATTTCGCCCTCATTCAGCCCCAACACAATAGCCGCGCGGATTTCCGGCAAACGGCTGCGGCTGACCTCCGCCACGTTAACCTCATTGGCCGAGGGCGGAATGGAACTTAACTGTAAACGCGCCGTACCCTCTTGCCAAAGTTCCGCAAATTCAGCAAAGCTAACCGGCAAATCCGCCAAAAAGGCTTGCAGCTGTGTCAAAAGCTGCTCCACCTTGGGCAAAATCTGGCGATGCGCGTCAGCCAGACGCAACTCCTGCCGTTGCACAGCCTGCTGCTCCCAATCAAGAAGCGTTGCTTCAACCTGCAAATCCAGCAGCAATTCCTGCAAAGCGCCAGCCAGAACGCCCACCGGCAGACGGTGCTGCTCGGCCTTGGTTTTCTCCCAAAATACCAGCAGTGGCTGTATAGCGCGCGCCGCCATCTCATTAATCTGCGCCAGTTCTTCCGGCTCAAGACCGCCCCGGCGCTTAAACTGACCAGCCTGCCGCCACATATAATTTTTCAGGCCGCAGCGCAACGCATAATTTTCCAAAACATCAGCTTCGTCCGTACTCACCGTCGCCAGACCAGACTTCAAATAGGCCAGAACGGCCGGAGTTGACCAATTTTCCACCAAAACGCTCAAAACCGTGCTAATCAGCTTAACCAGAGGGTGTTTTCCCAACTCCGCTCCCATATCAAAAAAATAAGGAATATTAAAATCCCGAAATGCATTTTCCAATTCAGTACGATAATTGGCCAAATTTCTGGTAATAACCGCAATTTCCCGGAATTTATAATTTTCCTCACGGCACAGACGGCTAATAGTCTGCGCGGCATAAGCCGCCTCCGCCGCAATATCCGGCGCAGCCATAAGTTCAATATTAGCCGGCGGCTGGCTGCCCGGCAAATCAGGCCAGGCTCCATAACCAAAACAGCCAAAGGCAAAACAGGCCTCCACCGCCGCCAGTTCCGGGTTATGTTTCTGGCGCTGGTTAGCCGTCAGTCTGGTTATTTCCACCTCCGCGCCAACCTCGGCCGCCAGCTGCAAAAACTGCCGGCGCAGGCGGCGCTGACCGCCAAAAATACGGCCAATACCATTCGGCTCGGTGGCCTCCGGCGGCAGGCACAGGCACAGATTAACCGCTTGCAGTTTGGGAAAAAGCGCACGCAAAACGGCCAACTGCGAGGGGTTAAAATCCAGAAAGCTATCCAACCAGATTTCCGCTCCCTCCAACAACTCCGAATTTTCCGCCGCCTGCGCCAACTCGGCCATCATCAGGCCCTGGTCACGAAAGCCGCCCACTACCATATGCAGATAGGCCTCAAAAAGCCGCGCCAAATCACGCAGCTTGGCCGCCAGCAAACGGTCGTTAAGCTGTTCCGCCGCCCGGCGCAAATCAGCCGGCGATATAGCATATTGCTCAAACTCCACCAGCGCCCTGGCCAAAGCGTCAACAAAGCTGATATTGCCGGCCGCCGCGTCCAAAATCTCCAGCTGGCCGCGGTTCTGCTGCAAACAGGCCTCCAAAAGCATGGCTCGCCCCTGCTCGTCCAGCCAGGGCAATGCCGCAAATGTCTGTTCCGCCGCCAAAAGCCGATATAAACCGGAAAAACTGACAGCCTGCACGCGCAAACTGGCACCAATCGGCTCATCGCCGCCCTCCGTAAAGTTAACATAGGCGCGCTCACCGGCAAACGTGGCCTGCTCCGGCACCAAAAGCAGCAACGGCTTGCCCAGCGGCTCGGCCTTTTGTCGCGCGGCCAGTTCCTGCAAACACAAATAGCTTTTGCCACTGCCAGCGCCGCCCTCAATCAAACGCAGCTTCACCCGGAAACCTCCCTTTTATAATCATCTATTATATAACTCTGATTATATTCGGCATAAATCCCCATAAACCTGCCCAGAGCAACATAATCTACTTTTATTTGTCCGGAGAAAAAGGCTTTTATTTATACCAGGTTTATGCTAAAATGGTATTATTAAAAAGAATGGAGTGAAAAAACTTATGCAGGCTACGGTTTTAGTAGATAATATCGGTCAGGCAGAGATGCCCGGCGAATGGGGTTTGAGTATTTATATTGAAATGGACGGCCAAAGTCTGCTGCTGGATACGGGCGCTTCAGCGCTGTTTCTGGCCAATGCGGCCGCGCTGGGGCTGGATATTGCTGATGTTGATTATGGCGTGCTGTCCCATGCACATTATGACCACGCTGACGGTATGGCAGATTTTTTCCAGCATAACCAGAGAGCTAAATTTTACCTGCGCCGGCAGGCTGAAGCAAATTGCTATAAAATTGCTGAAGATAATGCGCAGGAGTACAAATATATCGGTATCAGACCTGATATTCTGCAAGATTTTGCACAGCGCTTGCAACCAGTAGACGGCATTTACCAGCTGCTAGACAATGTTTACCTGTTGCCCCACACCACGCCGGGTCTGGCCGCAGAGGGTCAGCAGGCCAAGATGTACCGCCAGCAAACCGACGGCACCTGGCAACCGGACGACTTTGACCATGAGCAAAGTCTGGTTTTCGACCGCCCAGACGGCTTGGTTGTTTTCAATTCCTGCTCCCATGCCGGCGTGCTGAACATCATTCAAGAGGTCAGTCAACAGCTAAATCGCCCCGTCCATATGCTGATTGGCGGCTTTCATCTGTATCAGCGCTCCGCGGAAGAAGTTCAGGCTCTGGCCGCCCAACTGCGCCAGCTAGGTCTGCAAGCTATCTACACCGGTCATTGCACCGGCCAGCCAGCTTTTGATATCCTGCGGCAGGAACTGGGCGGCATGGTGCAACAGCTACAAGTTGGCTTGCAAATCGAATTTTAGGAAAACTACCCAATGGAAAGGGAAATGCAGATGTCCAAAGGAATTATCGCCACTATTTATGCTATTCTGGCCGCCATTTTTTACGCTATCAATATACCATTTGCCAAAACTCTGCTGCAAAATGTTGAACCGACAATAATGGCCGCCTTACTCTATTTGGGCGCCGGCTCGGGTATCGCTCTTATTTATCTTTTTTCATTAACCAGAAATACCGGCAAACGTAGCACGCCCAGCCTCAACAAAGACGATTTACCATACGTGTCCGGCATGATTATTTTAGATATTTTAGCGCCAATAGCGTTAATGCTTGGTCTGGCTCATACCGCCGCCGCCAATGCGTCGTTGCTGAACAATTTTGAGATAGTCGCCACCTCTTTAATTGCCCTGTGCATCTTCAAAGAGTCAATATCCGCCCGGCTTTGGCACGCAATCGTTCTGGTTACCCTGTCAAGCATTTTGCTTTCCTTTGAGGATATCTCCAGCCTTAATTTTTCCTGGGGCTCATTGCTGGTATTGCTGGCCGCCGTTTTCTGGGGCTTGGAAAATAATTGTACCAAAATGCTGGCCAGCAAAAACACCTATGAAATTGTCATCTTAAAAGGTTTAGGCTCAGGCCTGGGCGCGCTGTTTATATCACTGATTATTGGCGAAACCCTGCCGCCGGCACAATATATTCCCTTAAGCCTGCTTCTAGGTTTTATTGCATACGGTTTAAGCATCTTCTGTTATATCAAGGCTCAAAACGTGCTTGGCGCAGCCAAAACCAGCGCTTATTATGCCATAACCCCGTTCATCGGTGCATTTTTCTCATTTATTTTACTGCATGAAACACCGGCGCCAAACTATTTGCCAGCCCTGTTGCTGATGTTGGCCGGCACCATTCTGATTATTCTGGATACGCTGTCAATAACGCACAATCATACACATATTCATAAGCTAACCAAAACCCTGAATGGTATTACTTACAACCAAACTATAAGACACAAACACACTCATTCACACAGCCTGTTCGGCCATAAACATAACCATCAACATACAATTGCAGCTTTACCAAAATAAATCGAATTTTAGGAGAAACCCAACATGGCAAATACCGAAAAACGCTTTAAAAGAATTTTCTCTCAGGGACGAATTAGCAGCATAGAAATTTTGCTTGACACCAAAACCGGCGTGAATTATTTATTTACAACCTCCGGTAATGCCGGCGGCTTGACCCCACTGCTGGACGAAAAAGGCCAGACGGTAATCACACCGCAACAGGAAATAGAATACTTATTAAGGGAGCGTTAAAAATGACCGAATTTAAATATGATACCCAACTGCTGATTGAGGGCGATAATCTTGATGAAACAGCAATCAGCGAATATTTTAATCAACATTTCAACGGCGACTGCCTGCTGGCTGTGGGCGATGCGCAACTGATTAAAATTCATTTTCACACCAACGAGCCCTGGCAGGTTTTAGAATACTGCGCAAGCCTTGGTGAAATTTTTGACATTGTTATTGAAGATATGAACCGGCAGGCACGCGGTCTGCAAGGTTAAAAAGGAGTAAACAAAATGCAAATTGAAAAAGTAGTAAAAAACGGCGTTAATATTGCCGTAATCAATAGCCCGGAGCAATTAATTTCCGACAGCCAATCCGCACTGGATTTGATAATGTCAGCTAAATATAACACCGAAGCAGAAAGGATTGTGCTGGCCAAACACCAGCTATCTGAAGATTTTTTCGTGTTAAGCACCGGACTGGCCGGAGAAATTTTGCAAAAATTCGTTAATTATCAAATAAAAATTGCAATTTATGGCGATTATAGCCAATATACCAGCAAACCGCTGCGCGATTTTATTTATGAGTCCAATCAGGGTCAGAATGTATTTTTCGTTCAATCCCTGGAAGAAGCAGTGGACAAGCTGGCTCAAGCTAGATAATTGAAATATTAAACAAATACAATCGACCAGCCGCTACCCTAAAGGGCGCGGCTGGTCGAAATGGTTCACACTAAGCTCTGTCTGCGTCCACTAAAGTGGCCTTGCCAATCGCTAAGTGTTCACACAAAAGGCAGCCCTCCTCCAACCTATGGAAGGGACTGCTTTTTCATACACAAATTCTATATCAGGCATTATTATTACGTAAACGCTCCGCTAATTCTGCCAAAATTGCTACATCTCTTTCTGAAAGTCCGGAAACATCAATGCTGGCCACATTGTCCAAGCCCAGCAGATAATCAGTTGAAACCGCAAAAACCCTGGCTAGTTCAACCAACATCGCCGTAGATGGCATGGATAATCCCTGCTCCCAGGCATTTATACCTGTTCGGCTCAAAGCAACTTTCTGCCCAAGTTCAGCCTGTGTCCAACCTCTGGCCTTGCGTAAACATTTAATTTTATCAGCTAACAATCAACATCACTCCCTAGTGATAATTATACCCAACAAAAATGATGTTTCGCTAACTTTTTTGATAAAATAATTGACTTTACGCGCTTGAACTGATATACTATTAGACAAAAGATACAATTTTTCAATTCAGTTTAAGCAACAAAAGGACTTACAAAATGAAAAGGGAATTGCTTATTACAATTATCACTATATTTCTGCTTTTAGCATTAATCATGCCCAAGGCAAACAGACCAAAGCAGGTTTGGGCAACCTATAATAATACGAAAATTATATTGAATGGCATACAAATCTCAAATCAAAACGCCGAGCCAGTTACCATTAACGGTATAGTTTACCTGCCGGTACGCACAATCCCAGAAGCCCTGCAAATGCAGGTTGAATGGGAAGCCGAAACCAACAGTATCGTTATCAATTCCAATGTACAGACATAAATAAGAAAAACAGAATAATGAACCAAAAACACTGATACATAGAAAGGAAAATTAAAATGATAGCAGCAGAAAAAATCCGTACCAAATTACAGAACAATGGTGATAAAACAACAGCCTATACACTTACCGGCAAGCCTTTTACATTTTGGCTAACTGAAAATAATAATGCCATTGCCTGTGACAAACTACCAAAACCAGCATATAATCTGGTTTTATTTGATATTTTGGAAGACTATATGAAAAAACATGGCGGCAAAATAGAAAAAGGCAATGCTCATAATTATAAATTCGGCCACCCCAAATGCAATGAACATACTGCGGTTGGTATTATAGCTATTGAAATGCAAAAACCAAAAATTGGTGACTCTGTGCTTGACCCAATTTTCATTTTGTCCGCAATTATGGATTGGGCTGACATTGCTCATAACGAACGAGGTTATCTTAAATTAAAGAAATTATATTTATAATAATGAAAAACATTGCAAAAGATGAAATTCTCACTATAATATTTGAATATAATTTTGCAACCAATTTAGTATTTACCATATATGAAAAAGATTATTTTAGTATAACTAAAACTTAAAGCAGCCCCTCCCAAAAGGAAGAGCTGCTTTTAATATTTATTTGAAATTTCAAAAAGTTTGTCAATATCTTAAATTAAAATTCCTTGAAAAACCGGCCAACTTTGCTACAATATTCTTCAAAGGCAGCGCCATGATATTTGCGCAAAAATTCTTCTTCAATGGTGGTCTGGCGGAAGAAAATAGACCAACAGCCCAAACCCAGAATAAAGAACAGCGGCGTGGGATAAATCAGGAAAAGACCCAAAGTAATCAAATCATAAGCCACATACATGGGATTGCGCGTATAGGCATAAATACCGGTAGTAATCAGCGGCTGGGGGTGTTCATAATCCACACCCAGGCGGAAAGCCGCGCCAAAGGATTGAATACACCAGACGAAAATTACCATACCGGCAATGCAAAGTAAATCGCCAACCCAATCCAGCCAACCCCAGGGAATAAGCACGGTGTTCAGCGCCGCGCCCCAAATCTGCGGCCAGTCAAAGGTATAAGCCAGCACATGATAAGCCAGCAGCAACGAATAAGGATAGATAACAAACTCCATAATGTGATGCCGACAAAGCAGATTAGCCTTAATACCGCGCTGCTTTTGCCGGAAAACACGCTCAAACATCGTAAGCAGCACCGCAAAAACGCTCACAATAGCAATAAAATTGTGCAGCATAAAATTCTCCTCAATATCAAAACAAATTTAAATTACGGTGCAATCAGCCCTTGTTCACCAGCGCGGAAAGGTCACCCAACTCTGAAGTCATCGTCACCAGCATTTGCAGCAACGCCAAACGGTTAGCACGCACAGCTTCGTCATCGGCCATTACCAAAACTGCCTCAAAGAAAGCGTCCAGCTGCGGCCGAACCGCCGCCAACTCACGCAAAGCAGCCAGATAATCACGCTTGGCCAGCGCCGCTAAAAGCTTGGAACTTGCCGCGCGCAAAGCCGCATAAAGTTCACCCTCCGCCGGCTCCGCAAACAGTTTCTCATCAATATCCGCCTTGGCCTCCGTATTCTTCAACAGATTAGCCGCCCGGCCATAGGCCGCCATCAGCTGGGCAAAATCTGCATCACGCTTGAAATCAGCCAGCGCATGCGCCTTTTGATAATTATAAAGAGGACAAACCAGTGGCAGACTGGCCATGGCGTTAATCACATCATAAGCCACGCCCTCCTCGCTCAAAACATTCTCCAAACGCTGACGGAAAAAGTTAGCAATCGCCTCCATTGTGGCCGCTTCATCTTTCACCATTTCAATGCCATCATAAAGCGCATAAGCCTTTTGACAAAGCCACTGCAAATTCAGGCTCAACTTGTTTTGCAGCAAAATCTGGGTCACGCCGATAGCCGCCCGACGCAAAGCATAAGGATCCTGGGAGCCGGTCGGCACCATGCCCTGACCGAAAAAGCCCACCAGACTATCCAGCCTGTCCGCCAGCGCTAAAGCAATACCGGCTTTGGTCTGCGGCAGCGTATCACCAGTAAAGCGCGGCAAATAATGCTCACGAATTGCCTGCGCCACCTGCGGCGTTTCCGCATCATGACGGGCATAATATTCACCCATAATGCCCTGCAACTCCGTAAACTCATAAACCGCATTGGAAACCAAATCACATTTCATCAAAACGGCCGCGCGCTCCGTATCCCGGCGGTCATCTTCATTATAAACCAACTTGGCCGCAATATGCCCGGCCAGCGTTTTAATGCGCTGCACCTTAGCCGCCAGAGTTCCCAGCTTTTCATGGAAAACAATATGCTCCAAACGCGGCAAATTATCTTCCAGCTTATGCGAGCAATCCTCCTGCCAGAAAAATTCCGCGTCGGCCAGACGCGCCGCCAAAACCTTTTCATTGCCGGCCTGTACAATATTCAAATGCTCACTGTTGCCGTTGCGCACCGTAATAAAATGCGGCAGCAGTCTGGTTCCGGAAGCATCATAAACCGGAAAATAGCGCTGATGTTCACGCATAGGCGTTACCACCAACTCCTCCGGAATATCCAGATATTTAGCGTCAAAGCTGCCCAAAAGCGCTGTGGGATATTCCAGAATATAAACCAATTCAGAAAGCAAATCCTCGTCTGGCTTCACCATGCCACCGGCCACTTTAGCCACAGCCTGAATTTGCGCCCAGATTTTCTCCCGACGCAGCTGCTGGTCAGCAATCACATATTCATTTTGCAAAGTCAGCAGATAAGCCGCCGGTTCCTTAATTTCAGCCTGACCATTGCCCAAAAAGCGATGACCGCGCGTTATACGCCCAGCCTTAACCCCGGCAATCTCCAACGGCAGAACATCACTGCCAAAAAGCAGTACCAGCCAGCGAATAGGCCGGGCAAAACGCATTTCCTGATTGCCCCAGCGCATCGGCTTGGGAAAATAAAGCTTATGCACAATTTCTTCCAGCATGGCCGGCAACAATTCTGCCGTCGGCTGGCCTTTAACCTCTTTCACAGCGTAAACATATTGCACGCCCTTAATTTCCTTTTGCAGAACCTGTTCCGGCTCAATGCCCTGCCCACGGCAGAAGCCCAAAAGCGCCTTGCTAGGCGCACCGTCCGGGCCATAAGCCGCCTTAACCGCCGGTCCCTTGCTTTCCGCCTGACTGTCCGGCTGAACCTCCGCCAGAGCCTTAATCAACAAAGCAATACGGCGCGGCGTGCCATAAACCTGCATATCCTCATAAGCCAGACCAGCCTGCTGCAAAGCGGACGTCGTCAGTTCACGCAGCTGTTTCAGCGCCGGCTCCATAAAACGCGCCGGAATTTCCTCAATGCCAATCTCAAATAACAAATCTCTGGCCATTATTCTGCCCCCTCTTTCAATTCATCAAGCCCCAACAAACGGCGCTGTTCTGCGTCTTTAAGCAGCGGAAATCCCAACCGCTGCCGCTGTTCCACATAAGCCTCCGCACAAAGCCGCGCCATAGCGCGCACCCGGCCGATAAAACTCTGCCGCTCCGTCACACTGATAGCGCCGCGCGCGTCCAGCAGGTTAAAGGTATGCGAACATTTCAGCGCATAATCATAAGCCGGCTGCACCAGCCCGGCCGCCAAAATCCGCTTGGTTTCCGCTTCATACATATCAAAAAGTTTGAAAAGCATGTCCGCGTCAGAAACTTTGAAATTATAGGTAGAATAATCAACCTCATTCTGATGATAAACATCGCCATAGCTAACATCGTCCACCCAGTTGATGTCATAAACGCTGTCCACCTCCTGGATAAACATGGCCAGACGCTCAATACCATAGGTAATCTCCGCGCAAACCGGTTTACAATCCAGGCCGCCGCACTGCTGGAAATAGGTAAACTGCGTAACCTCCATACCGTCCAGCCAAACCTCCCAGCCCAGTCCCCAGGCGCCCAGAGTGGGGCTTTCCCAATTATCCTCCACAAAACGGATATCATGCTCGGCCGGGTCAATACCAAGCGCTTTCAGACTTTCCAAATAAAGTTCCTGCACATTATCCGGGCTGGGCTTCAAAATCACCTGAAACTGAAAATAGTGCTGCAAGCGGTTGGGGTTTTCCCCATAGCGTCCGTCCGTCGGCCGGCGCGACGGCTCAACATAAGCAACCTGCCAGGGCTCCGGGCCCAAAGCGCGCAAAAAGGTGGCCGGGTTCATAGTGCCGGCGCCCTTTTCCAGGTCATAGGGCTGCAAAATAACGCACCCCTGCTCGCCCCAATATTTTTGCAGATTTAAAATCAGCTGCTGAAAATTCATGCTTTTCACTCCTTATATTCAAACGCATTTTTTCTGAAATGCTATTTATCCCTAAAATAGTATTGTAACAATTTATGCCGGGCTTGTCAATATTTCACTGCAATATAACAGCAAATTTTTCCGCGCTTTCAAACTGCCCTGCCCCAAATGATAATCAAGATACGACCACAGCGCCCGGTTAACCTCGCGGCTCAAATCCGCCCCCAGCCGCAGCTGCAAAAAACGGCGCGGTTCCCAATCCAGCAAACTGCTCAAAACCCTGACGCCGCCCTTGGAAATAGCCTCGCCAGAGGAATTATTAATCTCCCGGCCGCCGGGCGCGCCCAGGCTCCAGCCCAAATCCCGACGGCAAGTAGAACAAACCAGCCCCCCCAGAGCCGGTGCCGTAAAAATTGCCGGCGCGGCTCCCGGCAAAGGCGCCGGCAGGCTGGCCACACTGCGCCCACAGCGCGCGCAGCCCTCCAACTGCGGCCGCCAACCCAATTCTCCCAACAGACGCAGTTCAAAAAACTTCAGCAGCAGATACTGCTGACGCGGTTCCTCCAACGCGGCCAGCAGCAGCAATACCGTAACCGCCAGAATATACAAATTCTCCTGCGGCTTTTCCGGCGGCAAAACCCAATCCAACATTTCGGCTACATAATTAGCCGCGCCGATTTTAACCAAATCATCGCGTAGCTCAGGCAGGCTGTGCAAGGTTTCGCCCTGAGTTATAAGACGCAGACCCTGACTGCCCGCCTGCCCCAACTGACCAGCGCGGCGCGGTGACGCGGAAAACTCCAGCTGGCCGCAAACAAAAGGCAGAGTGGCCGCCTTTAAACGGCTTTTCGGCTTGCGCACCCCTTTGGCCAAACAAGCCATTTTGCCCAAATTCCGGCCAAAAACGGTCAGCAGCCGGTCGGACTCATTAAAATCACGGCTGCGCAAAATTAAACATTCATCATTTTGAGCCCTTAAATCCATAATAATATTTCCCTTTTATAATAGATGGCTTCTACAAACATAGCCGGTTTGCCTTAACAGGCAGTCCGGCTATATTTTACAGCTTTTTAGGATCATAACCCAAACTTTTCAGCAGCCAGGCGTCATCACGCCAATCTTTTTTGACCTTAACACGCAAATCCAAATAAATCTGCTCGGCAAAAAGCCCCTCAATCTCGGCACGCGCCGCCTGACCGATACTGCGCAGCATTGCACCGCCCTTGCCAATGATTATGCCCTTTTGACTGTCGCGCTCCACAAAAATCATGGCCTCCAGATAAAGCATGCCATTAGAACGGCGTTGATACTGGTTGATACTGACGGCCACAGCATGGGGAATTTCCTCGCGCACCGCCAGAAAAATCTTTTCCCGGATAATCTCGGCCATGATCAGGCGTTCCGGCTGGTCAGTCAGCTGCTCATCATCATAATAACGCGGCCCCACCGGCAACACAGCACGCAACGCCGCCAGCAGTTCCTCCACGCCCTGCCCGGTCATGGCAGAAATCGGCAATATCTGCGCAAACTGCAAACGCGCCAGATAAGGCTGCGCCAGACTTAAAATATCATGCTCCTCACCCGGTAACAAGTCCATTTTATTCAGCAACAGAAAAACCGGCGTTTTTCCGGCTGACCCGGATAAAGCGGCCAACTGCTTGCAAATATGCGCCTCCCCACCGCCAAAGGGCTGACTGGCGTCCACCAGATAGCAAATAACGTCCACATCGCCAAACGTAACCTCGGCCGCCCGGTTCATATAATCGCCCAGCTTGTGGCGCGGCTTATGCAGTCCCGGCGTATCAAAAAAAATAGCCTGCATTTCCTCGTCAGTGTAGATACCCTGAATTTTGGTACGCGTAGTTTGCGGCTTATCGGAAACAATCGCAATCTTCTGCCCCAAAACCTGATTTAACAGGGTGCTTTTGCCGGCGTTCGGCCGGCCAATCAAAGCCACAAAACCGGATTTATAATCCTCTGGCAGTGCCTGATGACCAAAATACGCATCTAAATCTATACCCATATTATTCCAAATCCTCTTTATTTTTCGTTAAATTATTGCCCTACTATCTTAAAATATTCAGAGCCGCCAGAACCTCGTCCTGCCGGGCAAACTGCCGCCGCTCCTCGTCCGCGGAAATCTCATGGTCATACCCCAGCAAATGCAGCAAACCATGCACAAACAGAAAAACTAACTCTCTCTTTTGTGCATGTCCATAAGCCGCGGCCTGCTCGGCCATTTTAGGCAGAGAAATGACAATGTCCCCCAGAGAAGAATGCGGTAAAAGCGGCTCGCCGGCCTGATACTGCGGAAAAGAAAGAACATCAGTCGGCCGGTCAACCTGCCGAAACTGCCGATTCAACTGCCAAATCTGCGCATTATCCGTCAAGGTCAAAGAAACCTCACAACTGCCATAATTCTCACTCCCCGACCGCCCGGCCGGATAT
>CANSKT010000059.1 GCA_947647555.1 uncultured Peptococcaceae bacterium | reverse complement strand
CTTTTTTTTCATTATCCTTATCCTCCATAAAGTAAATTAACTATAAAGTGAATTAATTATTTTTTTTGCTTCAGCCACAGAAAAGCTACCAACAATAGAACATTCTAAATCATTACTAAGCCAAACTATTGTAAGATTAGTGGAGTTTTGTATAATGTAATGTTCAACGCCGCCCTTATCATATATTATAGCATCGTCATCCGTTTTTTCATAAATGGTTTGTACATTATCCAAATCCTGTTTATAATTAATACTAATATGCAACTTTTCATTATTAACGTTTTGTACAAAGCTTGAACGGATTATACGACCATTTGGGTATTGAACAATATTTACATTTTCAAACTCATAAGCATCTGGCAGCCATTTGGGAACCAGATGTTCAACATCGCTATAATCCGATAATATATCAGTTATCTCTGCGGTGTTTAACTGTTTTTCAATCCAAAAATGTTCATCATTCCATCTGGCAACCGCAGCAAAAAGGTCGTAACCAAAAGCATACGCCGTAAGAGTGCCGCCGAACATAAATATTACAAACACAGCCGCTATACTGGCAAAATTACGCCATAGCCTTTTGCGGAAAGGCACAACATTATCTGTTTTGCTTGCAACCTTATGTTCATTTGTTTCTGGCTCAAAATCGTTATCATCTTCATCACCAAAATCATATATTGATTTTTCTAATGGATAATAGTACTTGAAAAACTCCTCTTGAGCCTTATTAACATCAGATTCGGGAGTTTTTTGACGTTCTGCCAACAGGTTAGAAATATATATAACAGCTTCCACATCCAACCTTTCAGCTTCTGGGGCATCAAAATCCGCTCGCAGAATCGCCTCTAAAACAGAAGTTTCCATTTTGTCGAATTTACTATATTTTGGACGCCCTTTTTCTTCGACCTTAGACATAACCAAACCTCCCCTCTATTATATATATGCCATTACAGATGCAAAACCTGACATAAATTTTAGTTTTTTTTATTTTCTTCAAAAATTTATTTATTATCTTTACTTATTTTATCACGAAAAACTTTTTTAATCCTAGATAATCTTTTATTACAAGCGTCAATAGAAATATGCCGCTTTTCAGCAATCTCTTTTATAGGCTTACCATCCACTGCAAATTCTGTCAGCAAGTCAAAATCTTTATGCTTGGCTAAATCTGAATACAATATTTTCACATCTTCATCCGGCAATCTTTCATCAACAATATTTTCGAAATCAAAATCATCAGGAACCTGAGCTATGTATTTAGAGATTGTCTGTTTCTGTCTTTTATATCTTTTTATTGAAAATTGCAATGCTCTAACAAGCCAACCGGTCATATCTTGGCTTTTCAAAAGGTCTTCAATCTTTTCACAAGCAACTCTAAAAGTTTCCTGTACAACTTCTTGGGACGTATCCTTATTTCGTAAAATAGAACACGCATATTCAAACAGCATTTTATAATTTTTATTATATAGATAGGTAATTATTGAAACTTGCAAAGTTCTGATAAGCGATTCTTTAATATTATCACTTTTCAAAAACTTTTCAATATTCATAGAAACGGCTCTAAAAGTTTCTTGTATAACTTCTTCCGCCGCCGCCTCGTTTTGCAAAATCTGGTGGGCATACTTAAATAACATTTCATAGTGTTCATTATATAAATCACCGATTACTTTTTGCTGTTGAAATATTACCCCCAGACTTTGTTTCTCTGGCTCCAATTTCTTCATTCAATTATTCCTCATTTTGATTTAATAATTTTTGAGCCTATCTATATTTTAGCATATTAACGATGCTTTTCCAACTCATTAATATGAAAAATTATTATTCTTTCTATTTTTTCCAAATTTTCTTGCGATAAATTCTTTAGCATTGTATCAATATTACCTATTATCTCACTATCGTTGTTATCACTAAATAAAGCATTTATAGATACCCCTAAAACTTTAGAAAGTTGATAAAGCAATGCTAAGGTTATACCTTTCTTGCCAGATTCAAGGTTAGATATATAGGAATGGTCTACACCTAACTTATCTGCCAAAGCATACTTTGTAAAACCCCTTTTTTCACGATATAAAGTTATATTCTTTCTTAATACATCTTTAATTTCATCATCCAATTTATGCTTCATTTCTCAATGCAAACGGTATCGCTTAACCTGCGCACCGCTTTACTGCTGCCCTGAAAATCCTGAAACTTTTTCGCGTAATCCAAACTTATAGAATTGACAATGATATGGTTATGAATATGGCAGAGGTCAATATGAGTGTAAACAATAAAGGCGTGTTTGCCTTTGGTAAGGCGCATACCCAACTCATAACCCAGCCGATTAACGCTTTTGGAGTTATCTCTCCCGGCTTAAATGACTAACGGATTTGTAGGCAATAATGTCATTTTATTTTTGTTCTCGTCCACTTTTGGTTTGATAAATTCGTTTGGCTAAAACAAACTCAGCGTCAGCAAGACGACTATCACATTTATAGCTGCTGATGAGTTTACCGTTGTCCGTTTTCTTCGGATTTTCCACATAATCAATAATATCGCTTATAGCTCTGCGTGCTTTGCAGCCTTTGCCAACGTGCAGAGGAATAAATCTTGTCGTTGCCGTCTATTCATCACCACCAAATATTTTGTACTTTATTTTCGCCAACCCCTTTAAGATATGTTCCGCCATTCCCCAAAGGCGGTCAAAACTTTGCCGCAAATCCTCCAAATCTTCTGCATAAAAACGCCCACTTTCGTGAACTCTTTTCGTCAGCTAATTTAGATTATTAGATGAGCACCGAAGCAAAGAGATTAACTCCCTTAACTCTGGCAAATCCAAATTAACAACGTATACGCCAATAGCCATTTTGCGCAAATAAACCGCCATATTATTTGTTCCCAACAAAACCATTTTCTGCTCAATAATTTGCCGCTCCTCCGGCGTTACCCTAAATTTGAACTGAACATCCTGCTCTCCTTTTTCAGTCATAAATTAAAGCTCCGACTCCTTGCGTTTTTTAGCAGACATAGCTTTGGCTGGCCGTTTAGCTTCTTGGGACTGCTGCAATCTCTCCAAAATGGAAGGCTTATTTTTTACCTGTTCCTGCTTACGCTCCGGCTCTAACTTCCTAACGCTATCCGCAAACAAATTCAACAAACCAGGCTGAACGCTAAAAGCAATAAATTTCTGACTGCGCTTCTCATCTATCGACGCAGAAATAGTTTCCGCCCATTCCTTATTTTGGGGATATATTCTATTGTCCCAATTCAGATTACGTACCATATTAACCAGCACAAAATTTAATTGCTTCATTCCAAAACGAGGAAGAAGCTCCTGGATTACTTTGTCCGTATCCAGAGAATTGCCAAAATAACTCTTATTTATAGCCGCCTCTATGGCCTTGCCACAGGCCACATCCGCCTTATGCGCTTGCAGGCACAAATCACATTCATTATGGTTTTTGGCATATTTTCATAACCCTGATTATATACCGGCACATTAGCAAACTGCATAAGTTTCTCCTGCCGGATAAAAATATGGGCTCGCTCCTCAATAGTATCCCGAATATCCTGCATATAGTCGGTTTCTTTCTTTTCCCAATTCTTATGAATATCGTCTAAAGTGCAAGAATTTTGCAGTAGTGCCTTAACCTGCGTTTGAGATAAATCATTATCCGCCAAAGCATACTGCCTAACTACATACTCATAGGCGTGATTAAGCGCCTCCGCCGCTGTCTGACTTTCCAGTCAATTCCGGTAAGTATCCTGCTCCGCCAACAGCTTTTCGTAATTACTCATATTCTCAAAATCTCTAGTACCTCTTTCTTCCATATATTAAACTCATCCTTATAACTCCATTACATAACTTTTAGGCTTAACAGCCCTGGCAGCAATCTCCGGCTGCATATCCATATTAAGTTTCACATCCAATGGTATGAAATAGTAACGCTGACTGTCTGCTCATAAATTATTTTGGTGTTACTTCCTTATCGTACACAAGCATTTGAAGAGGAATTGACGCAGAAAAACGCCCGGCTGATTGCATTATCTACGTATTTAGAAACTATATAAGTCTTATAAATAGCGAATTGCAGTTTGATTATTAAAACACATAAAGGGGAATTGAATGGAGAAACAAAAGAATGATAATAAGGAGAAAATGACGGCAATTTATTCTAGGCTTACAGAAAGAGAACGCCAGCTTATAGAGCAGAATATGACTCTGGCCGTTATTTACAATATGTATGCCTATATCCGTAAGATGTGTGTGGTTATATTTAATCTTCCAAATCAGATATTTCCGCCAGCAAAGCCTGCTTACGCTCATAAAACAGCAAATCCTGATTGTGCTTAAAATAAGCCTGACAACCAAACTTGCTGATAAACTTGGCGCAGTAATAGCGCACCGTCAATTCTGTTACCAAAATCATCATCTCTTGACCGTCGGCAAAAACTTCCTCAATAAAAGCAAAGAGATTTTCCAGCCGTTGCAGCAAGGCCTTGTTCTTTGCTTTATGCTCTGCCACTTTGCCGTCATAAGCCGACTTGATGTGCTTAAAAGCAGTTTGGCCGTCCAACCGCTCGCCGATGCGGTTCAGTTCCTCCAACTCACTTTCCAGAAAATGAATTACGTAGTTATAAGCGTAACGAGTTTCATAATCCAAAGAGTTGGCTCGTTCTCCTTGTTGCAGTAGCTGCCGTTCTGTCGTCAAATGTTTGTGCAGCGTGGTAATATAATCAGCGCTTGGATTGGACGGATTGGTCAACTCTGTCTTAACCAGCTTAAGCACTCGCAAATTTTCCAAAATAGCATTGTCATTTTCCACTGCCCAGCGCATATCAGCGTTGACTGCGTCCAGCAGCAGCCCCAAAAGCGCCAGTCTTTCGTCAAAGGGAGCCGCCGTCGCCCGCTCCTTAATCTGGTCGGAAGCCTCTCCGGCCAAAATCTGATTTATCTTATAATCGGATTTATACTTATTATAAAGGTCATAATAAACCGCAAATTCTCGGGCAATTTTCTCATTTTGCAGATATTGCGCTGTCAGCTTAATATCCACGGTCAGGCCGTGATATTCATAAAGTTTGATCATCTCCGACAAATCTTCCCAGCCACGGGCAGTAACGAAACTTTTGCGGTCAACCTTAGTTTCCACCAAATAAAAATAGTTCTTCTTAATTTCCAAAAAGGTCAAAATTGAGCCGTGAATCCCCTTTTTATAAGCGTATTCCTTCCAAATTTCATAATCCGGTTCCACGTCAATGCGCTTCAACCTGTCCCAGGTGACTATATCATATTCCCGAACGGATTTGTTATATTCCGGCGGATTGCCCGCCGTAACCACCAGCCAACCCTTGGGAATTTGGTGAGTGCCAAAAATTTTATACTGCAAAAATTGCAGCATAGCCGGTGCCAAGGTTTCAGAAACGCAGTTGATTTCATCCAGAAACAAAATGCCCTCCTGCCGGCCAGTTTCCTTTTGCAGCTTATACACAGCGGCCACAATTTCGCTCATCGTATACTCAGAAACGCTGAACTGCCGGCCGTCATATTCCTCTTGGGTGATAAAAGGCAGGCCCAGCGCGCTTTGTCGGGTATGGTGAGTCATCGAATAAGACACCAGACCCACGTTCAACTCTTGGGCAATCTGTTCCATAATCGCCGTTTTGCCAATGCCCGGCGCGCCAATCATAAAAACCGGTCGCTGTTTCTCAATCGGAATAACATATTCGCCAAATTCGTTTTTAGTTAAATAAGCCTTCACGGCGTTGGCAATCTGTTCCTTGGCCTCTTTAATATTCATAACGCACAATCCCCTTTATTAAATCTCGTCCGGACGCAGTACCAGCTTGATGGCCCAAACCGGCAGCGGCGGCGGCTCCAGTTCAAAATCGTTCTCCATTTCGTCCACAAACACAAACGCTGTTTCATAATTCGGCTTGCGCTCCGGAAAGGTGCCGTAGCCGTCGGTGAAATAAATAAGCCCTTTCAAATTGCTGAACGCGCCCTGCCTAATCAGCTCGTCCACATAGGCGAACAATGGCCGAAAATCCGTGCCGCCAAAGCCGTGCAGCTCCATTTTTTGCAGATATTCCTCAAATTCTGCTTGGGAGGTAATCTTATAATCCTCCTGAATTTCAGCGTCGCACTGGATTATATGCACGTTGATTTTGCTGAAAAAGCTGTTTTGCTGGGTCAGAATATTATAGGTTTTATTGACAAACTTCTGCACCAGTTCTCCCTGCACCGAGCCAGAGGTATCAATCGCCACCACAAAATCCCGAACCTTTTTGACCTCTTTATATTCCAACGGTTCAATCAGGGGCATATTTTTATAAAGCTGCAAGCCGTAAGTATAAAAAACATAATCAAACTCGTCGTTGTTGACCTGCATTTCCTCATCCAACACGGCGAATTTGCGCAGAAAATCGCTGTAATCATAGGTTTCCCGGTTAACCTCAGCGACGTTTTGCAGCAGGCTGGCGGAACGATCTCCCCATTCCTGCGAGGCCGTCTGCAAATCCACAAGCACCCGCTCGCTGATTGCCTGCCAGTCGGTATAAACGCCGTTAAGCTGCTCGGTCTGTCCATTGCCCATCTGCACAATTGCCGCCTGCGGATTTTCCTGATACCAGATTGTATGATCGTCAACCAAAAACAGCTTGTGCAGCCGCAAATATTCGTCCTCGTAAAAGCCGTCCCGCTCAAAAGCCTTATAAAGCCGCTCCGCCGTCAGCCGGCCATATTCGTTTTTCAGCTCCAGCAATTCCTTGACCCGGGGCAAGGTCTGCATTGAGCCAAGCTGCTTCATATTCAGCTCCGCCAAAATGCCCTCCACCGCAATGTCGCAGGCCAAATCCCAGAGCAACGGATTAATTTCCCGGCTAACGAAAGGGTGATAAAAAATACAGTGAAGCAGCGTATGCAGATAAGCGTGGTTAAGCTCGGTGCTGCCGGCCTGATAAAGCTGGAAAACATACTGCGGCTGAAAATAAAGCCGCTTGCCGTCGCTGGCAATAAAATCGGTAACGCCAGCCTGATATTCCAGCTTGCACAAGGCCATATCCATAAAGCGCAGGGCCACCAGCAGCTCGTTGCGAGAATACTGCAATATACGCTCCGCCAGCTGAACGGCCTTATCCTGATTTTGCGTCATATCTTCCCTCCGTTTGCTGCTTACAGCTCATAATCATCGCCGCCACTTTCCGTCATACCCAGCTGAGAATTTTTATAATTCAGCAGATAGCTTAAAATGTCCGCCTGTCGGCTACGGTTAGCCAGCTCAATTACGCCGTCAATGTTCTGACCAGTGAAAACGCCCAACTCCGCCAGGATATTTAGGCCGGCCAAGTCGTCAAATTCCACCACCACTTCAATCGCATACTCGGCGTGGGTCCGCAGATAGGTCAAATACGCATCGTGATAAAGCGGTACCAACTGAATGGCCGATTTCAGTCGGTCGGCGGCCACCAGAATTTTATCTTTCTTATCAACGATACCGGAAAACAAACTGTCATATTTAACAAAATCAAAAACGCTGCCGTTATTCACTCGAATACAATCCAGATACTGGTTGCGCAAGGATTGAGCGCCATAATCGTTATATTCTTCTTCATCGTCCCCATTCTGCGCCGGAATATAGATTACGGCGTGCTCAACGCCGTTTTCAGGCTGGGCGAAATTAACCCACAGACGTTTAAGCTGAAAGCAGTTTTGGAAAGCGTCTTCGCCAATGGCGGTAATGCCGGCAGGCAGACGCACCTCCTGCACAATGCTGTCGCAGAAAGCCAAGGGAGCAATCTCCGCTACATCTTCCGGCAGACTGACTAACTCATCGTTGCCGAAATAAGTATGCAGCAGGCTGCCGCCTGTCTCCAGGCGGCGCAGCAAGGATTTACAGCCCATATTCACATAAAACCAAGGATTGCCGCCGTCCACCTGAATACTGCACAGAGCAGTGCGCTGGTTTTGCCACTCGCTGCCGGTATCAAAAGCTCCAGCGCCAATCTCCGTCAGACTGGCAGGCAGTTCAAAATCGGCAATGTTGGTGCCCTTAAAAGCATTATCGCCGATTTTGGTTAAACCGGCAGGCAGTTTAATACTTTTCAGGTTCTCGCAGTTATAAAAGGCTCTTTCCTCAATAATTTGCAAGCTGTCTGGCAGAATTATCTGAGTCAGATTTTGACATCTGCGGAAAGCCCCGGCGGCAATCGCTGTGGTCTGCGGTGCTACCGTATAGCTGACGCTTACGCTCTGACCGAAATTATTATAGCTGAAAAAGTCGTAGCCATAGGCCTTTTGCAGCTGCCAGCCGTCATCAGCCAAGGTATAAAAGGCTGCGCCGTCAGCTTTCATAGTAGGATTGTCTGGAGAGATATAGAATTCCTGCTTTGTTTCTGAATAATAATCACTAAGACAGTCAAAGCTGTTGACGCCTAGCCGCTGCAAGCTGGCCGGCAATCGCACTGATGCAATGGGGCAACTTTCAAACGCGCGGCGACCAATCTCTTGCAAACCCTCGGCGAAAACAGCGCTGGTCAGCTTTTGGCAGTAGGAAAAAGCATAATCGCCAATTTTTTTCAGATTTTCCTCAAAACTAACACTGCGTAAATTGGTTGATGCAAAAGCATGCGAGCCGATTTCTCGCAGGCTGGTAGGCAGTACAATGTCCGTTAAGGAAAGCAAGCCTGCAAACGCACCCTCGGCAATGGTTTCTACTCCTTCCGGCACCACATAGCTGTTCAGGGCGCCCAAGGCTGCCAGCAGCTGTTGTCCGTTCGCTGAGAGTATACAGGAACCCTCCGCTTTTAAATTGGGGTTTTCCGGGTCTATGCTCACATTCCAAATGCTTCGATTGCCGGTGCGCTGCCCATCAAAATTATATTCGCCCTTATAAAAGGCCTCAGTATTGACGGCAGCCAACCCCTTGCCGATATGTAAGGTTGACAGTGGAGAGTCGTGGAATGTATTGTCTTTAAGTTCGACTACCGAGTCGGGAATATTAATCTTTTTCAGGCCTATACAGCCGTTAAACGTAGTCGTTACGATTTTGCGCAGATTGTTAGACAAGCGCACACTTTTCAGGCTGATACAACCTTGGAATGTTTGCCCTTGAATAGTGGTAACACAATCCGGCACCTCAACCTCGGTCAAATATTGATTATCCTGAAAAGCACCCTTGGCAATCGCCGTAACCGAACAGCCCTCAATCTGGCTGGGGATAATCACCTTGCCGCCGCTGCCAGTATAGCCGGTAATCGTAACCTGATGCTTGGCATTGAAGCTATATGTAAAGTCTTCAGGCGGCGCGGCCTGTGTGTCTTTGCTCTGCGCCAGTCCATAAGGACTGCCCCAAAAGGCTGCCGCCTCAATATTAAGCTGACAATCGTCCAACTCCAGCGGCTGGCCGTCCAGCAGTACCTCCGTCAGATTTGGGCAGGCGGCAAAGGCCCGGTAACAAATCTGCTGCAAACCGGCCGGCAGCAGCACCCGGCGCAGTTCAGTCTGCCCCTGAAAAGCCTCAACGCCAATGCTGTCAATGCCATAAGGAATTTGCAACTCTGGGCCGCACTCCCAAGGCCCGTCTGCTTCCGCCGGGCCGACAATGCAGATCTGCCCGTTACGGTTGCGCTGCACCTCAAATGCACCCAGGGCCTGCTCCGCCTGTTCATAGCTGCCGTAAGCGGCGGCCTCCGGCTGCGCATAACGCTCGGCCAGTATTTGCAGCCACCGTGGCTTGCTTCTCTCGATTGTCGGTTTTTTATCGGCGGAGCCGTCCAAAATGCCCAACTGGCACAGATACTTCATCAGCGAGGTGCCAAAAAGCTCTTGCGCCCGATTTTGCATGGTTTTCAGATTGCCCTTATATTCCGGATTTTCATACATTAAAGCTCCTATGCTGGCCGGCTTGGGCTGGTTCTGATATTTAGTCTGCAAAGCGTCCAATATCGGCTGGAACTCTGTGGTCGGCCGGCCGCCGCCGATTTCGTCCTTTTGATAGTCAAAACCGTAAGCCGCCAACATAGCCTTGGTATCAATATAGCCCAGCCAGCGATAAAGCGCGGAAACATTCTGGGCCAATTTTTTATGATCGGCCTCAATCATACGGTAAATAATCCGCTCCGGATAATAGCTTTCCAAACGGTTCAGCATATTCTGCACCTTGTTTTTGATAATTTCCGGTTCACTGCCCGGGGGATAAATAACAGAACTGCGCAACTCTTTTACCGCATTGCCGGCGATAAATTCATAGCCATAGGGCTTCAGCAAATCCCGAATACTGGGCAAGCCTGCCCTCTGTGCCAACTTGTTTAGTTTATCCTGCAAATCTCTATCCAGCGCGTCCAAGGCAAAAATTTTATGCTCCGGATAAAGTTGCTCCAATTTTGCCAGCGCCGACTGCAAAGCGTCCGATGTAATCAGATTTTCTGGTTTCGCGGTTTTTTCCGGCATGATGCTGTGTTTCTGACTAGAGGGCACGTCAAAACCGCATTGGCGCAGCAGATTCGCTAGTTCTGCATAGCCCAACCGTCGGGCTAGTCGGCTTAACTGCCAATTAAGGGTCTTATCTTTTTGGTCTAGCTCAACTATCCGCCCGTCCGGATAAAGCTGCTTTAGTTTGATAAAAGAGCGCTCCACAAAGTCGTCAATCACTTTAAGCGGCATTTTCGGCCGCATAACCTGTTTAGACATTGATACCTCATTCCTTTTATCTGGTATTTTATTTAATTATAGCACATTATTAACAAACAATAAAGTGGAATGGAAAAATTGGTATACGAAGTTAACCGGAACAGTGGCGAGAGATTGCAGAGAGTGGAAATATTTTTCAAATTTATTGGCAGGTTTGAAATTCTTCAGCCGAAGCCAACGCCAAATTATAGAGCAGAAGATGGCTTTATCTGGTATTCACAATATGAGTGCTTATATCTTTAAGACTTATATTTACGGCTGTATTATAAAACTGTAAATATCGGAGTTGAGCCAGTGTAGCAGGTATTTGCAGTCTGCGGCTAACAATGTCAATTCGATTACTAAAATGACTTATGTTGAAAATCAAGAGAAAACAGACGGCGGCAAGTTAATTTCAGCCTATAAATGCAACTCGGATATAGCGGACAAAGAGTTTCTATTTGCCTAGCGGCAATATGAAAACATAACTGGACACAAGCCGAATCTGTTACACCGTTAGTGGCTAACTTGTTAATTTGAGCGATTAATATTTCTTTTAATTTTAGACAGTTGCTGTCTGTTTCGTTGAATTGCCAAGGCAGGTTTTGTGGGCGATGACCGGTAAAAGCACAAGTTCTCATTAGCAAATCCTTTCCTGTAATGTTATATTTATTACTTATTATAATAAATACAGATAATTATAGTCAATAACATCATTAGTTAAGCTAATAAAAAAGGTAGTGATGTTGTTGTGAAAAATAAGTAACCTATTAACGTCGAAATTGGTCAACGTCTTAAATATTATCGTGAAGATGCAGGATTAACTCAAGAAACTTTTGCAGAAATGATTGGTTTAGGTGTCAACAATGCGCTTTTAGGAGTTTTGAAAGCCTTATCTGGCGCTATTTTCAGAAACTGATTTGTCTACAAATGCTTACTTATATTGAGTGTTAAGTTTAGGTCTGTAAGACTTGATATTGGATATATAAAAGTAGTAGAATATATACAACATCTAAATATTTTCTAATAAAAAAACCACAGGCTTGACAGCTGGTGGTTTTTTCTGCGTTATAAAAAACTTAAATGCAAGGTAATACAAATGATTAAAACAGATTCGTTTTTAATTAAAAGTGCTGAATATTAAAATATAGGAGGTTTTATGCAAGAAGAAAAGATATAGAGAAACGCTGCCCGAATTATGTAACCGAGGTCAGAATTGGCAATAGTCTGTTGGTTGTAAAGACACTTTATGTACATTTCAGACCGATAAAAGTAACTTTTTTATGAATGGTATAAATATATGCTAAAAGAAATAGTGCAACCGAAATTCAAAAGGCTGCACTATTATTTTAATGCTTAGTTACACTTCATTAATCCAATTTTTAATCCAGACACAACAACGAATAATACATTGCCAAACTAATAAGATAAACCATATAAATATCAGATTTTGCGTTGAATTAAGGGGATAAAAAAAATATTCCCAACGCAAATCTAACCAAATATTTCTTAGAATAAAATGATTTATTAGCAGAGAAACTGCCAAATTAAAAAAATTACACGGAAAAAATATTTTATTAGGCATTTGTGGGTAGGATATGACCGTGAGCAGACCGTATAATATGCCAAAAGTTGCAATATAAGCTATAAGCATATAATTTACCAAGTCAATATCCATTCCATGACTACCAAACCGCCAAAATATAAAAACAGAAGTTGTGTAGATTAGATTGGCTGGTAAAAGCAAATACCAAACATTTTCTAAAGAGTTTATTAATTTTAAAAGAAATACAAATTCACTTACAACAACAATCTTTTATTTAGATATATTTTCTCTGTAAGATGAGATTTTCCTGCCGATTTTTGCAAATTCTTTCATTTTTAATAATGCCGTAATTGCCCGGTCAGACAAACCAATCTGAACACAAAGTGCTGTTACTTGCATAGTGTTAGTTTATTAATAATTAAAAAACGGAGCAGCCATATACCATAGAGGGCTGCTCAATTTAATAAACTTTTTAATGTGATTTATAGAAACATATGCATAATGATAATATTCTTGCTAATATTTGTGTTAAAAATAAAACCATACAAGATAGCGTCAAACAATCAGATACAGAAAACATCTCCCAAAACAAACCCCAATCAGGCAAATACTCTTTAAGATTACTTGCTGTTAAATATGCCAAAATATTTAGCATTACAAGCGCAATTAAATTAATATATTTTACTGTCTTAAATGCAATAAAAAATACTAAAAGCAATGTAAATAAAGCTAAAA
>CANSKT010000058.1 GCA_947647555.1 uncultured Peptococcaceae bacterium | reverse complement strand
CACCACGTCTGGTGCAGGCAGTTGTTGATGAAAACGGCAATGTTGTAAGTGAAATCCCCAGCGCCCAGCCGCAGCAGGTGGTGCAGTCAAACAGCGCCCGGCAGGTGCGCCGCTATTTAACCCAGGCGGTGCAAAGCGGTACCGGCCAGCCGGCGGCCAGTGAAATAATCAGCATTGCCGGCAAAACCGGCACCTCGCAGAATTTTGGCGTTTGGTTTGCCGGATTTTTCCCGGCCGATGAACCACGCTGGTCAATCGCCGTCTATATTAGCGACGGCCAAAGCGGCGGCAGCGACGCCGGCAGCGTCTGCCGGGAAATTGCCGAAAAAATTGCCCTGCTGGAGGATATCACCAATCAAAGCCGCGTTTAATTTAAACAGCCGCATTGCTGCAAAATATCGCAGATAATATCCACCCGATTAAACGGCGGTATCATATAGTAGCCGTCGGAAAAATCGACCACACCACGCATAATACGACAGGAAAGTTCCACGGCCAGCGCACGCGCCTGCTCCGGCGTTTTATCCTTATACTGTTGCACAATCGCCTCATCAACGCTGATGCCGGCTACCTCATTATTCATAAAACAGGCGTTACGATAGCTTACCACCGGCATAATACCGGCCAGAATTTTAGCGTCCAACTCCTGATAGGCCCGGCGCAGATTAAGCGCGGCCTGCTCGCTCAATACCGGCTGGGTTAAAAACATCTGCACGCCGCCGGCAATTTTCTCCTGCGCCAACCGCAGCTGCACATCAAAATTACGCACGTTCAAATTCAGCGCGCCGCAGATGTAAAACGGTGTCAGCAGTGTGCTCTCATTCAAATTGCTAATAAACCGCGCCAACATACGCGAATTAAAATTGAAAACGCTCTTAATTTCATCGCGCTCCGCGGTGGGAATGGGGTCGCCGGTCACAATCAGCACATTGTTAACCCCCTCCACGCTCAAGCCCAGCAGCAGCGCCTTGATAGCGTTCAGATTGCGGTCACGGCAGGTCATATGCGGCAGAACGTCCACACCAAGCTCCCGGTGTAGCTTACAAGCCAAAAGACTGCTGTCCATGCGTGCCCGGCCAATCGGACAATCCGGTACCGTGATGATATCAACGCCGGCCTGCTGCAAAATCTGCGCTTTTTGCATGAAAAGCGGCAGGTTAACGTCCTGCGGCGGCTCCAGTTCCACCGCCAGCAAACGCCGCTTACCGGCCTCCGCCTTTTGCCGGAAATGGTTAATCAGCGGCTGACTAACCGTACTGACCGATTGCCCAGTCACCGTTTGAGCGTCAGCTTCATTTTGGGACTGCTGCGCCAAAACCTGCGCCACAGCGGCAATATGTTCCGGCGTGGTGCCGCAGCAGCCACCCAAAATCCGCACACCCTGCTGCGCAATCTGCCCCAGCTGGCCGGCATAATATTCCGGGCTGTTGCTGAAAAAACTACGATTATTTATTACCGTAGGATAACCGGCATTAGGCATGATTGAAAGCAGTTTATCCCCGTCCGCCGCTGGCAGCAGCTGCTGCGACTGCAAATAACGGCGCAAATGATACGGGCCGGAAACACAGTTAAATCCCACCGCATCAATCTGCGTAATCTGCCGCGCCGCCGCCAGCAAATCCGCCCCAAAGCGGCCAGTACGCGTATAACCGTCCGGCTGCACCGCAAAAGAAGCGATAATAAAGGCCTGCGGACATTGCTGCTTAACATAGGCCGCCAACTCTGCCAGTCCCTGTTCGTCACTAAAAGTTTCAAACAAAAAGTTTTCCGCGCCCAATTCCAAAAAGCTATCCACCAGCCCTTTAGACCAGGCAATTTTGTCCGGCTCCAGCGCTGAAAGAGGGCCAAAATCCGCAAAGATAAAGGGCGCAGGCCGCCCCGGCAAAGCAAACTCCGCCGCTGCCTGACTGGCCAACTGCCAACCCCGGCTGATAATCTGCCCAATCTGGTCGGCAGAAAGCCCCGGCAACTGCTGATTTAAGCCAAAAGTATTAGTTTTCAAAGCCATCGCGCCGGCCTGCACATAAGCCTTATGCACCTGCAAAACCATATCCGGCTGGTGCAGATTAGCTAACTCGCAGGGCTCTCCGTTTTCCGCAATGTCATGGCTAATCTGCCCCAGATAGGTTCCCATTGCCCCGTCAAACAGCAAAACATTATGCTGTAAATAATCGCGTACACTTATTTTTGCGTCCAAAATTTTCTCCTTTATTACCATAGAAACCACAATTTCAATCTATATCAAAGCAACTCAGCCCAAAACCGTTTTGGCAATCTGTACGGACTGGTTAGCGTCTTTAGCGTAGAAATCCGCGCCAATCGCGGCCGCATATTCCTGCGTTAAAACCGCGCCGCCGACAAAAATGTGGCAGGCATGCCCACTGGCGTGCAAAGCGGCAATCGTCTGCTCCATACTGGCCACCGTAGTCGTCATCAAAGCGCTTAGGCCAATCAGACGAATATCCTGTGCAATGGCCGTTTCCACCACCGTCTGCACCGGCACGTCCTTGCCCAAGTCAACCACCTGATAACCGTAATTCTCCAAAATTACCTTAACAATATTTTTGCCAATATCATGGATATCGCCCCAAACTGTAGCCAGCAGAATTTTACCCTTGCTGACGCCGGCGCGCCCCTGCTTGATAATCTGCGCCTTAATCACTTCAAAGGCCTCGCTGGCCGCGGCCGCAGAGTTAATCAGCTGCGGCAGAAAGATGCGCTCTTGCTCATAAAACTGACCCACCTCGTCCAAAGCCGGAATAAGCAACCCGTTAATCAGCTGCATCGGCTCCTTGTCCTGCAAAAGCTGAACAGTCAACTGGCGCACCTCGCTTTTCAGCCCCTTATGCACCGCTTTAAGCAAAGCCTGCTCGGCTGATTGCGCACTATCCGCAACACTAACGGCATTATTTTCGGCCGGACGGCCCGTTTCGCCGGCCACCCTCTGGATATAAGCAGCGCCGCCCCGGTCATAATTCAGCAACACTCTGGCCGCCGCCACCGTATCCGTCATGGCCGGAATATTCGGATTGATAATCGCCAAA
Organism: uncultured Peptococcaceae bacterium; assembly: GCA_947647555.1. Taxonomy (GTDB): domain Bacteria; phylum Bacillota; class Dehalobacteriia; order UBA4068; family UBA4997; genus Avidehalobacter. Next base: position 10,007 of record CANSKT010000058.1, on the reverse strand, counting down.
TCCAGCCCAGCCGCCAGCGCCATGCTCAAAAAGGTCTGATTAATCAACTCACGCTGCGGCAGGCCAAATGAAATGTTGGAAACGCCCAAAACCGTTTTCAGCCCCAGCCGCTCCTTAACCAGCCGCATAGCCGCCAGCGTTTCTCTGGCCTGCTCCTGTTGCGCGGAAACCGTCAGCGTCAGACAATCAATATAAATATCCTCCGGCGCAATGCCCTCGGCCAGCGCCGCCTGCATAATCCGCTCCGCAATTTGCAGCCGCTGCTCCGCCGTCTGCGCCAGACCATTTTCGTCCAGCGTCAGGCCAATTACCGCCACGCCATATTTCTTAACCAACGGCAAAATTGTCGCCAAAGACTCCGCTTTGCCATTCACCGAATTGACAATCGCCTTACCATTACAAACGCGCAAGCCGGCTTCAATAGCCTCCGGATTGCTGGAGTCAATTTGCAGCGGCAAATCAACCGCGCCCTGCAAAGCTTTTATCACACGCGCCAGCATGGCCGGCTCATCAATCCCGGGCAAACCGACGTTAACGTCCAAAATATCCGCCCCGGCTTCCTGCTGCTCAATCGCTCGCGCTAAAATATAATCAATGTTATCGTCACGTAGCGCCTGCTGAAAGACCTTTTTGCCGGTCGGGTTCAGCCGCTCGCCCACAATCAGCGGCTGATTAAGCTGCACCAGGCGCGTCGGAGAACAAACTGCCGATTGCTTAACTAACTGCCGCTGGCCGCGCCGCGCCCCGGCCAAAGCCTGCTTCAGCGCCGCAATATAAGCCGGGCCTGTACCACAACAGCCGCCCAGCATCTGCACGCCCAAATCGGCAAAAGGCAACATTTGCCGGGCAAATTCCTCCGGCGCGATATCATAAGCGCCCGTCTGCGGATTAGGCAGGCCGGCGTTAGCCTTAACAATCAGCGGCAGATTAGTATATTGCACCATCTCCTGAATTACCGGCAAAATTCCCTCCGGCCCCGGCGAGCAGTTAACGCCAATAGCCGCCACGTCCAAAGAGTTCAGCAGACAAGCCATAGCCGCCACACTGACGCCACTGAAAGTCCGGTTATTCTTATCAAAAGTCATGGTGCAGAAAATCGGCAAATCGCAATTTTCCTGCGCAGCCAAAACCGCCGCTTTCAACTCATACAAATCCGTCATGGTTTCAAAAGCAATCAAATCCGCCCCGGCCGCCGCGCCAGCCAACACCATTTCCTTAAACATAGCATAAGCCTGCTCAAAACGCAGCGTGCCGGCCGGCTCCAAAAGTTCCCCCAAAGAGCCAATATCCAGCGCCACAAACGTATCTGTATCCTGTGCGGCCTGTTTGGCAATCTGCACCGCCCGGCTGATTACTTCCTCCGGCGTATGACCGCTGCCAGCCAGCTTGCGCGCATTAGCGCCAAATGTGCAGGCATAAATTATGTTTGAACCAGCAGCCATATACTGCCGGTGAATATCCAAAAGCACCTCCGGTTGTGCCAGCGCAAAAAGTTCCGAATTCTCGCCCAGCTTTAAGCCAGCCGCCAACAACATGGTTCCCATCGCGCCGTCCAGCAGCACAAAATCCTGACCGGCCAGACGCTGCTGCAAAATTTGTTTTTTCATTATATATAACTCCCCATTTTTCGGCTATTTTCTGCGGTATGGACAATTCTTCAGCCGACATGCCGCACAATTATGCTTTAAAGTCAGCTGCGCCGCAGCTGGCGGCTCCGTCAAAAGACCAATTACCGCCGTCACCGATTTACGCGGCAACAGCAGACCACTCTGGCTAACTGTCAAACCGATACTACGCACCGTATCCAGCGTGGCGCAAAACTGCGGCTGACAGCTTAACGGCAAATCGCCATAGCCCGGACTAAAACGCGCCGTCATGTAAATACCCTGCGCTTGCAGCTGTTCACGTAAAGCGTCTTGCAGCTGCTCGCAAAGGCTTTCCACCGCCGCGCTGGCGCTGGCGTCCAACAACAGGGCTCGGCTGATATCGCAAATCTCTGCCCGGCGAATAATTTCATCAACCCGGTTACCCAGCGTCGCCGCCAGCAGCAGACATTCTCCTGCATTTTGCAGCAAACAGGCAATATCTCGCCCGGCCAAAACCAAACCGCTGCCCTGCAAACATACTTTGTCTGTCACATTTTCTATGGCAAAACATTTATAAACAAACCGCGGCTGCGCCGCCGCCAGAATATCATTTTCCGCCCGTCCAAGCTGCTCGGCCATTTCCGGCGACAATTTTTCTGTCGATTGCCAACGTAAATAGCGCAACGCTTCTGCCCGGTCAATTTGCAGCTGCTCAATTTGCATTTCTGACATCGTCGGCAAAACAAAAGCAGACAAAGCACATCGCCCCTTAACAAAAAATCAGCAAAACAAAATATACTATAACAGTATACTTTATTTTGCTGAAAAAGTAAAGCCAAAATATCCGGGCAGTTATTCCGTTGCACAGAATACAGGTTGACAAAATATGCCATTTATTTTATAATACCAATATAGGTGAAGTTCCAAACGATAGGCGGCTGGCTAAACCTCTTGTAAAGGAGGTGAAGTTCATGCGAATTACTTTGACTATAAGCATCGGAAATTATACATTTTCAATAGTGCTTAAAAAAAGGGAAAAGCAAAACCGCCACTCGGCCAAGTAGGCGGTTTTAATAATTTATTTAACCTTAATACCTGAAGCCGACCGTTTACCAGCTTCACCTATATTTATTTTACAGCAACAGCGCCTTTTTGTCAAGCGCTGTTGCTTCTTTTCGCTTATTTTTTGGTCAACTGCATAAACAACTCTCGGCTGGGCCCGGTATAAAGAATAGCGCTTGTTACCGTATCCACATCGCCACTATCTTCACTATACTCCGCGCCTGGCTTATATATCAACTCATAATAGTTATTATAAATGCCATCATTCCAAATTAAAGAGTGTGAATAAGCCGAGCTAGTAACCGTGTTCTGCAAAATCTGCTCAATAACCGCCGCGTCCGTTTCCGGCTTATAGGTAGCAATCAGCTTCCGCTCATCGAATATCTCGTCAGAAGTATATGTGGCTTTCTCTCTCAATTCTGCTTCTTCATCGTATGTTAATTTACGATATTCACGCAGCTCAACCACATTGCTCAAATCCACATTCACATTCAACATGCCATTGGTTGCCTGGTTCAACATAGCAATCGTTTCCGTCATGCCGGGATAAATCCAGGTACTAAAATGACGCATGCCTTTGTAATCATAATAGTCACCAATCGGGTCATAAGTGCGTTCCTTATACTCGCCAAGTTCCAACATACCAACCGGACTGGTATAAAGCAATTCTTCCATGGAGAGTTCAGCATATTCGCTGCGCATCGTCTGTAAAAGCTGCTTATGCCATTCAGCACCCAGCGGCAAATCCTCCAAATACATGTAGTCTTCCTGTCCCAGCTGATAACTGTTCAGACTACAAGCAACCGTGTGCTCTATATCCAAATTATTAATCCCCAGCTGCTGCCGCCATTCATCACTGCCTATCAGCGTTTCCAAAGCCTGCTGATAACTCTCAATATCCAACCTGTGCCAATAATGGCGCGCCTGAACGGAACCATTTTTCAAGTTATAAGCAACGCTCAAATAAACACTGGTAGACATATCAGAATTATCATATTCCCATGACGTATATCTATTTTGTTCGCCATTCGTCAAGGTCAGCAACGCCGCCACATTCTCCGGCTCGCTGAATTTAAGATAACTTCTGCCCAACCAGGCCAGGCGGTTCAGTTTCCAATAGCCATCAAGGAAATAGTCTTCATCATAACCATAACTATAATAATCAGAACTTAAATCTAAAAAACTGGAATTAAATACATAAATAGTATCCACCTTTTCGCTGGCCGGACGACGCTGGTCAAAGCCAACCAGGTCAAAGGCATAAACAGAAAGCAGCAGGCAGACCGCCACAGAAGCCAGCGCTGCCGTGCGCCAACCCTTTTTAACCGCTTTGAAATCGTTCTTAATAAAAACTTCCAGCAACAGCGCCATAAACATGGTGCCCAAAACCGCGCCAAAATACATCCAGATTATGCTTCTATCACCCATCAAATAGAAGAAAACGCCCAACATCAAGCCGCTGCACAAAACCAGCGGATATTTATAAAGCGGTTTTTGCCAGCCAAAAGCCAGCGTACTGCCAGCCACCTCAGAACTGCGCCGCTTATACAGCACCAAACTGATAGCCAGCATAGCCGCAGCCAACAGTACCGCAGCCAGCCAATCCTGCCAGCAGATGGCCTGTGAAATATCGCCGTCATACCACCAATAACCGCGTGCCATAGCGCTAACCATAAAATAACGCTCAACAACCGAAGCCTTTAGAAGCAATATACTGGTACCGGAAAACATGGAAACCCAGGTATCAAAAAATACCGAACCCAACATTTCATACATACCGGCCAGCAGAGGCGCCAAGCCAAACATAAGCACCAGAATTTTCAGCGCCGAGGGCATGGTGCCGGAAAGCTGCATAGCCAGACAACCACAGCCCAAAAACAGTACATAAACCAGTATGTTAAACAGAATAAACTGCAAATACAGGCCCATATCCACATAAGCAACCCAACCGCTTATCGCCAACACCAGCAAATTCAACAGCGAAGCCAGCAAATACGGTACCAGAAACACCAGAAAGGCCGCCAGCACATTACTGGCAAAAAACTGTTCACGGCGTACCGGCAGGCTGTGATAAAAATCCACCTGCGCACGAACATGCAGATAACGGAACATTACCAAAATGGAAAGTATCGCCCCGACTACAATTATACAAGCAGAAAACATCTGCCAAAGCACCATTAAATCGCCGGCCCAATCCCGAAAATATTCCAGCTGGCGCTCCGTTTCATCATCAAAATTCCAACTGGCAAAATTGTTAATCGCCAAAGTTGAAGACACCGGCAAAGCCAGCACAAACCCCAGCAGAGCCAAAAGTGGCAACCAGATATGCCGCTTAACGCTTTTCATGGTCAGCTGCCAGAGCGATAATGCGCTGTTAGAGGGCATTTTGGCCTGCGTTTTATTTTCATTATTATTCTCAGATAAAGAGTTTTTTAAGGTCATAACCGGCCACCTCCGTTTCCATAATGAAAAATTCTTCCAGCGTCAGCGGCAAAAATTCCATAAACACGGGGTTCGCCGCCGCCACTTTGGCCATAATCTCCTCCTGTGTGCCACGCGCAATCAGGGTATGCAGCTGGCCGCGCTGCTCATCAATAACAATATTTAAGCCCAGACTGGACGGCTCCACGCCCTCCGGTAATACGCACTGTACCTTGCCAGCGCCCAGCTTCATATCGTCCAGATCCTTTTCCAGCAAAACGCCGCCCCGATGCAGCAGACCAACATGGTCGCAAATATCCTCCAACTCACGCAGGTTATGCGAAGCAATAATCGGCGTCAGCCCCCTGTCCGCCACATCGGCCGCAAAAAGACTTTTTACCGCATGCCGCATAACAGGGTCCAAACCATCAAAGGTTTCATCACAAAAGATATAATCCACACCAGCGCTCAAGCCCAAAATCACCGAAAGCTGCTTTTTCATGCCCTTGCTGAAAGTGTTAATTTTCCGGTTGCCGGTTAGTTCAAAGCCCTGCATCAACTCTGAAAAACGCTGCAAATCAAAATTAGGATAAATGCCGTTATAATAACGCGCCACCTCCAACGGCGTAGCGTTGGCAAAAAAATACTGCTCATCAGATATATAACAAATCCGGCGCTTAACCTCGTTATTCTCCCAAATCGGCTGGTCGTCAATAGTTATACTGCCGGAGTCCGGCCGATAAATACCGGCCAGCAAACGTAAAAAAGTGCTTTTGCCAGCACCATTCGTACCAACCAGACCAAACACAGCGCCCTTATTGATATGCAGGCTGATGTCGTTCAGCGCCAAAACATCATTAAAACGCTTGCTGATATTTTGTGTTGTAATCACTACCATCATTCCCTTCATCATAAAACTTTGCGGCCTCGGTCAAAAACATCTCCCGACCAATGCCGCAGCTTTTGGCTCTTTCAATCAGTTGAAGCAAATCTCGCAGAATAACATCGCGTGATTTAGAAAGCAGCGCCTCCTGGCTGGCTGCCAGAAAACTGCCGCGCCCAGGCACTGAATAAACAATACCCTTTTTTTCCAATTCACCATATGCACGCTGAATTGTGTTAGGATTGATTGCCAATTCCACAGCCAGACTGCGCACCGATGGCAGCTGTTCATCAGCCTTAATCAGGCCGCCCAAAGCCAATTCTTCAATTTTTTCCATCAACTGTTGATAAAGCGGCCGTCGGTCTTTATAATCAATCGTAATCATTCCCATCTGCGCCTCCTCTCTTTGTGTAATTCCCACATCTTGATACACCATCACCTGCACAAATGTTCACACCTCCGTCTTTACTCACAGCATTCACAATCACAAATAAATAAAAGCTCACACATACTAAACAAAAAACTCACACTCTTACACACACTCACCAGTCTGGCAATTAAAAACTCACCCAAACCATACATCATACACACCTTCTTACACAAATAAAAGCTCACACAATACACACACATCACGCAAAGACCACACATACCGCACACATCACATCAAAGCTCATACCCCTACACACATCACAGGTATAAATTTCCGGTCTGCGCTGCTTATGGCGTTAACTCCCACCAAAGCAGCAGCAAAAACCCAAAAGCAAACAACATTGCCAACGCCTCCAAAGCTTTACACAACTTCACACACTTTAACCGTATTAAAGCACTTAACCGTTCTAGTGCATTTAACTGTATTAACTCACTTAATACGCTTGGTATGGTTATATGATAACACCAATTAAAGCATTTGTCAAGAGTATTTTGGCATTTTTTTACGCAAAATATAATGGAGCCAATTTAAATTGGCTCCATTACTATAAACAACAGAAGAACTATACAACAGCATAACGTCTATCAGGGTTCGGCAATATAGAAACTATCCGTCAGCAAGAACCAGCCCGCCCGGAAAAGCCGCATCAGCTGCCACCAACCGCCGCCAGCCAAACCGAACTCCTGCACCAGCTGAAAACGCGCCTGCAAACTGCGCACGTCCTCAAACCAAACCGTATGCTGCAAACCGTTTTGCTCATAATTATAATATGGCGTCTGCGCCGCTTCATCAAAAAATATCTCCGCCCCCATATCTATCGCCTGTTGCGCCGCCTCCACCAGCCCCATCGTGCGCGCCTTACTCTGCCCTTTAACATAAGGCAGTGTCCAATCGTAAGCATAATTGGGAATACCCAGCAAAATTTTAGACGGCGTAATTTCCGTCACCGCATATGCCAAAACCCGGCGCACCCAATTAACTGGTGCAATCGGCATCGGCTCGCTATAAGTATAACCCCATTCATAGGTCATCAACAGCACCCAATCTGCCAATGCCCCCAAAGCTGCATAGTCCATGCCCTCATAAAGTAAACCAGGCTGCCCGGCATAGGTTTTGGCAACCAGCGCCACCGAAACAAACAACCCCCGAGCATGCATAGCCGCCGCCGTTTCCGCCACAAAACGGGAAAAAGCGTCTTTATCCTCCGGCAAAACATATTCAAAATCAATATTTATGCCCTGATAACCCTTACTTTGCATAACCAGCAGCAATTCTGCAATCAGCCGCTGCCGCACCGCCGCATCATTCAGCATGACCGAAAGCAGATAATTATTAAAATTGCCGTCATTTCCAAAAGGCGTCAGTGTCAGCATCGGCCTAGTTCCCTGCTCCAGCGCAGCCCTCACCAGCCAGCTATCGTCCACCTCAGGAAAAATCAACTGACCCTCCAGCGTAAAACCATAAGAAAATACGCATATTTCCGTCAAATAGGGCAGACTGTCCTGTAAAATCGTCGGCTCAATAAAAGGATAAGCATAACCGCTGCTAAAAAACTCCCGGTCATAAACCGGACGCTGCCGCGCCGTGCCCGGCTCGCTCAAAAGCAGGGCCTGCCCCAGCGCCAGCCGATAAGGATAAACCAGCTGATTGACATAAATAATCTCGTCCGGCGGCAAACCAAAAGCCGCGGCAATGCTGTTTAATGAATCGCCCTCGCGCACAATATAAATCTGCATACATATGCCCCCTTACGGCAATATGTATGCAGATTTTAACGGTTATATTAATTTAATTTTATCAGGCCGTCTTAACCCAATTTTTCTACCATATCCAACTGTTCCCAGGGCAGTTCCGGCCGGCCGAAATGACCATAAGCAGCCGTCTGCTTGTAAATTGGCCGGCGCAAACCAAAGGTCTGGATAATACCAGCCGGCGTCATATCAAAGTTGGCACGGATTTTGGCAGAAATTTCCGCCTCGCTCATTTTGCCAGTGCCAAAAGTATCCACCATTACAGAAACCGGCTCGGCCACGCCAATCGCATAGGCCAGCTGAATTTCCAGACGGTCTGCCAAACCGGCCGCCACACAGTTTTTAGCAATATAACGCGCCATATAAGCCGCTGAACGGTCAACCTTGGTGCAGTCTTTACCAGAGAAACAGCCGCCGCCATGCCGGGCCATACCGCCATATGTATCAACAATAATCTTGCGCCCGGTCAGACCGCTATCGCCCTGCGGCCCACCGATTACAAAACGCCCCGTTGGGTTTATATGATAAACTGTATCATCAGACAGCATATCCGCCGGCAAAATATTTTTAATCAGCTTTTCACGCAGTTCCTGACGCAACTCGCCAATCTCAATCACCGGGTCATGCTGGGCGGAAATAACCACGGCGGCAATATGACTTGGTTTGCCCTCTGCATCATATTCCACCGTAACCTGAGATTTGCCGTCCGGACGCAACCAGGGCAAATCACCGTCTTTGCGCAGACGAGTCAATTCTCTAACCAGCTTATGCGCCAGCATAATCGGCATCGGCATCAACTCCGGCGTTTCCTGACAGGCATAACCAAACATCAAACCCTGGTCGCCAGCACCGCCCACATCAACGCCCATAGCAATATCGGAACTTTGCTCGTCAATATTGGTTAAAATAGCGCAGGTATCCGCATCAAAGCCCATGCTGGAACCGGTATAACCAATTTCACGTATGGTATCACGGGCAATCTTCGGAATATCCATATAACCCTTGGTGGTAATCTCGCCACCCACCAGAACCATACCGGTATTAGTAAATGTTTCACAGGCCACACGGGAGTTAGGGTCCTGCTCCAGCGCCGAATCCAAAATCGCATCTGATATGGTATCGGCAATCTTATCCGGATGCCCCTCGGTCACCGATTCAGAAGTAAAAATTCTATTCATTTAGCGTACCTCCGTTTTTCTAAAAAATTTAACTACATTATATATTACGTAAATAAATGCGTTTACAGTCTGGTTTTAATTCTTAGCGGCCAGCTGCTCCGCAACCGCATCTAAAATATATTCGGCGGCTTGCAGCTTGCTACATAAAGGATATTCCCGGCGGCTGCCGTCTGCACCAAAAATTATTATCTGATTGGTGTCCACATCAAAACCGGCGTCGCTGCGGCTTACGTCATTCGCCACCAGCAAATCAGCGCGTTTGCTTTGCAGCTTGGCGCGCGCATATTCTTCCAGATTATTGGTTTCTGCCGCAAAGCCCACCAAAACCTGCTGCTGTTTCTGGCTGCCCAACTCCTGCAAAATATCCGGATTGCGCAAAAGCTGCAAAACCAACTCCTGATTATCAGCAGTTTTCTTGATTTTTTGCTCGGCCGGCGCAGCCACTCGATAATCCGCCACCGCCGCGGCCATGATTACCACATCGCTGTCAGAGTATGCGCTCAAAACCGCATCGCGCATCTGCCGAGCGCTTTCTACCTGCACACAGCGCACCCCGTCCGGCGGCTGCAAGCTTACCGGGCCACTGACCAGCAAAACCTCCGCGCCGCGCGCCGCCGCCTGCTGTGCCACAGCATAGCCCATTTTGCCGCTGCTGCGATTGCTGATATAACGCACGGGGTCAATCGCCTCGGTGGT
>CANSKT010000057.1 GCA_947647555.1 uncultured Peptococcaceae bacterium | reverse complement strand
TTAACATATCGCAGTTTTTTGCAGCTGTATGCGGATTTGTTGGCGCCGGACGGTGAAATTTGTTTGAAAACGGATAACCGTAATCTGTTTACTTTTTCCGCCGATAGTTTGCTGGCTAATTCCTGGCGGCTTGACGATATTGATTATGATTATCCGTTGCAAGGCGCGGCGGAGGATAGGCCGACTGAATATGAAATGCGTTTTCGGCGGCTGGGACAGCCAATTTATCGTTTGATAGCCAGAAAAGCGGTTAATAATATAAATAGTAAAGATAATTTGAATGAAAATGATTTTGAGGTGAAATCAATGCAGTATATCAGTACGCGTGGTGCGGCGGCTAGTCAGAGCAGTGCAGCGGCCATTCGGCAGGGGTTGGCGGCGGACGGTGGTCTTTATGTGCCGGAGAAATTGCCTGAATTTGCTTATAGTTGGCCGGAATTGCAGGCCATGAGTTATCAAACTCTGGCGGCTAAAATTTTGGGGCTGTTTTTAACTGATTATCAGCCAGAACGCTTGCAGGAAATTGTGGCGGCTTCTTACGGCAAAAATTTTGCCTGTCCGGAAATTGCACCGTTGGTTAAACTGAAAGACGGCATGCATATTCTGGAACTTTGGCAGGGGCCGACGGCGGCATTTAAGGATATGGCGCTGCAAATTTTGCCTCGTCTTTTAACTGAAGCGGTGCGTCTGCAAGGCGATAGCCGGGAGATTGCCGTGTTGGTGGCAACTTCCGGTGATACGGGTAAGGCCGCGCTGGAGGGTTTTAAAAATGTTCCCGGGATTAAAGTTATTTGCTTTTATCCTCAGGGCGGCGTCAGTCAGGCGCAATACCTGCAAATGTCTACCACTGACGGCGATAATACTTATGTGGTGGCCGTGGAGGGAAATTTTGATACCTGCCAGACTGGCGTTAAGCAGATTTTTGCCGATTCTGCTATGCAACAGCGTTTACAGGCGGCTGATAAGGAGTTTTCCTCGGCCAATTCAATCAACTGGGGGCGGTTGTGTCCACAGATTGTTTACTATTTTTGGAGTTATGCAGAAATGCTGCGTCAGGGCAGTCTGCAACCGGGCGATAGCTTTAATGTAGTTGTGCCGACAGGCAATTTTGGCAACATTCTGGCGGCTTATTATGCCCGGGAAATGGGTCTGCCGATTGGCCATCTGGTTTGTGCCAGCAATAGCAATAAAGTGTTGGCTGATGTGTTAACCACCGGCGTTTATGACCGCCGTCGTGATTTTGTGAAAACCACCAGCCCCAGCATGGATATTTTGATAAGCAGTAATTTTGAGCGTTTCTATTATGCGATGACCGATGGCGATACGGCCAAAGTAAGTGCAGCCTATGCTGATTTGGCCGAAAAGGGCTGTTTTACAGCCGATAAGGCGGCTTTTGCCAAATGGCAGACGCTGATAAGCGGCGGTTATGCTACTGAAGAACGCGTGGCGACGACAATAAATAAATATTTTACTGAACAGCATTATGCTTTGGACCCACATACCGCGGTGGCGGTGGCTGTTTATGAGGATTATCTGGCGCAGAGTGGGGATAATCGGCCAGTGGTGGTTGCTTCCACAGCCAGTCCCTTTAAGTTTGGCCGGGCTGTTTTGTTAGCTTTGGGTGAAACTGTGGCGGCGGAAGATGCGGAAACTGAAATTCTAAATCGTTTGTCTGCTGTTATTGGTCAGCCGGTACATCAGGCTTTGCGTGATTTGGACAGTCGGCCAATTCGGCATAAACAGGTAACCACGGCTCAAAACATGCCGCAGGTTGTATGTGATTTGCTGGAAGTGTAATTATATATATAATAATTGGGAAATTGTTAAACAGATTTTATTTTCAGGGATTGGTTAAGATTAAGGAGCGGTTTAACTGATGAAAAAAGTTTTGATTATCATGGGCAGCGATTCTGATTTGGCTACTATGCGGAATGCTTGCCAGGTTTTAGATGAATTGCAGGTGGGCTATGAGGTGCATGTCAGTTCTGCGCACCGCACACCACAGCGGACGGCACAACTGGCGGCAGGCGCGGCAGCGGCTGATTTTGGGGTGATTATTGCCGGAGCCGGCGGTGCGGCGCATCTGGCCGGTGTGATTGCTGCGGAAACAACTCTGCCGGTGATTGGTGTGCCGATAAAGTCTGGTGCTTTGGTTGGTTTTGATGCGCTGCTGGCAACTGTGCAGATGCCGGCCGGTATACCAGTGGCCACAGTGGCGATAGACGGCGCGCGTAATGCCGGTATTTTGGCGGCGCAGATTTTGGCCTTGGCGGATAGTGATTTGTCTGGGCGTTTGCAGTCATTTAAGCAGAATATGGTTGCCGGTGTGGAAGCCAAAGATGATAAATTGCAGAAGCTGGGCGTTGACGGTTATCTTGCGCAAAAATAGCAGATTTTATGTTAGAATAAGAGGTGAGAGCCATGATTGCGCGTTATAGACTGCCGGAAATGGAGAAAATATGGTCAGATGAAAATCGTTTTCAGCAGATGCTGCAAGTGGAGCTTTATGTTTGCGAAGCCATGAAAGATATGGGGCAGCTGGATAAAGAAACTTATGATGATATTGTGGCTAAGGCTGGTTTTGATTTGCAGCGTATAAAGGAGATTGAGAGCGTTACCCGGCATGATGTGGCGGCCTTTTTCGCCGCAGTTTCTGAACGTATCGGCGAGGAAAATGCCAAAAAACTGCATTGGGGCATAACTGCTTCTGATTTGGTTGATACTTCCATGGCGGTGCAAATGCGTCAGGCGGTAGATCTGATTATCGGCAAACTTTATCAGCTGCGTGATGTTTTGGCCGAGTTGGCTAAAGAGCATAAATATACCTTAATGGTGGGCAGAACACACGGTGAGCATGCTGAACCAATGTCTTTCGGGCTTAAAATGGTAGTTTGGACGGGAGAAATTGACCGTTCTCTGGCGCGGCTGCATCAGGCGCGTAACTGTGTGGCCGTGGGCAAAATGTCCGGTGCAGTTGGTTCCTATGCTCATATTGATCCTTTTGTAGAGGAGCATATTTGTCGGCGCTTGGATTTGCGTCAGGCTGTTTCGGCTTCGCAGATTTTACAGCGTGACCGGCATGCGGAACTTCTGCTGGTGTTGGCGCTTTTGGGTTCCACGCTGGATAAATTTGCGATTGAAATTCGTACGCTGGAGCGTACAGAAATTGCAGAACTGGCCGAGCCGTTTGAGCATGGCATGGTTGGTTCCTTTGCTATGCCGCATAAAATTAATCCAGTTAAGGCGGAAAGCGTCAGTGGTCTGGCCAGAATTTTGCGTGGCAACGCCATGGCGGCGTTGGAGGACGTGCCTCTTTGGGACGAGCGTGATTACACGCATGCTTCTGCGGAGCGCATAATTATTGCTGATAGCTGTCTGCTGGTTGATTACATGCTGCAAATGATGTTGGAAACGCTGCGAGGTATCAGCATTAATCATGAGCAGATGGAGCACAATCTTGATTTGACTAAAGGGCTTATTTTCTCACAAAGGGTTTTAATGGCTTTGCAGGAGCATGGCGTGCCGCGTGTGCAGGCTTATGAAATGGTACAGCGGAATGCTATTGCGGCCGCGCAGGAGCATATGGATTTTGCTTATTATCTGTTGCAGGACAGTGAGGTTATGAGCATTATTTCTATTGAGGAATTGGACTCTCTCTTTGATTATGAATATTATATGAAACATTTTGATTACATCTACAAACGTGCCAATATTTTTTAAAACGATTGGTGGTTTTAAATTATAAAAAACATTATATAAGTTTTGCTTTATTGATTTCGCATATTAGGGAAATGGGGTAAGAAAAAATGCAAATGGAGCAATTTCAGCAAAAAACTCCGTGGGACAAGTTGCATGAAGAGTGTGGCGTTTTTGGGATTTATGACGCTACAAATGAAACAAATGTGGTGCAGAAAACTTATATGGCGCTTTATGCTTTGCAGCACCGCGGTCAGGAAAGTTGCGGTATTGCGGTAAATAATAATGGGGCGGTATCCCTGCATAAGGATTTGGGTCTGGTGCCAGACGTTTTCACCAGAGAACATCTGGACGGACTGGGCAGTGGCCAGATTGCAATAGGCCATACGCGTTATTCCACAACTGGTCAGCCTTATCGTTTTAATGCGCAGCCGTTGCTTTCGCGTCATTTTAAGGGTTTGATGGTTTTGGCGCATAACGGCAATTTGATAAATGCTTCAGAATTAAAATCCAATCTTGAGCATAAGGGTATAACTTTCCAGACAACCACCGATACCGAGGTTATCAGTTCAGTTATTATTGAACAGTGGCTGCAAACGGATAGTCTGGAAGAAGCGGTACAAATTGCGATGTTTCACCTGAAAGGCGCTTATTCGCTGGTTTTAAGTTGTGCGGACAAGCTTTTGGCGGTGCGCGATCCCTATGGTTTTCGGCCGCTTTGCCTTGGGCGGTTGGGCAATGCCTGGCTGGTCGCTTCAGAATCCTGCGCGTTGGAGTGTATTGGTGCTGAATTTGTACGTGATATTGCGCCTGGTGAAATTGTAGTTATTGATAAAAATGGTCCGCGCAGTATTAACATACACTGCGGTAAAAATGAAGGCGGCATTTGTATTTTTGAATATTGCTATTTTGCCCGGCCTGATTCTACTATCGAAGGCGTTAGTGTGCATAAATCCCGTTTACGTGCCGGTCAGCTGCTGGCTAAAGATTACCCGGTGGAGGCCGATGTTGTAATTGGCGTGCCGGACAGCGGCGTGGACGCTGCTTTGGGCTATGCGCAGGAGTCTGGTATTCCTTATGGGGTCGGCTTTATTAAAAATCGTTATATTGCGCGCACTTTTATTCAGCCCACACAAAGTCAGCGTGAAAATTCTGTAAAGATTAAGCTTAATGCTCTGCGAGAAACCGTCAGCGGCAAACGGGTGGTTATGCTTGATGATTCGATTGTGCGTGGCACTACCAGTAAACGTATTGTAGAAATTTTGCGTAATGCTGGCGCTAAGGAAGTGCATTTGCGGATTGCGGCGCCGCCTTTTAAATTTCCCTGTTATTTTGGCACCGACGTGGACAGACCGGAAAATTTGATTGCCAACAAGGTTCCGTTGGAAAAATTGACAGAACTTATCGGCGTGGATAGTCTGGGTTATTTGAAGCTGGAGCATTTGCCCAAGCTTATCCCGGAATGTAAATTAAAATTCTGCGAGGGCTGTTTCTCTGGTAAATACCCAGTTGACGTGCCTGAAAAGCAGTATAAGGATCAGGAAAAATACAATTTTAATATTTCCGAATAATAGGCATGAAAAAAAATAATATAATAGATGAAAGGCGGTTTGAATATGGCAATTTCATATAAAGATGCCGGTGTGGATATTGATGCTGGCAATCTGGCTGTGGAAAAAATGAAAGGTTTTGTGCAAAGCACTTATCGGCCAGAGGTTTTGACGGATTTAGGCAGCTTTGCCGGTCTTTTTGAGTTGAACACGCAGAAATATCGCCAGCCGGTGCTGCTTTCTGGCACTGATGGTGTTGGCACCAAGCTGCGTGTGGCGCAGCTTTTGGATAAGCATGATACGGTTGGTATTGACGCTGTGGCCATGTGCGTTAACGATATTTTGGCCCAGGGCGCGGAGCCGCTTTTCTTCCTCGATTATATTGCTTTAGGCAAGCTGGTGCCGGACCGGGTGGCGGATATTGTGAAAGGCGTAGCGGAGGGCTGCAAGCAGGCCGGTTGTGCTTTGATTGGTGGTGAAACCGCTGAAATGCCTGGCTTTTATCCTGATGATGAATATGATATTGCCGGTTTTGCGGTGGGTATTGCCGATAAAAGCCGGGTTTTGACTGGAGATAAGGTGGTGGCTGGCGATGTTTTGCTGGGGTTGCCCAGTACAGGTCTGCACAGCAACGGTTTTTCTCTGGCGCGTTGGGTTTTGCTGGTGGGCAGTCTGAATGCGCAAAGCTATGTGGAGGAATTGGGGCAGACTGTGGGCGAGGCCATGCTAACGCCTACGCGTATCTATGTTGCGGATATATTGCCTCTGCTGGACAAGGTTGAGGTGAAAGGCATGTGCCATATTACTGGCGGCGGTTTGCTGGAAAATCTGCCTCGCGTTTACGCTAAAAATCTGACCGCAGAAATTGATGCGTCTACCTGGCAGAGGCCTGCTGTTTTTGATTTAATTCAGCGTTTGGGAGCCATTGAGCCGGCAGAGATGTATCGTGTATTTAATATGGGTATTGGTTATGTGGTGATTGTGGCGGCCGACGCGGTGGCGGCTGTGCAGCAGCAATGCCCTGACGCGCTGGTAATCGGCCAGATGATTGAGCGCGCAAACGATATGCCAGGTGTGGTAATCAAATAGGAGGAAATTATGGCGCAAGCAGAGAAATTAAAAATTGCTGTTCTGGCTTCTGGCAGTGGTTCCAATTTGCAGGCAATAATTGATGAAATTGCCGCCGGACTTCTGCCGGCAGAATTGTGTCTGGTTATTAGCGATAAACCGGACGCTTATGCTTTGCAGCGCGCGCAAAAGGCTAATGTGCCAACTAAAATTTTATTGCCGCAGGATTTTGCCAGTCGCTCAGATTATGATGCGCATCTGGTGCAGATTTTGCAGGCGGCAAAGGTTGAGGTTGTGGCGTTGGCTGGTTATATGCGTTTGGTTACGCCAACGCTGTTAAATGCTTTTCCCCAGCGTGTTTTGAATATTCACCCGGCTTTGCTGCCAAGCTTTCCGGGATTGCATGCTCAACGGCAAGCGTTTGAATATGGCGTTAAGGTGGCTGGTTGCACCGTACATTTTGTTGATGAGGGTATGGACAGCGGCCCGATAATTTTGCAGGCTCCGGTACCGGTTTTGGATAATGATGATGCGGATAGCCTGGCTGCGCGTATTTTGGAACAGGAGCATATTATTTATCCGCTGGCGTTGCGTTTGTTGGCGGAGGGCAAATTGCATATTGTGGGGCGGCGTGTGCAGATTGACGATTAATTTTCCAGAGGATTAAGCCGATACCGGTGGGTAAACAGGGCTTTTTAGGAACCCTGATACGATAAAACAGGAGGAGATTATTATGGCTTCCAGACGAGCTATCATTAGCGTTTCTGATAAGACGGGGATTGTGGATTTTGCCAAAGAATTGGTACAAATGGATTTTGAACTGGTTTCAACCGGTGGGACGTATCAAACGATTAAAGACGCTGGTCTGCCGGTTACATATGTCAGTGATGTGACTGGTTTTCCGGAGATTTTAGACGGACGTGTTAAAACGCTGAACCCCCGTATTCATGGCGGTATTTTGGCAATGCGCACGCCGGAGCACCTGGCACAACTGGCAGAGCATGATATAACACCGGTTGATTTGGTGGTGGTTAATCTCTATCCTTTCCGCCAGACGATTGAAAAACCAGGCGTGCAGCTGGCCGAGGCGATTGAAAATATTGATATTGGCGGTCCCTCGATGATTAGGGCGGCAGCTAAAAATTATGAATATGTAGTTGTTGTAACTGACCCGGCGCGTTATTCGGAAATTGCGCAGCGTTTGCGTAACGGCGATATGGATAAAGAATATCGTTTGCAGCTTTCTGCTGAAGCTTTTCGGCATACGGCGGAATACGACACATTTATTTCAACTTATCTGCAAGATAAGGCTGGTGTTGATGAGCCCTTTCCGGAGCGTTTCCTGTTGTTGGGTGAGAAAAAGCAAGAACTGCGCTATGGTGAAAATGCCCAGCAGCGTGCAGCCCTGTATAGCTGTTTTGGCAATACGGAGCCGGGCATTGGCCATGCTGTGCAGCTTTCAGGTTTGCAGCTTTCCTATAATAATACGCTGGATTTGGACGCGGCGCTGGAGTTGGTACGGGAATTTGAGGAGCCGGCGGCCACTATTATTCAGCACACCAATCCCTGTGGCCTTGGTGTTGGCGCTAATATCTGCGAGGCTTATGTCAAGGCTTATGAGGGCGATACCATGGCCTCATATGGCGGTATTGTGGCAGTCAATCGCGAGGTTGACGTAGATTGTGCTCTGGAAATGAATAAAGTATTTTTAGAGGCGATTGTAGCGCCGGGCTTTACGCCGGAGGCGCTGGCGATTTTGCAGGAAAAGCCCAAACTGCGCCTTTTGGTAGTTGATGGTTTGACAAGTCCGCAGCCGACAATAGCTTTTTATCCGATTAAAGGTGGCGTTTTGTTGCAGGAAACGGATTCCGAACCAATGAAAAATGAAATTATGCGTGTGGTTACGCATCGTGAGCCTACGGCTGATGAGATTGAACAGATGCGTTTTGCTATGACAGTTGCCAAACATGTTAAATCTAATGCGGTTGTTTTAGCCAAAGATTTTCAGGTTATCGGGGTTGGCGCCGGGCAGATGAGCCGTATTAGTTCGGTGGATATGGCCTTTAATTCCGCGCAGCACCGTTCTTTTGGTGCGGTTATGGCCTCCGACGCTTTCTTTACTTTCCGTGATACGGTAGACGCCTGCGCCAAGCATGGTATTACCGCGATTGTGCAGCCGGGCGGCTCGATTTATGACGCAAGTTCTGTTGCGGCGGCTAATGAAGCCAATATTGCCATGGTGTTCACCGGGGTCCGTCATTTCCATTATTAAGAGGTGAAAAAATGAAGATTTTAGTTGTTGGCAGCGGTGGCCGCGAGCATGCCATTGTTTGGAAACTGGCCCATAGTCCGCTGGCTGATGAAATATATTGTGCGCCGGGCAATGCCGGCATTGCTGATTTGGCGGAGTGCGTTAATATTCCAGCTGATGATGTTGATACTCTGTTGGAGTTTGCGCAGGCTGAGGGTATAGGGCTGACGGTGGTTGGGCCGGAGGCTCCTTTGGCCGCTGGCATTGTGGATAAATTTACAGCCGCTGGCTTAAAGATTTTTGGTCCCAGCCAGAAAGCGGCTATGATAGAGGGCAGCAAGGCGCTGGCCAAAGAAATTATGGAGAAATATAACATACCGACTGCCAAATATGCGGCTTTTAGGGATAAAGCGGCGGCTTTGGCTTACTTGGACGCTAATCCGGCGCCGATTGTAGTTAAGGCCGACGGCCTGGCGGCCGGCAAAGGCGTGGTTGTAGCAATGACTACGACCGAAGCCAAGGAGGCCGTGGAGTCCATGCTCTCCGGTAATGCCTTTGGGGAGGCTGGAGCCAGAGTGGTGATTGAGGAATATTTGGAAGGCGAGGAAGTCAGCGTGCTGGCGTTTAGCGATGGCAAAACGGTGTTGCCGATGGTTTCCGCTCAAGACCATAAACGGGTTTTTGATGACGATAAAGGTCCCAATACCGGCGGCATGGGGGCTTATTCTCCTACGCCGATTTATACACCGCAGCTGGCTGAACAGGTTGTCCAGCAGGTTCTGCAACCGGCGGTTGACGGTCTGCGGCAGGAGGGGCGTTTGTATAAGGGCGTGCTTTATGCCGGTTTGATGTTGACGAAGCAGGGCGTTAAGGTTTTGGAATTTAATGCGCGTTTTGGTGATCCGGAAACGCAGGCGGTGTTAATGCGTCTGCAATCTGATTTGGTAGAAATTATGTTGGCGGTTATTGATGAGCGTCTGCATGAGCATGAATTGGTATGGACTGAAGATGCGGCGGTTTGTGTGGTTATGGCCAGCGGCGGTTACCCCGGTTCTTACGCTAAGGGGCAGCCTATCAGCGGCTTGGAGCAGGCTGCCGAGTTAGCAGATACGGTTGTTTTTCATGCCGGTACCAAATTCAGCGCTCAACAGGTTGTGAGCGACGGCGGCCGTGTTTTGGGCGTAACGGCTTGTGCTCCCTCAATTAAGGAGGCTATTGATAAGGCTTATGCGGCAGTTGATTTAATCAGCTGGCCGGATTGTTTCTGCCGTCGGGATATTGGGGCTAAAGCGTTGCGTTAAAACATGGCCTTTGTATATATATTGCAATGTGCTGATAATACTATGTATGTTGGCTATACTGTAAATCTGCGACGGCGTTTGGCTGTGCATAATGCCGGGCGCGGCGCTAAATATACCAGACCGCGTCTGCCGGTGCGTCTGCTTTGGGCGGCTGAATTGCCGGAAACGCGTTTGGCCCGGCGTGCAGAAGTATTGATTAAGCAGCTGAAAACTAACAAAAAAAGACGTTTGGCCAGTGGACAAATAACTTTGGCCGAGGCCTGTCCTCGTTTGTGGGCAGAGGAGGAGAAAAATATGCATAAAGCATTGCCGTGGGATAAGGAAATGCTGGCTTTGGCTTTGCAGCAGGCAGAGCAGGGTAGTGATGCTGGCGAGGGCGGCCCTTTTGGTGCAGTTGTGGCTTCGGCTGACGGTCAGGTTCTGGCTGCGGCGCATAATCAGGTTTTGCTGGGCAAAGACCCCACAGCGCATGCGGAGATTATGGCAATTCGGGCGGCCTGCGCTAAAATTGACAATCACGATTTGCAGGGTTGCACACTTTATACCTCCTGTGAACCTTGTCCGATGTGTCTGGCCGCTATTATCTGGGCGAACATTGAACGGGTGGTTTATGGCTGTACCAGAGCGGACGCGGCGGCTATTGGTTTTCGTGATGAGAATATTTATGATTTTTTTGCTGGCTGCGGCGCGTCGCCTGTAACTATGCAGGAGTTGAACCGGGCTGAATGTCAGCAGGTTTTTAATAAATATCAAAAAAATCAGGGTAAGCTTTATTAAATATCTAATATTTTAATTATAGTATTAAGGAGGGTTTAAAAAATGTTAGTTTTGACCGAAAAAAAACAGGGCGTGGGCTGGTTATATTTAAATCAGCCAAATTCGTTGAACAGCCTGACGGCGGAGTTGGCGGCAGCTGTGGTTGAAGCTGTGGCGGCGCTGGAGGCAGACCCGGAGGTTAGGGTTTTGGTGTTCTCTGGCCAGGGCCGGGCTTTTTGTGCCGGTGGTAATTTAGACTCCTTAAATGCCTTGACCAATGAAGACGAGGCGGTGGCTTTTGTTACAGCGGCTGGCAAAACCAGTGAAGCCCTGTTTAACTGTCGCAAGCCGGTTATTGCGATGGTTAATGGCGTGGCGGCCGGCGCTGGTTTCAATCTGGCTTTGGCCTGCGATTTGGTTTTTGCAGCGGAGGGCGTAAAGTTTATTCAAAGCTTCAGCAATATTGGTCTGGTGCCGGATTGCGGCGGTCATTATTTGTTGCCGCGCGCGATTGGTAACTGGCGCGCCAAACAGGCCATGTTTGAGGCGGCCCCGATTACGGCGGAGGAAGGCAAGGAACTGGGCTTTGTTAATGCTGTTTATCCGGCGGCAGAATTGGCGGAAGCTACCGAAAAATATGCCGTGGCTTTGGCGCAGCGCGCACCGCTTTCCCTGCAAAATTGCAAAAAGCTGGTAAATCAAAGCGATAATATGACCATGGCTGAAATGCTGGCTGCGGAAGCCGCTATACAGGGTAAGCTGGTGGTTAGCTCTGACTGCAAAGAGGGTTTGGCTGCTTTTAAGGAAAAACGTCAACCGCAGTTTAAGGGTGAATAAAAATTGTGGTTCTTTACACATATTCGAACAGTGCATTGCCGTTTTAAAGTGAACGGTGATGCACTGTTTTTTTTGAGAAAGGGCTTGACAAACTGCGTCTACAAGTGTAGAATATAAGTGTCTATAATTGTAGACCAACATAAGGAGGTTTTTCATGAAAAACAAAAAAGGGCGTTATGTTTTATTGATTGTTCTGTGTTTGCTGATTTTATCAGCCTGTCAGCAGCAGGATAAGCCGAACAATCAGAACTTTGCCGCTCAACAGCTTACTCGCGATGAGTTGTTGGCCGATTATGACGCGATGTGGCAAAATATGTACGAAAGCTATCCTTTTTGGGGCGTTCTTGAGCGCAGTCAACCGGATAATCCAGATTATTATAAATCTGTGATTGCCCAATATCGCCAACAGCTACAAAATTCGGAACAAACGGGTGATTTACTGATGTTGGAGTTTTTGGAGATTGTAGCAAATAGCCTTTATGAAACTTGTGGTATGGTTGGCCATGTTAGTATTGTCAATAGTAATTATTTCCGGAATGATTTGGCATTGTATACGCTTTATGCCGAGGAAATGCCGGAACTTAAACCGTGGTTGGAGGTGCTTAATAAGTCTGAAGTTGCTGAGTTTTATAATTATTATGATTTTTTAATGGAGCTTTGGCTAAAGCAGGCTGGTTTGACAAACCAATCGTCTGTTGATGAAACTTCTGATGAGTTGCTTCCCAATGTTTCTATGCAAAGAATAGGTCAAAATGATAAAATCGCTTATATTGGCGTAAAATCATTTGCTGATGACTTTATCTCATCAGATATTCCACAAATTCAATCCTTTTTACAAACCGTTTCTGATTGTGATAATTTGATTATTGATATTAGAGAAAACGGCGGAGGTAACACTGCTTATTGGGAACAGGCTTTTGTTAGTCCAATTATTAAACAACCGTTGCAAAGCCATTTGATAAGAATGATGCATGATACGGATTTAACGCAAAAATTTTATGGTTCGAGTTATGCTGATTCAAAATTAACGCTTGAGCAGGTGCGAAATTTTGCGGATATGACTAATTTGCAGTTGGAAGATTTGGCAGGCTTAACGCTGGCCAGAGAAATGGTTGTGAATATTGAACCAGAAGATAATGCCGAACCTTTTGAAGGCCATATTTGGCTGCTGATTGGCCCACAGGTTTATTCTTCGGCGGAATCCTTTGCTGTTTTCTGTAAGCAAACTGATTTTGCAACATTGGTCGGTCAGCCTACGGGCGGTTCTAACAGCGGCGGCGCTATTTTTTATGAACTGCCTAACACCCATTTGCTTGTGCAATTTGATGTAGAATATTGCTTAAATGACGATGGCAGCTGTAATATGGAAGCCGGAACCAAACCTGATATTTTGGCAGATGACGCTTTGGCTGCTGTGTTGGCTTTAATTGAAAATTAATGGGAGGAAAAAGATGAAAGATTGTATTAGCCTGACTAATGCAGAACTGGCTATTATGCAAGTGCTCTGGCAAAATACCGATAACGGTACCGCGCAAGGGCTTTCAGCCAGAGAGATTAATCAGGCTCTGCCGGAAAAGCAGTGGCAGCGCACCACGCTGGCGACCATGCTGGCGCGGCTGGAGGAAAAAGGGGCGGTGCAGCGGCAAAAGGCCGCCAGCGGCAACGGCTATCTTTATCAAGCGCAAATTGATGAGGAACAATACCGGCAAAGCGCCGTCAACGATTTGCTGGATATGCTGTATCATGGCTCTGTGCGCAGTCTGGCGGCCTCTCTGGTAGCCAGCCGCCGCCTTTCAGCGCAGGATATTGATGAATTGCGAGAGTTGTTTAAGTTGTGAGGGTATTATTATGCTGACTCATATTTTTCTGTATTTTCTGGCTGTTTCAGTCTGGGGCGCTTGGTTGAT
>CANSKT010000056.1 GCA_947647555.1 uncultured Peptococcaceae bacterium | reverse complement strand
CAAAGATAGTCACGTAAATTTAACACTGATAGCTGTTGGGGATAACCTAATTCATGGGCCAATTTATCGGCAAGCGAATGAGCGCAGTAACAATAGCGGATTTGATTTTCGGCCAGCCTATCAATATATTGTTCCCTATCTGGAACAGGCAGACCTGGCGCTGATTAATCAGGAAACACCTCTCGGCGGCACACAGCTGGGCCTGTCCTCTTATCCAATGTTTAATTCACCGCAGGAGTTGGGCGACCAGCTTATAGAACTGGGATTTAATATGATTAGTCATGCCAACAATCATGTTTTAGATGCTCGGCAACAGGGATTTTTTAATACCATAGAATTTTGGCGTTCACGAAGCTTGCAAAAGTCGGTAATTATGGCCGGGATTGCAGCAGATGCATCTGATGACCAGCTGCAAATTCTGGAAGTTAAAAACTTGAAAGTAGCTTTGTTGGCTTATACCTATGGTACAAATGGTCTTAAGTTGCCGGCTTCTAGTAGTGGTATTGTTAAGTATATTAATGATGATTTGATGCAGCAGGAATTAGAAGAAGCCAAAGCGGCAGCGGATATTGTTATTGTTAGTATCCACTGGGGCCAGGAATACCAGGCAAATGCTAATGCGGAGCAAAAGCGCATAGCTCAACTGCTGGCGGATAATGGTGCAGATATAATTATTGGTTCTCACCCTCATGTTTTGCAAGGTGTGGAAATGCTTACGGTTAATGTCAGTGAACAAAATAGCAGGCAGGTTCCGGTGTTTTATTCTCTGGGTAATTTTATTTCCGCTCAAAACCGGCCTGATACCATGCTGGGTGGTATGGCCAAAATTCAAATGAGTTATGATTTATTGGATAAAAGCATAAGCTTTACAGAAATTGGCGTTATACCTCTGGTTACCGATTATACCGGTTCTTATAAAAATATCACAGTTTATCCATTGAGCGCGTATACGCCGGAGCAGGCCAAGGCGCATGGTGTACACCGCAGTTATAGCAATTTTTCTTTGGAATATTTACAAAAACTATTTGTGGAAAGAATACCACAGGAATTCCAAATTTATTGATAAAACTACCCTATTACACAAGCGCGCCGTCATTCTCTTGGAAAATGACGGCGTTTTAATGTTAATTTGTCAGCCACTCCGCAGAAAAACCAACTACGGTTTGGTCATCAATAGTCAACAATATTATTTGAATTTCATTATTATTATAACGCCAGCCAGAAGCCGCATCGCGTGTATAGCCATTATCAATTAAAATTTGACTGGCCGCCGTTAATTCATCACCAACTTTGATAGAATGAATATTTAAGTCAGCATTTTTACTGGCTAAACGACGAATTAATTGTTCATCGTCCACAACAAGAGATAAATCCAGTTCATGATAGGTATATTCTGTACCAGAATTGGTTGGGTTAACGGCATCAGCTTCGCCCAGCTGCTCCTGCATGGCTGTTGCAGTCATGCCAATTTTTATACCGCCAAAATCGCTTGTTTCATTAAGTTCTAAAAGCGCTTCATTATTTTCTGGTGCGGCGCAGGCTGCCAAAGCAGTTAGCAGGCACAATGTGAGCAGAGATAGAAAAAATTTTTTCATCACAAGCTGCCTCCGTTTCATAAACCACAACACACTACTGGTTTATCTTTTCATTTTCCATACCATTTTCCGTATTACTGTTGTTGCTGTCATTTTCGCTGTTGTTCAGTTCCTCATCACTTGTTAAATCCTCACCCAGCTGTTCACGCATTACTTCAAGCGCTTTAGCCAGCTGTGGGTCTTGTTCGGCGTTCATCGTGTAAGTTAATAAAGGATTGGCGTCTTCAGGTAAGGGGAAATAAATATCTGGCTCAATCCCCTGTTCATGAATATCGTTTTGATGAGAAGTGCTGTATTTAGCCGATGTAAAACGCAGACCAGCGCCGCTGTTCAGGCGTTTTAAGTCCTGCACAATACCTTTGCCATAAGAAGTTTCACCAATGGTAATACCGGTTTCATTATCATGCACTGCACCAATCAGTATCTCGGAAGCGCTGGCGGAATGAGTATTTTGCAAAATCACCAGCGGTAAATCCACATTATCCTTTTCAGCAGAATAGCAATATATACCGCTGGAATCGGTCATGTACATCAATGGTTCTGCTTTGGGAACAAAATAATCGCAAACTTTCAAAGCCGCAGTAATTTCACCGCCGCCATTGTTGCGTAAATCCAAAATTAACCCCTGCATACCCTTTTCCTGCAATTCTGTAAATGCTTCGGCGAATTGGTCACCCGTTGTCATGTTGAAGCTTTCAATTTTAATTAAACCAATCGTTTCCGTGAGCATGTCATAATCCAATGTGGGAATATCAACTTTGGCTGTTTCAACATTAATGGTTACATTTTTTGTCTGGCCGTCAGCAGTTCGACGCTCTAAAAGCAGTCTAAGCCGAGTTCCCTCAGGATTTGCCACCAGTAAATCAGCCACTTCGGAATAATCCATGGTGGTTAAATCCGTGTCATTCAGTTGCAGAAAAACATCTCCGGGCAGAATGCCTGCCTTATAAGCCGGGCCGTTGCGCATTACGCCATAAACAAGGGCGCGCCCGGTTTTATTATCAGGGTAAATATAAATACCAATACCGCTATATGAACCCGTAACGGAACGATATAATTTATCATATTCCTCTGGTGTATAATATATGGCATAATTATCATGCTGAATTTCCCGTTGATTTTGCACAGCAGCCAAAGCCAGACCAGCACCGGCTGCGGCATCAACAGAACCAGCGGTTGATGCACTGGGTAAATTTAACGGTTTGGAGGCTGGGCTTGGCAAAAAACCAAACAGCGCCAAAACTACTACCAACGTTAATGCCGATAAAATACCAAGAAAGATGTTAATAAAATTTAGCTTCATTTAGCAAAAATTACCTCTTATATCGTAATTTGTATTTTGTTAAAATACAGTCTTTTTAATATATAGCAAAAGTTGTGAAAATATTACGGTTTAGATACATAATTCCAGGGTGAAACATGGCTGCCGTTTTTACGCACTTCAAAATGCAGGTGGTTGCCGGTTGAATTACCGGTTGTACCAACGTAGCCGATTACATCTCCCTTGCTCACGCTGGTGCCAACGCTGGTGCCAAGGCGTGACTGATGTGCATATAAAGTGGCGATGTTATTGCCGTGGTCAATAATTACACAGTTGCCATAACTACCATAATATCTGGCCAGAATGACCTTACCGCTGTCTGCGGCATAAATCGGGGTGCCAGAGGGAGCCGGTAAATCAATACCTGTATGTAAATTGCTTTTGCCGCGCAGTGTACGATAACCATAATTGGAACTTACACTGCTGTGACCACGCAATGGCCAGGCCATAACACCAGTACCGGTGCCACCGCCAGAAGTTTGCATAGATTGAATTAATTTAGTCAGCGCAGCAGACTCTTTCTGCCGGGTGGCAATCGCTGAGTTTACATCATCAACGCTATCTTTGGCTGCCTCCACCAACTTTTCTTTTTCTTCTTGAGCGGCTTCAAGCTTGGCCACCAGCGCTTTTTGGTCAGCGGTCATGGTATCCAGATTAGCCACTTTCTGCTGCTGTAATTCTCTTTTTTCCTGAATAATCTCAATTTGCTGATTAATTGTGTCAATCATATTGCTGTCATAAATCAAAATACGCTCCATGTAATAGGAACGGGAAATAAAATCTTCCATGCTGGTTGCATCAAAGATTACGTCCATTAAACTAACATCACCATTAATATAATTTTCACGCAGTCTGGTTTTGAAACCGTCCAGCTGAATAGCCAGTGTTTCCTGGGATTCTTCCAACTCTTTATTAGCTTTATCCAACTCTTTTTCTGCTGCGGATAGCTGTTTTTGCAGGGCGGCCAGTAAGCGTTCATTTTCCTGAACCTGAGCGTCAACAGCTGCCAGTTCTGACTGGAACTTATTTAATTCTGATTTGGCGCCAGCCAATTCATTACGCAAAGCAGAAATTTCATTTTGAATTTCCCGCTGCTGCGCTTGATAATCGCTTAAAGCGTCCGCCTCCACTCTCTGCGGCGGTTCCGCATAAATACTCTGCCAAATTATGGTTAAAGCCAGAAATAATGCTAAAACAATTTGAAATTTACATTTTTTCAGCATAGACAAAACCCCTCGTTTACAACTAGTTTATCAACAATTTTCCCCAATAATTATATAACAAATTTTGTATTATATTCTTTATTGTAATAATTATATGCATTTATACATTGACGTGTTTACGCACGGCAATAGCCGAACCAACCGCGCCCAATAACAAGCCTATCAACAGCATGCCGCTGGTCAGTAAAAATGCAATTTCACCCAGAGAAACAAAAGTAAGGAAGTTCAGGCTGTTCAAAATCAAATTCAATACGGCATTATAAGAAAGTAACACCAGTATGCAGGCCAAGCCGCCGCCTAAAAGCCCCAGCAACATGCCTTCAAGAATGAACGGCCAGATAATAAACGAGTTGCTGGCGCCCACATATTTCATTACCTGAATTTCTTCTTTGCGCGCTTCTACGGAAAGCCGAATGTTCATTGAAATCAGAATAATAGCAGAAAAACCCAACAAAACCATTAAGCCAATGCCTAAGGTTCGTATCCAATTCATGAAAATAAACATTTTTTCAATGGAACCCTGACCATAACGTACCGCCAAAACATTGGGCAGTTTCTCTACCTGCTCGGCAATGCTGGTTACCAGTTCTGGCGATGCCGCTTTAAGCGTATAAGAGTTTGGCAGAGGATTGGTGTCAATAGCCGCCAAAATTTCCTCGCTGTTGCCAAATTTGGACGACATTTGCTCCAAACCCTCGGCACGGCTGACAAATTTAATACTGGCAACTCCGTCAAGAGAACGAACCTGCGCTGAAAGATGGTCCATTTGTTCCTGATTAATGCCGTCTTCAATAAAAACCTTAATCTCCACTGCTGCTTCCATAACTTCAGCATTGCGATTAATATTAGAAACCAGTAAGGCAAAAATACCGCACAGGTAAAGCGTTAAAATAACGGTCATAACCGCAGCTACCGTCATGCCAACATTGCGCCGCAAAGAAATAAAAGGCTCCGGCAGAATATAACGCAAACCAGTAAGCTTCAAAGCAGCC
The DNA here is from genome assembly GCA_947647555.1 of uncultured Peptococcaceae bacterium. Classification (GTDB taxonomy): domain Bacteria; phylum Bacillota; class Dehalobacteriia; order UBA4068; family UBA4997; genus Avidehalobacter. Next base: position 8,467 of record CANSKT010000056.1, on the reverse strand, counting down.
ACCCCCCTATATGGTCCCCTATAATTTCACCCTTGCGCAAGGCGATAACTCTTTTATGCGTATCGTTAACAATGCGCTTATCGTGTGTTGCCATAATCACAGTTGCGCCCTCGTTATTAAATTCCTGGAACAGACCCATTAACTCATCAGAGGTGTCAGGGTCTAAATTACCGGTCGGCTCGTCGGCCAGAATAATCGGCGGATTATTGATAACCGCGCGCGCAAAAGCCACACGCTGCTGTTCGCCGCCAGAAAGTTGACGCGGAAAAGCAGTTGCCTTGTCCGCAATTTTTAAGCGTTCCAAAACCTTGGGGACACTCTCTTTAACCTCATTCCAAGGATATTCCAGAACCTTAAGTGCAAATGCCACATTTTCAAATACAGTTTTGTTCTCCATTAGACGAAAATCCTGAAAGACCACGCCAGTGTTACGACGCAGCTTAACAGTTTCCCGGTTATTTAAACGAATAATACTACGCCCGGCAATAAAAATTTGCCCAGAATCCGGCAAAACCTCTCTGAACAAAAGTTTAATCAGCGTACTTTTACCAGCACCACTCTGGCCGGTTAAATAAACAAACTCACCATTATCAACATGTAAGGTAATATCTTTCAGAGCCAAATTTCCTCGGTCATATGTTTTAAACACATTAGCCATATCAATCATTTAAACATCACCGCCCAAACACACACCAATATGTATAATCATAGATATTTTTTTATTCGACAATAGTATTCATTTCCCTGCTTTAAGTAGCAAAAAAGTGCTTTTTAACAGATAAAAAACTATTTTTTTTGCATAAACCGGCATAAATAAGCTTCTTTTATTGCTTAGAAGCTTATTTATACCAAAAGTTTATCAGTTATGCCTTTGTATTTTCAATTAAATATTTTCCAGCTGGTTTAGGCGTTCTAAAAGACTGGCCTTTTTCTCACTGTAATCAGCCAGCTTAACGCGCTCGCCCTCAACAACATCGGCTGGCGCCTTGCTTAAAAAGCCCTGATTGTTCAGCTTACTTTCCAGGCGTTTAATTTCCTTATCCATATTGGCAACTTCTTTTTGCAGACGGGCTGTTTCTTTGGTCAGGTCAATCAAACCTTTTAATGGTAAATAGATATCTATGCCACGTACATGTGCAACAGCCGCCTGCGCTTGCACGTCAGCTAATTCAGGACTGTTTGGTGGCAAAACACTGAACTTGTCCGCGCCGCAAAGCGCTTTAATATAAATTTCGCCTTGACGCAAACCGTCGGCAGCTGTGTCGGCGGCAAAAATCAACTCAATTTTTTTGCCCGGCGGTACATTCATTTCTGCTCGAATATTACGAATTGCCCTAACCGCCTCCATATCCAGCGCCAGCACAGACGCTTCTTCCGGATATTCCGGCATGGTATCTGCCTGCGGCCAGGCCGATACCATAATACTTTCACCATCATGCGGCAATGCCTGCCAAATTTCTTCGGTAATGAATGGCATAAAGGGGTGTAGAAGCTGCAAAATGCTCTCAAGAACCTGCACCAGCACGGTTTGTGCTGTGTGTCGTTCCACCGGGTCAGTGCCATAAAGGCGCGGTTTCGACATTTCAATATACCAATCACAGAAGCAATCCCAGGTAAAGTCATAAATTTGTCTGGCGGCCTCACCCAATTCATATTTGCCAAGGTTGGCAGATACACCAGCCGCAGCCTGTTTTAATTCGGATAAAATCCATTTATCAGCCAGAGAATAACGCAGTTCAGCAGCATTGTCCTGATAATCTTCCAAGTTCATCAATACAAAGCGGCTGGCGTTCCAGATTTTATTAACAAAATTGCGGCTGGCCTCCAAACGCTCCATTTGGAAACGCAAATCATTACCAGGTGTGTTGCCGGTAACCAACATAAAACGCAGAGGGTCAGCGCCATATTTTTCGATAATTTCAATCGGGTCAATACCATTACCCAATGATTTGCTCATTTTACGCCCCTGAGCGTCCAAAATCAGACCATGAATGAAAACGTCGCTAAAGGGCTTTTCTTCCATAAAGTGCAGACCGGTGAATATCATACGTGCCACCCAGAAGAAGATAATATCCCGACCTGTAACCAGTACAGAGGTTGGATAGAATTTTTTAAGCGGCTCCATTTTCTGCATATCCGGCCAGCCCAGAGTTTCAAACGGCCAGAGACCAGAGGAAAACCAAGTGTCTAAAACGTCCTCATCACGGTGCAGATGCTCGCTATTACATTTAGGACAAGTATGCGGCTCTTCCTTTTGGCAGATAATTTCACCGCAGTCGTCACAATACCAAACCGGTATACGATGTCCCCACCAAAGCTGTCGTGAAATACACCAATCGCGAATATTTTCCAGCCAGCCCAGATAGATTTTGGCAAAACGTGCCGGCACAAAACGAATATCGCCGGTTTTTACCGCTTCAATCGCCGGTTTGGCCAAAGGCTCCATTTTCACAAACCATTGCGGTGAAATCAAAGGCTCAATGATACTGCCGCAACGATAACATTCGCCCACGGCATGGCTGATATCTTCAATTTTTTCTAAAAGCCCCAGCTTATTCATGGCGTCAACCACAGCTTTGCGACATTCATAACGATCCATGCCGGCATATTCTTCGGCCTGCTCATTCATTTTTGCGTCTTTGCCAATTACTGTAATTTGCGGCAGATTATGACGCAATCCCATTTCAAAATCATTCGGGTCATGAGCCGGCGTAATTTTTACAGCGCCCGTACCATATTCCTTATCCACATAAGCGTCAGCAATAATTGGAATTTCCCGATTAACCAGCGGCAGCATAATGGTTTTGCCTACCAGATTGGTATAGCGCTCGTCTTCCGGGTGTACGGCCACAGCCGTATCGCCCAGCATAGTTTCCGGGCGTGTAGTAGCTATGGTAATATAGCCGGAGCCATCGGTCAGCGGATAGCGAAAATGCCAGAGATGACCAGCATGCTCATTGTGCTCCACCTCAATGTCAGAAATTGTCGTATGACAATGTGGACACCAATTAATAATGTAAGTTCCACGATAAATTAAACCCTCATTATAAAGGCGAACAAAAACTTCATTTACAGCATCATTACAGCCGTCGTCTAGAGTAAAGCGTTCTTGTTCCCAATCACAGGAGGAGCCCAGCATTTTCAGCTGTTTTACAATGCGCTCATGATATTGATGTTTCCATTCCCAGACCTTATCGACAAAAGCGTCCCGTCCCAAATCATATTTGCTGACGCCGTCTTTGGCCAAATGTTCCTCTACCTTGGCCTGCGTGGCAATTCCAGCGTGGTCGCAACCAGGCACCCAAAGTGTTTGATGCCCCTGCATGCGATGCCAGCGTGTCAGAATATCCTGCATAGTGTTATCCATGGCATGGCCTAAATGCAGCTGACCAGTTACATTTGGCGGCGGCATAACCACAGAAAAACATTCCGAATTTTCATCAGCGTTACGCTTATGGCTAAAAAAACCATTTTGTTCCCAGAAAGCATACCATTTTTGCTCCACCTCGTGGTGGTCGTAGGTTTTGGGTAAATCAAACATTGTTCTATTTCCTCCTGCATAAAATAATTCTTCTTAATTTATATTATATTCAGATTTTTGTTATTTCTTATACAATCGTTTGAATTTCTTGCTTAATTGCTTTTTCTGACACAAGGTTTAAAGGCAATTTTCAAACTTTCTCCCGGCACTGCTACACCACGATTTTTGCTGATTGGCAACTTTTCTTCGGCTGAAAAGCCGATTGTTTCACCATCTTGCAGCAAAACATTTTGCGTAATCACATAATTGGCAATATCCGATAAAAAGTCGTGCAATTCATTCGGATTGGCACTGCTGTCCAGCACTTCAATTTCATCAAAACCAAAGTTTTGCAGGCCATTGGTATAGGCACAAAAACCTTTTTTACTTTTATAAAGTCCGAACCAGACCAGATTATAGATAGGAAACAAATTTTCCTTTAGCATGCCGGCAAAATGCTGGTAATAGTCCGGCGGATAAACAACACCATTGGCATAAACGCCCAGCGCTCCCGGTTGTTTACATGCAGCTGCGGTCAGTTTTACTAACATTTCCCCGTTTTCAATAACCGATTGACCAATTCCCAACACGGCTATCAGCAAATGCCCAGTATGCTGGCTGATTTGCTGCACAGCGTCTTGCCACATATAATTTTCGGCGGCGGCTTCGGTTGCTTCATCGCCAGGTATTGGCCCTGGCATCAGGGCTATATTCAGCATTGCCCCATGATAATTAATAATTAAAGAATTTTCATCATCATTTTCATCAGACTCTGGTTCAGCGTCAATAATTCCCCATTCATCTTGCAGTATTTGCTGCAAAGCAGCCTTATCCCATTCCGGTTTTTCCAGCAAAACAAAGCTGACAAAGTTACCGGCTTTTTTCTTATGTTCTTCAACTTGTTTGGCCTGTTCAATCCAGTAATTACGGATAATTTCTACTAAAGCTATGGCCTGCTGTTCAGCGGTATCGGCATTATATTCTTCCATTTCGCTAAATACATGGCCGCAATGCTCCAGTTCATTGCCAGCATAACCGCCACATACGCCTAACAGCCATTTATCCGACAGGCTTTTTTTGTATTTGAATATGTAATAATGCAAATCATGCAAATCAAATTCACCAGCGCATTCCAGTTTAGCTGGTTCTGCGCCAAGCTCTTGTGGGTGCGCCAGCCAATTAAGCATATCCTCTTTGGCCGCATTCATTTGCGCCTGGTTCATTTTATAACTTCCTTTCTGCACTTAATTTAACTTAACCTGATAATCTGGCGGTAAAAATCATAATCGCCGTTTAAGGTTTCCCCGTCATTAATATCATCATCTTCATATAAAGAATCTGTATTAAAATGCGGCGAGCATCCCAAAAAGCCTAACATTAGTCCAGCGCCGCCACAAATAAAGCAACCGCCGTCACCACCGCGGAAGCTGGCTTTGTCTGCCTCCACTACCTCATTTTTGTATGGGTCATAGGCAATGGACAGACCGAAAAAATTAGGCAGTTCCATATCATAAGGTCGGCTATCATTTTCTTCCTCAAGAGAGGTAAAATGATAAAGCTTCATATCATAATCAAAACTATCTCCCCAAGGAAACAGCGTGCGGCAACCGCCTCCACACAGATAAGCCCATTCGTCAGCGGTTGGCAGCGCAAATCCCTGCTTGTGCAAATCTTCCTTAAATTGAGTATAATCGGTATCGTGGTACAAATAAGCAAAATGCTGGCCATTTTTTAAATCAAATCGTACATTACCAACAATATTTAAGCTAACACTACGATTTTTCTGAAACTCATCCAACCATTCTGGATGCGCCAAAAGCCGTGGGTCATCAAAACTAATAGGTTCCCAGCCTATCTCGTTCAGCTGACGTTCCACTAACATGGGTGCAATTTGGGACTGATGCACCGGTGTCATAAGGGAGCGTAAAAAGTCCTCCATATTATCCTGGCCAAACTCCTCTAAATCTGATTGCAAATCTTCTGCGGATTCTTCATTCAAACCATCGACAAAATGCTCCCAGCCTAAAGTAACTGTATCACCTGGCACAAAGACAAATTCCGAACCGCCTTTACTGAAAAGCCCTGTTGTGTTGGCTTGTCCCCAGCGAGAAAATGTAATCAGCTGCTTAAACTCCATTTCATATTGCGCAGCCAGCTGTTGCATTATTACTTGTTTTTCGGCTTCCGACAATTTAGCAAACTGTGGTCGCAGCAAACGCTCATCCATAGTTTACTCCTCCTGTTTCTGGTGGCATTTCACTATCTGTCCATAACCAGCGGTTTGATAATCTACCCGCCCGGCTGCATATTGCAGCTGACCGCGAACGATTGTGGCTTCCACAGCACCATGCAACTGTAAACCATCAAATATATGCGCATTCTGGCGTGCTTTGGTTTGCAATTTATCAGCTGAGAATTGCCATTCTTTGGATAAATCAATTATCGTAAAATCAGCATCAGCACCAACAGCAATCTGACCTTTTTGCGGATACAAGCCCATTTGCTTATAACCATTAACGCAGCAAAGTTCCGTCATGCGCTCTAAAGTGATTTTTTGCTCATTTACAGCACTAAGCAGCATTGGCAGTAACAATTCAATATGCGCAATACCGGAGGGCGCCAGCCAAATCTGCTCTTTACCCTGTTCTTTAGCTTCTGTCAGGTGTGGCGCATGGTCGCTGCCGATATAATCTACGGTTCCGTCTAACAGATAAGGCCAAAGCCCGGCTACATTGGCGGCCGAACGCAGGGGCGGATTGCACTTGGCCCAAGGACCAAAGCGGTCAAGCCAGCTATCATCAAAAAACAGATGATGAAAACAAACTTCACAGGTAACGTCCAGACCATTGGCTTTGGCCTGACGAATTGCTTCGGCGGCGGCCACCGTGGAAACATGAGCAATACCTACCTTGGCGCCAGTTTTGTGGGCTGCATGCAAAACCTGTTGAACAGCCTTTAGTTCTGTGGAGTCAGGTCTGGTTTGATAATGGAAAGCATACCCCTCTGCGCCGCATTGATGAGCCGCGGCTTCCAGACGAGCAATAAGGTCATAATCTTCACAGTGAAAGAAGTGGCGCAGTCCGGTTTGGGCAGAAGCTGCTAAAAGTTCTTCTAGTTCCTGCCTATTGTGTACGGTAATATACTGTGGCGCTTCGGAGTTGCCGTTACTGAATTGCAGGAAAGTTTTAAAACCACAAATACCTTCTTGGGCTAAAGCGGCCAGCTGTTCCCGATTATCATAACTGGCTGCGGCATAAACAGCCATATCGCATAAAAGCTTTGGTTTGGCGGCCTGCTGCATTTCTGCTAGACAGGACAGATCATGAGGCGTGGGCTGCGTGTTTGGCATTTGACAAATAGTGGTTATCCCACCAGCCAAAGCCGCCGCTGTGCCAGAGAAAAAGTCTTCACGCTCAGGCCAGCCTGGCTCACGCACATGTACATGTGTGTCAATCGCTCCTGGTAAAACTTTTTTATCTTGTACATCATAAAGTAGCAAGGGCTGGTCAATACCGGTCAAATCAGGCATCTCGGTATAGATTTCAGCAATTTTTCCATTTTTTACCAGAATATTCCCCGACTTAAAGCCATCTGGTGTGTAATAAGAAACATTTTTCAGGAAAATTTGTTGATTTGGTTGAATATTTTCATTCATAATCGTTGCTCCATTGTATTTTTTATCATTATAATACTATATTTTAGGAATAATAACTTATTATAGCACATTCAGACGAATAATACCAGAGATTTTTTGTAGATAATATTTTTATTATATTTTTGTTAAAAAGGCTTTATTTTTCCAAAAGCATAATGTATAATTATAATTGATGTAATATGGTGCAGCAAAAACTTGCTGCTGCACTGTAAAACTTATTTATTTTATTTAATGGAGGTATGTGTTATGAGCTATGAACACAGAATCAGATGTAAAGCACTTTTGGATAAAGTGGTTACAGCTGAGGAAGCAGCAAAATTGATTAAGGACGGCGATACCATTGGTTGTTCCGGTTTTACTCCCTCTGGTTATCCGAAGGCAGTTCCCCTGGCTTTGGCAGAAAGAGTTAAAGCTGGCGAGAAAATCAAGGTAAACATTCTGACTGGCGCTTCTGTTGGCCCCGAGTTGGACGGTTTGGCCGCTGTTGGCGCTATCAAAGCCAGAAGCCCGTATCAGACCAACAATGATATGCGCAATGCCTTGAACACCAAAGGTGAAAACGGCGTTCTTTACAACGACCAGCACCTTTCCCTGGCCACTCAGTATGCTCGTTATGGTTTCCTGGGCGATATCGACATCGCTTTGGTTGAAGCCTGCGCAATCACTGAAGAAGGCCATATCGTGCCCACAACTTCTGTTGGTTCCGCTCCCACCTTTGTTAAGGTAGCTAAAAAGGTTATTGTTGAGCTGAACACTTCCCAGCCGGAAGAAATGGAAGGCATGCATGATATCTACATTCCGCTTGACCCGCCGGACAGAAGAGAAATTCCGATTTACAGCACCGGCGACAGAATCGGCACAACCTACATTGAATGTGGCGCTGACCGTATTGATGCTATCGTGGTTACTGATATTACTGATAAAGTTCGTCCTCTGCCGGCAGTTACTGAAACTGAACAGGCTATGGCTGACAATATCGTAAAATTCTTTGACCAGGAAGTTGCTGCTGGCCGTTTGCCGAAGAACCTGCTGCCCTTGCAGTCTGGTGTAGGCGGCGTTGCTAACGCTGTTTTGGCTGGCTTTGCTAAATCTGATTTGGAGGGCTTGACTTTCTATTCTGAAGTTATTCAGGACGGCGCTCTGGATTTGATTGACTGCGGCAAATTCGTTGCAGTATCCGGCACTTCTCTGACTCCCTCTGACGACGGTTTGAAACGCTTCAAAGCTGATGTAGAACGCTACAAGAAGACTATCGTTCTGCGTCCTCAGGAAATTTCCAACAACCCTGAGGT
>CANSKT010000055.1 GCA_947647555.1 uncultured Peptococcaceae bacterium | reverse complement strand
CTCAAACAGCTTAACAGTCAGCCAGCGCTGCAAACCAAGATTTGCCCAAAGATTTTCTTCAGGCAACAAAGTTGCCAGCTGGGTCAGTGTTTCTTCCACTTCAGCGCTAAATTTAAACGAGATTGCTGGCGTCTGCCGCTGATCCGCCAAAGCGCAGGCCGTATCCACCAACTCTTGCAAACCCTCGCCATTAACGGCCGCAGTTGCAACAATCGGGCAACCCAAAGCCTGCCCCAGCTTATCCACAGCAATTTCATCACCATTCCTGCGCACTACATCGGTCATATTCAAAGCTATAACCATTGGTATGCCAAGTTCCAATAGCTGGGTAGTTAAATACAAATTACGCTCTAAATTGCTAGCATCAACAATATTAATAATAACATCTGGCGTTTCATATAAAAGAAAGTTGCGAGTTACAACCTCCTCCAGACTATAAGGCGAAAGTGAATAAATACCCGGCAAATCCTGAATAATAACGTCAGACCGTCCGCGCAGCCTGCCGTCCTTTTTCTCCACCGTTACCCCCGGCCAATTCCCTACATACTGGGAACTACCAGTTAAAGCATTAAAAATTGTGGTTTTGCCACAATTTGGATTACCAGCCAAAGCTATCTTAAAACTCATTTTTAACCTCCCTTATACAGTTAGTCAAATCTAACACATTGTTAAAAATATACAGACCTCATCAGTAACGCAACCAGCCGGCCTGCCTCACATATACCTTGTTTATTGTACTTCAATCATTTTGGCATCTTCCTTGCGAATGGAAAGTTCATAATTACGCAAATTAATTTCCAAAGGGTCACCCAACGGCGCAACTTTACGCACTGTAATAAGCGTCCCTTTGGTGATACCCATATCCATAATACGCCGTTTGAGCGCCCCCTGCCCCTGCAAACGCTGCACGGTCACACTCTCACCAGGACGTACACAATCCAATGTTTTCATCACCTTTAACCTCCTTATAAAATCCATTTTCAAATCATAATACGTCTGGCCAGCGCCATATCCAACGCAAAACGCGTACCCTTGACATTAATAATCAAACCGGCAGAACTGTCAGCCACAACAGTAATTAATGCTCCAACAGCTACACCCAGATTTTCCAAATGACGGCGCACCTTGTCCCGTCCACAAATTCGCTGCACAATATACTGCTGCCCTTTATCAGCTAGAGTAATTGGCATAAACCCACCTCCTGTAAATCAATATTCACCAAGTTAGAAATAACTAACCAACCGGCTTAACACAAGGAGTTAGCCGACGCTAACTCCTTGGTTGTTATGTATAATAACATATTTTGGTTTTAATGTCAATATATTTCTTGCAAAAAAATTAGTTATGACAAACATTTTTTACTTGCAATCCTGTCTAAATTTTCAGTTATAATATCTTTCATGAAAATTTTTACTATTTTTTCAAAAAATTTTGGCAAAAGTACTTGTCAAAAAGCATTTTTTGTAATATAATAAATAAGCTGATGAAACAAGCACTTTGGAATGGTATCGAAGTGGTCATAACGAGCACGACTGGAAATCGTGTTGCCGTGATGAGCGGCACGCGGGTTCGAATCCCGCCCATTCCGCCAAATGGCGCAAATCAGAACACTACAAAGGTTTACTTTACCAAAAAAGTAATTGCTGTTATTGTTCGTTTTGCCAAATAGTTTAATCCCTGTCGGTTAGCAATAACCAGCAGGGATTTTCTTTGTTAATAATCTTCATCTTCTCTAATAACCAGCAAATCCTCAATAGAACTACCAAACTGACAACTTATATTATAGGCCAAAGATATAGATACGTTTTTATCACTTGCCAGTAATTCTCGTACATATCTATCTGAAATACCGATTTCTTCCGCAAATTCTTCCTGCGTTATTTCTAATTTCGCCAACTCTCTGCCAAATTTTAGATGGTTTAATAGTGCCGTTTTTTTAATCTTTTTCATAATCACCAACCCTTTCTACTATTAAACATAGAAGAAAGAAGCGATTTGTGACAAAAATTTATAACTTTTTTCGCCTTTAACAAAAAAAGTGCGCCAACAGTCATAAAAACTGTCAGCACACTTTTTATCCTTTTTTCAACATTTTTTGCAAACCGGAACTCTGGTTCCTGTTCAATCAAATAATTTTCCTTTATCATAATAAAAAAGGAAATGAGTGCAATGGAAACAGAAGAAAGCAAGGCATTATTGAACAATAAGAGGTTTGCAGAGATTGTAAAAATATCTAACTATACCCAAGAGGAATTTGCCGAAGAAATCGGTATTTCAGATAGATATGTACGTACTTTAATGCGCGAAAATAAAAAAGTGTCTGTGGACCTGGCATATAAAATAAGTATATTGGCCAACTGTTCGATTGAAAGCATGTTGATTATAAAAAACAAAGAAGACGAATAAAAAAAGCGGCAGTAACTTCCACCAAAAAAGTTACTGCCACTTTTCTTTTTTATTTCACCACAACCACCGGTACCCCAGTCTTGCTGTCATAGCCAATATCAATCCGACTATCCCTCAAATCCTGCAACATAACATAGTTATGCCCGGCCTTTTCAATGGCCGTAACCTGCTTGTCAACGCCATTCAGCCGGATTTTAATCTTCTTCTCCACCTCATCACCTCCTAATCTCTCTCTGATGAACGCCAACGGGTCAATGCTGGCCGGATAGTGATATGCCCCTTTGTGTACCTCCAAATGCAGGTGCTTGCCAGTCACATTGCCAGTCGCACCCTCAATGCCAAGTACAGTATCCTCGCTAACTTTCATGCCTGGCTTAACATAAACCGTCCGCATATGCGCATACAAACTGATGTAACCGTCATTGTGCTGCACATAAACACAGTTGCCATAACTGCCAGTACTGGTTACTTTCAGCACATAGCCAGCATAAAGCGGATAAATCAAACCGTCACCACCATAGTTAGCAGACAAAAAATCCTGTCCACTGTGATAGCCACATTTCCAGTATTTTCCTTTAATGCCGTAACGGGTACCTAAACGGTATTTGTTAAATGGATAACGCATTTACCTACCCTCCTGATAGCTGTCAGCCTCGGTTTTCTTCTTCAAAACCTCAACAGCCTGTAAAATAACTGTCGGCATAGGCACCCCCATTAAACCGGCATTTTCTACAATACTAATTGTTTCATTAACGATAAAGGCAATCACCACACCATCGCGAATGAAATTGCTGCCCATAATTAAATCCAAACGACAGGCCACCAGCACCACCAACAGCGTAACTCCTTTACGACACAAGCCTTGCCAGCCGGCGCCGCTCTCCAAAGCCCCGCTTTTCGTCTTACCAGAATTATGGAATACGCCGGCCACAATCAAGCCGGTAATGTAATCCACCGCCATAAACAGCAGCAGCGTTACAATAGCCGCGTCCCAACCACCAAAAAGGGCAGCCAAACCGCTGCCCATAACGCCAATCATTGCGCAAATTGTTTCTTTCATAATTAATCAACCTCACTTTCAACAGCCAGAATTTCCTCCGCCTGCGCAGCAGTAAGCCAACCTTTTTTCACAGCATTTTGCACCCCAGCAGCGCCAATTCGCCCAGCCAGATAATTACGCTTAATTATTTCAAACATTATTTACACCTCCCTCGCCAGTGCTTCAACAACCAAGGCGTCCAGAACCTCCTGCTGGCTCTCAATGCTACGCTCTGCCAATGTAGTTTGCAGCATCTTAACCCAGTTAACTGCCTCCGGCGCTTCTGTTATGTTACCACCATAACCCATACCACCGGACACCGCCATTTCTTTCAGGCCATAACCATAGCCCACGCGCATGGTGTAATGCTCATGCACAAACTGCTCTGTAACTGTTTTGGTCACAACCTGGGTTTCAGCTGTTTCCTCGTCGGTTATGGTTTCACTAACCTCGTTATCAGTCAACAAAACCAGCCGCCCACAATTTTCAGCCGTAAATTGCTGCTCAATCTCGGCCAGGCTGACCTTTTCAGGGTCAAAAAGAAAAGTGTAGCAATCTCTGGCTACACCCTGATATGTACTCTGATTGGAATGTACGCCCAAACACTCCAATATTTTTCCGTTATTAAACTCAATCTGCAGTATATACTCCCTCCTTTTATTACACTCGGAAATGTTAGTGGATATGATTTGCCAATAATATTTACTGATTGCGGAAATTGCAGTTCACATCTGCTAAACACAATATTGCCAGCGGTACCATTGCCGCCCTGCTCTGTTGACGCTTTTGTCCACATATTCCAATAGCCATTTTCACCAAACATATCATTTTTAGAAATTACAGCATTCAGGTTCCTTAATGGATAATTACCATTCAAAGACAAATTTTTTCCAAAGGCGATATAATAATTAACATTACCTCCAATAGAGGGATAAGAACTGTGATGATAACCAGTAGCGCTTGGAACCGTGAAGCTGAAACTGTTTAATTTGCCCACATTGTTCAATTCCTCCATTAACTCTTTAAAACTTTTCTCCACCGGCAAATTTTTGCTATAAAGGTCATAGTACACAATGGTATAACCGGAACTATAACTATCTCCACGAGCGTCCAAATGATAACCAAAAACCTTTAATGTATGAGTTTTGGAGTCACCGCTTATACATGGCTCAACAACATCTCCGCCCTCACCGCTGATATCATACTCCGTTTGTATAGTTGTTGGCTGTGTAGTAGATTTTTCATAATAAGTGTTTCTACACCAATACGCTGTCCAGCTTTCAAGACGCAACTCAAATCCCGTCAGTTGATCCAGAAGTTCAGCTGAATAAAACGGTTTAATCACCCCACCAACGCCCATATAGCCATTCTTAGCTTTTTTCACCGCTCCGCCCACACCCAGGCTTAATTCTTTCATCTCCTTAACCACACCACCCACGCCAGTATATAAAGGCATGTCAACACCTCCTAATACTTAATGTGAATACAACCGTTAACCAGAGAGGACGGCGTGGCCGTGGAAGCGGCAATCCCTCTGGCCATATATGTGGTATAGGCCGTATCTGCCGCCGCCACGGAGGTGGTCCGGTTCAGGGCGTTTTTCAGCGTATTCATGGTTAACAGATTGGTACTGCCGGCAATACCACCAGAGGTAGCCGTATTATTGGTAATCGCCCGGGTCTGTATAGCCGCTGTGCCGTTGCCGATTAAAGCTGCACCAGAGGTCAGAGTGGTTGCTCCGCTGCCACCATTGGCTACCGGTAAAGTCCCCTCCACGCCCGGCGTAACATTGGCGCTGCCGTCAAAGCTGGCTGCCCCGGTACTGTTAAGCTTAATGCGCAGCGTTCTGGCTGTGGCCAGCTTAACCGCCGTATTGGCCGCGCCGCCGGCAGAAGCGGAGGCTGCATAATTATGGGTATGCGTATTCGCTGCTTTCTTAGCCAACTCCGCATAAACAATCTTATTCTGCACCGGGTTAGTGGAAGTGTTGGATATAGCTGCGTCCACCACCGTCTTATTAGCCCCGGCCGCAATACCGTCAAGTTTGGCTTTATCCGCCGCCGCCATAAAACCGGCCGCCTGCGCTGTGGCCGCATTGTGGCTGTGATTACTGGCCGCCTTACCTCCCAAAGCATTATTGATTATAGTTATCGCATTATTAACATTTTCAATAGCCGTATTAATTTCCGATAACGCTGCATAAACAACCGCAGACGAAACAGGATTATTTGACGTGTCGCTCAATACACCAGCCATAGGCAACTGCTCAAGCTGCACCTTACCGTCCTCGCTTAATTCCGCTTTACCGTCAGCCAGCAATTTCAAAGCATGGATATTAGTGATAAGCCGCTCAAACAGAGGATTAAAAACGCTGCTGGCACTGGCCGGGTCGCTGTCCTGCAACGCCCTGATTTCCGGGTCATATACCGGGTTTTCCGGAATAGGATAATTTTGTTCTGCCATTTATTTACCCCCTTTAGAACTCATCATCAAATGTAAAGATAAAGGCAACACCCTCATCTTTGCCCTTGGCCAGCATATTACGAATAGCGCACAAATTGCCCTCGCTGTCCACCAAGGCCGCCTCGCTTATCTGCGCTCCGGCCAAATCCGCCGCCGGAATGGTCACCGTATAGCGCGCCGTAGTGCTGATTGGATATTCCACCTTATCTATGCCATAACGGCCAATTTCATGCAGCAGCGCCGTCTGCGACGCGCTAGGCGGTATAACCTCGCCGTTTTCATCAAGCGCCCCGTCACCAAAAGCCACTTCGCATATAGGCGCTAAACTGTCAATCGCGCCGCTGGTTATCTGACATAACTGCTCCCGGCGCCAGTTGGTAATTACTGTGTTTGTGTTTGACATTTTTATTCTTCCTCCCTGATATCTATAAATTTTCACTGATAATTGCGGCGTTCAGCTTTTTTCCGCCGTTCAAATATGCCTCGCCGCCCAGCCGCCACATGGTATCTCTGGTTAAAGTACCGACAGCTATGCAATTTTGCTCCTGCCAGCCGCTTTGCAGCTTTAATTCCGGCTGTTTAGCCGCATTTGAATTAACCAGCCAACTGTTCAGGTGCAGCCGCGGCCCCAACGCTTTATTTCTGTTAGTCAGCTTAATCCCTGGCAAATGCAAACTCCCAGCAGCCAAAGCCCGATTTTCCAACTGCCAGCCGCTTTGTATTTCCAAACTGCTTAACTTCGTGCCACCGGCCAGCTGCTCCAAAAACCAACTGCCGTCCAGTCGCCTTTCACCATTCAGACGTGTAAAGGCCAGATTGCCAATACGCAAGCCAAATTCCAGCTGTGGCCAGACCAGTTTTTCGCTGGTTTGCACACAGCTTTGCAGCTTCATGGCTCCGGCTACACTTAAACGCTCCTGCTCCTGCAACGCCAATTCCAACAGCAGCTGCTGAAAGATTAAACTTCGAATATCCTGGTCTAATTGCCAGCTGCCGTCCAAACGCCTTTCACCATTTAACCGAATTATCTCCCGGGTGTTATTTACAATCCGCAGCGGCATTTTTAAGCTAATTGGCTGAAATTGCTCCAGAGTTTGAAAAATTACCGGTTCCGCCCATGTAAAATAATAAACCCCGTCCAAATGTGAACGCAGGTTTTTATAATAATCCACCCGGTTAAGCACGCGTTGCTGCCGCTCCTTATCAAAACAGTTGCCCGTCAAATCAATATTCAGCTTAAAATGATAAGGTTTGCCGCCATATTCAAACCATTCCAACACCTTGGTTGCCGGATAAATGGCAGAAATAGCCCTTTCAATCGCCGCCTTAGTGCCAAGCTGTCGGTGTACCTGCCAATTATCCTTAAAGGTCTGCCGCTTCTGCGCCAGAGTGTAATCAGCGTCCCACCAATCAACCTTGAAATCATAGGCCAGTCTGTCCAGCAATTCCTCCGGCATTTGGTCAATGCGCGGATAGATAAGCAGGCGCTCAATCTCCGCCGGCCGGACCGACAGAACCTCGGCAATCCCCTGCGCCAGCGCCTGCATACGTTCGTCCTGACGCAAAACCTCCGGCAACGTAAACAGTAGATTTTCCGCCGTCAGGCCGTTATTCATCTTCCAAACCTCCATTTTTTAGCCGCAAACTGCCTAAAGCGGCCAACTGTGGCACTGAATTATCGCGGCCGTCAGATAGTTTGCTAAACTCCGGTGCAATAATTTCCGCCCGTTTAATACCAGCCTGCATGAGCAAACTATGCAAATAAGAGGGGTTAATATCCCTGCCCAGTTTAGCGCACTGCCAATTTATGTATTGCTGCACCGCCGCCTCCACCGACTTTTCTACGTCGGCCGCCTTAACCTCGGTGTTGCTATTCAAATAATAGGTAACGTCAATATCATAACTAACCGTTTCTGGGTCATCAACAAATACCTGGTCGGTAAAAGCGCGCACCTCATCATTGCAGGCGTACAGAACCTGCGCCTTTAATTCCTCGCCGGCCATTTGACCGTCTTTAGTCAATACATAAAGCTTAACCACGCCAGGGCTAGGAGAATTAGCCACTACGTCAGAAATTTCATTGCTGACTTTTTGGGCATGATAAATATACGCACCACGCGCCCCTGCCGTACTGTAAGCGTCCTGACTGGCACGCAACAACTCGTAAAATTCTTCATCTGTCGCTCGGTCACTGCCGCCGGCACTGGCCGTTATATTCTCACAACCGCTGTAATAAGAATATAAATCTACCGCCTGATTAATCTGACCCGGCGCCCAGCCATTGCCGGCTGTGCCTGCCGTCTGACACTGCACAGGCAAATCGGTATATAAATCACCTGCCGGAATATATGCGTCCGCCGCAGTCGCCCACACAAACGTATTAGCGCTATCGCTGACGCGCGTGCCAGCCGGAATAAGCACATGCTGTTCCTGCAACGCAGAAATATAAAAGCGCATGGTACAACCGGCCGCTCTTGCCTGCGGCCTTTTATGCAGATAAAATAGTTCAGCCAGCGCGTCCAAATTCTCCCCCTCTGCCCGGCTAGGAATATTCTGATTGCCGGTATAGTTATTAAGCGCTCGCTCCTGCCATATAATTGACGTTATCCACTGAATGAACAGCCGCTCCGGACTGGCCGGGTGTACCGTCTGGCCACAAATCTGCTCATAAGCTGCTATTAGCTGAACCTGCAAACTATCCGCGTCCAAACTCACAAATTGGAACTCACTGTTCCGCTTCATTTTTAATTCTCACCTCCACCACCGGTATTAGTCTGCCAGGCTGCATTTCATCAACCTCTATATCCATACCCACTAATTCGGCGCGTGGTTCAAACCTCTCTATCGCCTCTTTAACTTCCAGATACAGCAAGGACCTGGCCACATTAATAGGCTTATCCAAAAACTTCTGTGGCAAGCCGAATTCCCGGAAAAAGGGCACCGTCCCCTGTCGAGTACCCAGAAGAACTGCCAAATTCTGCAAAACAGCCGCTGTCTGCTCGCTCTCGTTCAGCCGCAAAACTGCTGGCACCGCACCGGCTGCCTTTACCTTATATGTCATAGCCGCCCCTCAATTCTTCAAATACTCCTGCAAATTAATGCTCACCGTGGCATGCAGCAAATTGCCCTCTTTATCGCAATGCTGCATTTTGGCCTTATGGCTAACGATATTCCAGCGGTATTTACCATAAGCTTTATTACCAATCACCAAAGACAACGCCTCGCCGCTGCGCTCATATTGCCAGATTTTATTAATTTCTGTCTGCGGATTTACGCCCAGAAACGCCGAAAGAACCATATCAAAGCTGAACGTGTCCGGCTCCAAACCGCAGAACTCCGTCAACGCGTCCTTTAAATGCCGTTGGTGTGTGGCATAACGCGCACTGCCGCTCCATTGGGCGTTATTTAACGTCTGTACCAAATTATCGCTCACACTGAAAACAATCTCACCCAAACAACCGACTTTCATTTTTCGCCTCCCTACGTCACCCGGCCAATCACGAAACCGTCGCCTCCGTCAACCGGCAGATAGATAACCAACACTGCTTCATTAATTTTCGGCAGCCAGATTGTTACCGTTGAACCGGGGTGATTATGCTCTGGCTCCACGCTGGCCGAACCTCCACCATGCGTATCTGTAATCTGGTGCGTATGTTCTGCGTCCGGGATAATATCCAGTTCCGCGCCAAAATGCTGCAAAACATAAAGCCAGCCAGAAGTTTCACCACTGGCCGGCCAGATAACACGCACCATTCTTTTCGCTTTGTCTATATCGCTTATCACGCCAATCTGCACCATGTTTGCCATATCCATAGTTAACCATACACCTTTCGCAAATCAATTTGGGTACTGTAACCGCTGCCGGACAGACTGTGCGTAGCGCGGCTGATAATATATTTGCCGCTCCACCCACCAAACTCTGTCAATTCCACAGTCAGTCCAGCCACTAAATCAACATTACCCGGTAAGCTGAAGCTGGCTGTTTTGGCAAATTTGTTATATGAGCGCAAATATTTTTCCGCAAGTGCCTTAGCCTCGGCAGCGCTCGCAACCTTAGCCGCAATTTCCAGCCGTTGACTACTCCCAGTGTTATCCTCGGCTTGCGCCACGCCCTCAATGCATTTACCGCTTGTCGGCTCTACATAACTGACCCGGCAGCTGGCATATTGAGTTCCTGCACTACCGGCGTTCAGCTTGTATTTTATGTAACCCCCACCGCCGCGCTTAATAATAAAAACGCTTGGTTTCTGCTCATAGGCCGCCTGGTCAAACAACACCAACATTGTTCCGGCGGCTTTAAGGTTCACTCCAGCATTATAGCAAAGTTTTTGCAGAAAAGCTATATCGCTGTCCTGCAGCTGCTCCACCCGACTGTAAAAGGGATTCCCCGACGCGTCATAAATGCAGGCCAGCCCGTTCGCCGCCGCCAATTCCTTAGCTATGCCGGATAAGGTATAGTTTTCCCAAGCCTTAGTCTGCAAAGTTTGGCGGATTTTCGCACTAAATGGCAAAGCCGTTGCTTTGATTGTTAACGTGGAGGGCGTACTTTGCGCTGTTACGCTGTCCAATTCAAATGTGCCACAATCCAGCATTTTATCCTGACCATTGCTCTGCCAATTTTCCGCCAGCAGGACAACGCCAATTTTCAGCTGACCGGCAGCCGCCGTTTCCACGGCCTCTTGCAGCCAGTTTTCTAACCATAGTCCGTCCCTGTCTTGCAGGGTCAGCTGTAAATCGTCAGCCTCACCGTCCTCATTATCCGTATAGGTTAACGATAACAAATATGGCTGAATATCTTTAGTGATATTCACACCAGCAAAAGTTATTTCTGCTTTTGTCCGCCGGGCTAAATCCTTATTGCTCACTAAATCATACATCTCCCCTAAATATCACCTTTTCCAAGGCGGCAAATTATCCGATTGTCGCGCTGTTCGCCCAATCTCCGGTAGCTGCAAAATCACGCCAGCAGGGAAAATATATGTTTCCCGATATTGCTGGTTAAGCTGGATAAGCTGCTCGGCATAAATCTCGCTGCCCAGTTGCTGATAAGCTATACTATCCCACATATCCCCCTGAATTGTCCTGTATGTTTTCACCAAATAAAAGACCTCCGTTTGCGCTCATTCTGCCAATCGTTCAAAGTTTCTTTTATTAACTCCTGTAAATCTTCATTATGCTGCTGCAAGACTTCGGCAACTTCCTCCGGCGCTACGCCGCCGCTAATATTATATACTGGCGCAATGGTAATCTGAATACTATCCCCACCGCCACTCTCTGTCATCGACATAGCCATGGCCGGCTCCGACAACGCAGCCGTATGAACGCTCTGCTCCTCTCTCGGCATTGATACGCCGCCAGCCATAACAGCAGACAACGCCCCCAAATTGCGGAATATATCGCCCGTTTGCGCCGCCGTAAATACCTTTCTGCCCCTAGCGCCCGTTATAAGTTCCGCGCCAGCTTCACCAGCAATAAAAGTATCTGGGGCATAGTTAGAACCCTTTGCCAGCATTGGCAAAGGCGAAATATTAAATCCTTTGCCGCCAACCCCCGGAACCCATTCAGGAATTTTGATTTTGTTTAAGCCGCTTAAAAAGGTGTTTATGCCGCTGATAATAAGATTAATCGGCGCTTTGAAAATACCCACCAAACTACTAACAATGCCGGCAAAGATATTTTTCACACCCTCCCAAGCCTTGGCCCAATTACCAGTAAACACGCCAGTTATAAAATCAATAAGCCCCTGAAAAGACTGCATTACACCGCTAATAACTTCTGCAACAGATTTCAACACCACGCCAAGAACATTGCCAAACAGCCCAGCCACAAACTGAATAACCGAAGCCAGACTTTGCAAAAGCTGAATAAATACCGGTAAAATGGTTTGTATAATCTGCTGAATTATTGGTAAAATTACCTGTAACAACTGAACGATAACCGGCAGCACGGATTCAATAATCGCAGATATAACCGGCATTAAATCCTGTATCAACTGAATTAATACTGGCAAAACAGCATTTATCAACGATTCCGCCAATACTAATATTTGTCCAACGGCATTTATGATAACAGGCAACAGGTTAGCAAGCACAATGCCAACAACCGATATTAATTGCTTAACAAAGCCTGCGATAACCGGCAAAACTGCGGCAACACCTTTCGCCAGCTGGTCTATAATAGCCGGCAGCATTGTATTTAACCGCTGCATTACATCAATAAGCGCATTAAAAACAGAAATACCAGCGTCGCCAAAAATATTTTGTATAAAATTCTTGGCATTACCGATATTTTCATCACCAAAAATGCTTTTTATTGCATTGGCAACATTTTGGAATACCAAAACCGCCTTATCGAATATAGCAAGGCCAGCGCCGCCAAAAACACGCTCGACAAAGCCGCGTACTTCCTCCAGATTACCGGAAATAAGTTTAATAGCCACAGCTATTGCAGCCGCTACGCCAGCAATAGGCAAAAGACTACTGCCAACACCTTTAATCAAACCACTAAAACCGCCAATCGCGCTCAAAATTCCTTGTACGCCGCCAAATGCCCTAAAGCTGGCAAAAGCCGCCGTTACATCAAGAACCGCGCCTTTAAGCTGCAAAAAGCCTAATTTGGCACCAAGTGTACCGACGCGGAAGGCCGCCAGCCCCCCGGCAACTTTTATAATGCTATTCAGCAATTCGGGATTTTCCATTGCCCAATCAGAGAATTTACTAACTAACACTGTCAGCCTTTCTGCCGCTGCCGTAACATAAGGCAAGAAAGTATCGCCAAGAACGATTGAAAGATTTCTAAACGCTTCTTTGGACTTATTTATTTTAGTCTGAACTGTATCTGACATCTTGGCAAAAGCGGCTTCGGCTGCACCTGTTGAATCCAACATTCCGACAACAGATTCATTGAAACCGTCTACACCGTCCGCCATAAGCGTAAGTGCGGCCTTGCCAGCTTCAGCGCTACCAAACATATCAGCCAAATTTTGACCGCTTTGTTTGGCCGACTGTTCCAATATATCCAAAACTTCGGCAACACTTTTACCCTGTGCCATAAGGTCTTTAAAGCCAGCCCCGGCCATTTGCTTCAAGGCGCTATCTGCCTTGGAGCCTGTTTTGCCAAGTTCATTAAACATACCATTCATATATGTTGTCGTTTCAGCGGCGGCAATACCTTTTGAAGTCATAATAGCATAACCAGCGCAGACTTGCTCAAGCGCCACGCTGTTTGCCTTGGCCGTCGGAATAATTTTGCCCATATTAGAACTTAATTCCGCAACCGTAACCTTACCTTTGTTTTGGGTTTGGATAAGCATATCAGATATTTTGACCGCGTCTTTCGATTCAAGCCCATAAGCATTGATAATAGTGGTAAGCACATCAAGTGCCTGTCCCGTTTCAGCAAAACCGCCGCGCGCAAGTTTTGTGGCGGTTCCCACAAAACCAACCGCATTTTCAGTGCTTTGTCCGGCCGATATGGCATTATACACATCTTCAGCAATCAAATTAGCATTAACACCAACAGCATTTGATAACTGTAAAATTTCCCGTTGCATTTTTTTTAGCGGCACAATGCTTTCGTCTGCAATCGTGCTAACCTTTGCCATACTCTCCTGAAATTCAATAGAGTTGCGCACCGGGCCGGCATAAATTGCCGCGCCCACTGCGCTAACCGCCCCAAGGGTGCCGACAAGCTGGGAGCGAGTTTTGCCGATTGCTTCGTCGTTTATCCTCTGCGCTTCGGCAATTCTGGCAAGCTGTTCTTGGCTTCGACGTATGCGGTCGTAACTATCTGCCAAACGCTCGTTTTCCTCTGTCAGCCGGTCAGTATCTATCCCGGCTTCGCGCAGTTCATTACCTAAATCATCAAGCCGGGCCTGATGTTGCTCAATTCTAGCCGTTGTTTGTTCTATCTGACGCGCGTTACGCTCAAGCCGGCGACGCAAGGATTCGGACGGATTTTCAGTCTGGTTCATTTCCTGCTGCAAGCGCCCGTGCTCCTCCCTTAATTCCGCCAGCCGATTCCTGTTATTGGTTATAGCCTGCATTTGCTGTCTATAAC
>CANSKT010000054.1 GCA_947647555.1 uncultured Peptococcaceae bacterium | reverse complement strand
CTTATAAAGCGAGCGCTGATGTTAGCAAAAGCCAGCTGGTGACCGCTTATCATCAGCAGCAGAATATAGGCCAAATAATCAACGCAGCAACTAATCAAAGATACGGCGGAAAATTTTAATATTTCCTTAAAAACACGCCATGAGTCACGAACCGCCGAAAAATGAGAACGACAATTATCCTCCAGATAAATGGTGCTGATGGTAACCTCTTCAATATTTATGCCCTCACGTACTGCGGCCAAAAGAACATTCATTTCATATTCATAACGCTCACCAGGTACTTGCAGCAGAAACGGCAACAGCTGGGCGTCAAAAGCCCGAAGCCCGGTTTGCGTATCATAAACCGTACGTCCAGTACTTAAGCTATACACCTTGCGCGTTACAAAATTACCTAAACGGCTGCGTAGCGGCGAGCCATTACCCTGTTTACGACTGCCCAAAACCAATGTTCCTGGTTGACGCTGGGCAGCGTCACAAACTCGTTCAGCATCTTCCACTCTATGCTGACCATCGGCGTCCAGGGTAACTACCACATATCGACCCTGAATATGCTCATTAATATAATTCAAACCAAACTTAAGGGCATGCCCTTTGCCCTGATTTTGCTCATAACTCAATACAGTGGCTAATTCACAAGCCTGCTTAAATATCCCGGCAAAGTCCGGCCCACTGCCATCATCAACCACCACGGCTTTAATACCAGCCATACGCAAATCATGCAGTAAATCCAAAAGTAGATTATCTGGCTCATAAGCTGGAATTAGAGCTACACAAAAACTATCACACATTTTTACCCAACTCCTGTTATTCAATTTTTAATCAGACACTACAAAACATTAGCCCTGTTCTTTTATCACCCTATACATTTCTATTATCTCATCTTCCTCAAGACTGCATGCCTCAGCCAGCGCGCTAATTTTCTGTAAGTATTCCTCAATAAGCTTGAGATTGCCCTCTCGCACCAGCTTCAAATCCTTTTTGGCAACAAAAAAGCCTTTGCCTGAACGTGCATAAATAAAACCCTCTTTTTCAAGCTCGTCATAAGCGCGTTTGGTGGTGATAACAGAAATCCGCAAATCCTTGGCCAGTGCCCGAATTGATGTCAGCATTTCATCTTCCGCCAGTTTGCCAGATATAATCTGGTTTTTAATCTGGGTATAAATCTGCTCATAAATCGGCTGGTCCACAGCATTGGAGATTATGATATCCATTAAAATCACCTCTCTTTCCTGATTTATTTTAGCGCTCCACGAGCCATGCACATCATACACCAAACAACAAGCCCTATACTCATACTATACACTGTGCATACCGTGCTTGCTGTATATATTGTTTATAAACAGTATATACGATATAACGCTTTATGTCAAGCCTTAAAAATAAAAAAATTTATATAACCAGTTTTTTTTACAAAATACCAAAAAATTCCGCTTGAGTCTTTACATAGACCGGTTAAAAATGCTATTATATATAAAGTATTAAAGTAAAAGCGAGGTGTTATACTTGAGTAAATCTAAACGCTCTCCTCAAAGTATTATTATTTTCCTGCTTCTGTTGGTGCTGGCTTATGTTCTGGCTGATTTACAAAAAGAACCGGTTAATATGCCGGTGCATACCGATGGACTTTCCGTTCATTTTATTGATGTTGGCCAGGCTGATTGTGCATTGTTGCTTTGCGGTGATGAAGCTATGTTGATTGACGGCGGTAATGTGGCAGACTCTGATTTAGTTTATGCCTATTTACAAAAATATAATGTTAGTCACTTAAAATACATAGTTAACACACATGCGCATGAAGACCATGTTGGCGGTTTGGCCGGCGCGCTGAATGAAGCTACGATTGACTATGCTTTTGCCCCGGTTGCGGAATACGATACCAAAGCTTTCCGTGATTATGTTAAATATGTGCAGGCCCAAAATAAGCAAATTACTATTCCCAACCCCGGCGACAAGCTGACGCTGGGCGAAGCAGAAGTTACCGTTTTGGCGCCGCTTGAAGACTATGAAGATACCAATAATACCTCTATTGTTATGCGTGTGGTTTATGGGGAAACTTCATTTTTATTCACTGGCGATGCCGAGGTTCTTTCTGAACAGGCCATGCTTAATTCCGGTCGCAACTTGCAAAGCACGGTATTAAAAGTTGGCCACCACGGTAGTAGCACTTCAACCAGTGATGATTTTCTGCGTATAGTGAACCCGGAATACGCTGTTATCTCCTGTGAAACCGGCAACACTTATGGTCACCCCCACCAGGAAACTATGGTTAAACTGCATGAAGCAGGCATTGCGGTTTACCGCACCGATTTACAGGGAACAATTATCGCCCAAAGCGATGGCAAAACAGTTACCTTTACCCCTCTCGGCCCGGCTGATGACGGCTATAATTATGCAACCGGTCAGCAAACCTACATTTTGAACACCAACAGTCTGCGTTTTCATAAACCCAACTGTTCTGGCTTAAAAGGTGGCAATAGTCGTAACCAGCAAAGTTTTACCGGTACGCGTGACGAATTGATTATGCAAGGTTACTCTCCATGTGGTACCTGCCGACCATAATCTCAATAAATAAAAAATAAGTATATCATCATTATAAAATGATGGTATACTTATTGCATTTAATCAACCCGTCGCTACCCTAAAGGGCGCGGCTGGTCGAAATGGTTCACACTAAGCTCTGTCTGTGTCCACTAAAGTGGCCTTGCCAATCGCTAAGTGTTCATACAATAATATGCCGTTTCTGTTTTAAAAGGGGACGGCAATTATTTTTTGCCGTAAAAAGCTCTGCCTATCCCGTTACCAAGCAATACAATAACAGCATAAACCGGTGCATACACCCAGGCCGAAAGATTATAATGAATAAAAAGTGTTGGTATAAACAGTAGAAAAGCAGTTGCGGCAAGCCAGATATTAAAACCATGCCGTATTCCATACAGCAGGCCAACTAATAAAGCAATAAGTGGCATAATGCACAACATAATAAGCATAGCGGCTCCGGTGTTTCGCATTAAAAAAGGCAGTAAATAAAAATCAACAGCTAAAATGCCCAGATACGGCAACATATTTTTTATTTTATTTTCCATTTTCAATCCTCCAATCTAAAAAGTTCTTCCACAGTTGTTTCCAGACAACGCGCCAGTTTCATTGCTAACTCCAGCGTTGGATTATATTTATTATTTTCAATAGCAATAATTGTCTGCCGCGAAACATTCAGCGCTTTGGCCAAATCCTCCTGGCGATATCCCTTGATTTTACGCAGTTCTTTTATTTTATTTATCATGCCCTAACACCCATAAACAGAAATGCGGCAACAATGGCAGCCAGAATACTAAACACCGCACAGGATAACACGATAATTTTTACTAATGGTCCATTCATAAAAGACTCATCATCATCTTTTACAGCATTACGCGTTAATATAAGCTGGGAAAAAGTTTGAATTAAACAGGCCGTTACCAAAAGCAGACAAGGAAATAGATTTAATCTGCTGTGATATACATAAACCTT
The DNA here is from genome assembly GCA_947647555.1 of uncultured Peptococcaceae bacterium. Classification (GTDB taxonomy): domain Bacteria; phylum Bacillota; class Dehalobacteriia; order UBA4068; family UBA4997; genus Avidehalobacter. Next base: position 10,468 of record CANSKT010000054.1, on the reverse strand, counting down.
ATAACTCTCATATAATGACCAAATAAAAAAAACAGCAATCAAAAACAGGTAGGCATTACGTTGCGACTTAAAAATGATATATTGCTCCATTTCATCTATTTTGTGGAAACCTAACTTTTGTAAAATTCGTTTAATTACACTTTCTCCTTTATAAAAGTAAAGAACTCTTTACTTTTTTATTATATATCCAAAACAAAAAAATGTCAAGAACTTTTGACATTTTGAATAAGTATTTTTTACAATAAAATATGTAAAGTTTCCTTGACAATATTCTGTTATCATGCTACAATATAAATGTAAAGGAAACTTGACGGTAAATTGAATTATTTATTAAGAAAGGAGGTTTCTAGTGGAAAATCGCGTTGAGGAGATGCGGAAAAATCTGGGCCTAAATCAGGAGGCTTTTGCCAGAGCCATCAAAGTTTCCCGTCAGACTGTAAGTTCTATTGAAAACGGCAAATATAATCCCTCTTTGGAGTTAGCCTTTGTGATAGCGGATTTTTTCGGCAAAAGTATCGAGGAAGTATTTATACATGAAAAAAGAAAGGAGTAAAAAATGAGCAAAAATAATTTAAGAGTTGGTATTATTTATGTATTTTTAGGCTGTATTTTAGCAATTTATTCTATTAGCCAGGCAGAAAGCAAACTTAACGCCTTACTTTTTGGCTTTGCTTTTGCTTTGATTCCACCTGGTCTGATGATGATTGTAAAATTTTTTTACTGGACCAGACCTAAAAATACACTTAGATATCAGGAAAAAATATCCCAGGGAAAAATTATGCTGCATGACGAATTACAAGTAAAATTGCGAGATAAATCTGGATGTATTACTTTCTTGTTTGGTTTATTGATAAGCAGCATCTCAATTGTTATGTTTTCAATATTAAACGCTTTAGATATTTTAATAAGCAATCGCCTGTTTATAATCTATTTGGGAGTCTACTTTATTTTGCAGATTTTAATCTATCTGATAACCTACTATAAGTTAAGCAAAAGATATTAATATAACTTTGTGTCGCTGTCTGCGTTCACTAAAGTTCCCTTGCCAGTCGATAAGTGTTCATACAAAAAGCGGCCTTGGATTTACCAAAGCCGCTTTTATATTATTTTGTACCAAAAATTTGTTCCTGAGTTAAAGCCAGAACTGCCTCTGTTTGCATACCGGCGATTATATCACCAAAAACCTGCTGCAGATCCTTATTTTGTAGCAAATCAAGAATTTGTAAACGAGAATTTGCTGTTTTCTGCAAATTAGCTGACCAAATACTGTTTTCTAACTGTTCTTTATGCAAATATTCCATAAACTCTGCTCTTTTTGCCATACGCAAATAATAAGCCTGAACCATTTCATCACTGCCTTGCGAGAAGCTGAAACGAGGCTGACTGGAAGATACAGCATTAACAATATTTCCGTCCTCACCAATAGCCACAGCCTGTGACATACCAAGCGAAGTACCTGGCAAAATTGCTTCATTACGGGCAGCATCAAAAGTAAACCAGGTATCAATTTTGGCCATGATTTCATAAGCATATTCCGGGTTTTGCTCCATACGCTTCTGAACAGCAGGGTGAATAACCACAGCCTTACTGCCCGGTGGCACTTTGCTTAAAGCCAGGATTTCCTTTGAAGCAATAAACCTGCCGTCCACAGAACCATAAAAAGGATTTGAACCGGTTGGCTGCCAATTCTCCAAAGTTTCTGCCGCTTTATCTCCAGACTGATATAACAAATAATGTGGATAATCATTTCTTGTTTGCCAATAACTACTGCTGGCATCAAAAACATGATAAACCAAATTAGGATATTTTTGTGTTAGCATCTCCTGCAAATTAACTGTTTCCGTTTTAGCTGCATAAGAAACAGAAAGTGCTGTTGCCATATCCAAAAATGTCTTTGAGGTTGAATTATTATATACAGATTTTGCAGGCAAACTATTGCTTTGAACAGTTCGAACAGAATTAATCAATGTATTCATTTTTTATGTGCTCCTGCTTATTTATCCAGGAAACTGCGCAAAACATATGCATTAGCAGCACGATTCATGGCTGCAATATGGGCCGTAAGATTAATATGCTTGGGGCAAACCTGTTTACAATTCTGGGAATTGCCGCAATCCTGCAAACCACCCTTATCGGTTAAAGCTTCCAAGCGTTCATCAGCTTGCATACGACCAATCGCATGCAGATTGAACATACGAACCTGAGCAATAGCATTAGGCCCAACAAAATCAGATTTAGCGTTATAATTGGGGCAAGCCTCCAAACAACAGCCACAGGTCATGCAGTGAGAAATCTCATAAGCAATACGCTGGTCTTTTTCAGCCAAACGTGGGCCGCGGCCAATCGTCCAGGAGCCGTCAACTTGCACCCAAGCGCGCACTCGTTTCAGGTTATCAAACATTTTATTGCGGTCAATCATTAAATCGCGGATAACCGGAAATTTAGTTAAAGGTTCCAGCTGAATAGGCCGGTCGCCATATTTTTCAATCAACTTATCGGTCAAAGCAGCGCAGGCCTGACGTGGTACACCGTTAATCAGCATGGTACAAGCACCGCAAACTTCCTCCAGACAGTTACATTCCCAAACCACCGGGTTTACTTTCTGACCGTCAGCGGTAACCGGGTTTTTGCGAATTTCCATCAAAACAGAAACAATATTCATGTTTGGACGATATGGAATTTGAAAATCCTGCCAATAAGAAGCCTCTTGCGGACTGTTACGGCGCTTAATCTTCAATTTAATATACTGCACATCTTTTAAGTTAACCACAACATTCCCCTCCTTAATATTTTCTTTCGACAGGTTTTAACAAACTGATGTCAACTTCTTCCCAGCTAAACTCCGGATTACCGTTTTTATAAGTAGCCAGCGTTGTCTTCAGGAAATTCTCATCATCACGTTTCGGAAACTCTGGTTTATAATGTGAACCACGACTTTCATCACGCCGCAAAGCGCCGCCCACAATTACCCTCGCCAAATCCATCATGCCGCGCAGCTGACGCACATACATAACAGTCTGGTTGGAATAAGCGCCCATATCGGTAACATTGATGTTTTTCCAGCGTTGCTGAAATTCTTGCAACTTAACGTCAGTTTCCTTCAAATCCTTGTTGATACGTACAATAGTTGCATTGCGATACATAATATCGCTCATTTCATCATGCAGTTTATAGGGGTTCTCCTTGCCCTCCATCTTCATCAGCTTTTCATGCTCATTTTGCTGCTTCTTCACAACCTGCTCGGCCAAATTACCGATAGTTTCCGCAGCAGTAGCTTTTAACCCATTAATATATTTAACCACAGCCGGGCCGGCAACTGTGCCACTATGCATAGCGGAAAGCAGTGAGTTAGCACCCAAACGGTTAGCGCCATGATACATATAATCACACTCACCTGCTGCAAACAAACCGGGGATACGAGTTTGATGCTCCCAGTTAACATGGATACCACCCATAAAATAATGCACCGCCGGGAAAATCTTCATCGGTACTTTGCGTGGGTCATCGCCATAGAAAGTTTCATAAATATCCATAATACCTTTCAGGCGCTTATTCAAAAAGTCCGTTGGCAAATGACTTAAATCCAAATAAACCATGTTTTTACCGTCCACGCCCAGGCCCATATTTACGCAAACATCATAAATTTCCCGGGCAGCAATATCACGCGGCACCAAATTACCATATGAGGGATATCTTTCCTCCAGGAAATACCACGGTTTGCCATCTTTATAGGTCCAGATACGTGCACCGTCACCACGCGCCGACTCAGACATCAGGCGCAATTTGTCATCACCGGGCATAGCCGTTGGGTGAATTTGCACAAACTCACCATTTGCAAAAGGAATACCATGCTGATATAAAATTGCCGCTGCTGAACCAGTATTGATAATCGAGTTAGTTGAACGACCATATATCATACCAGCGCCGCCGGTGGCAATCACCACGGCGTCTGCTACAAATTCCTTAATCTCCATGGTAGCTAAGTTCTGGGCGACAACACCTTTGCAGACTTCATTATCATCAATCAGCAAATCAATCATTTCCCAGTTTTCAAATTTATTAACCAGCCCCAAAACTTCTTTATAACGAACTTGCTCGTCCAGCGCGTAAAGCAGCTGCTGACCGGTGGTAGCGCCCGCAAAAGCGGTACGATGATTTTTTACACCACCAAACCGCCGCAAATCAAGCAAACCCTCGCTGGTACGCGTAAACATTACGCCCATTCGGTCCATAGCATAAATCAAACCTGGCGCATTTTCCACCAAACCGCGTACTGGCGTCTGGTTAGCCAGAAAATCGCCGCCATAAACCGTATCATAAAAATGCTGGTCAATGCTGTCATGCTCGCCTTTAGTATCTAAAGCCGCATTAACGCCACCCTGTGCGCAAACGGAGTGAGAACGCTTAACCGGCACCAGAGAAATTAAATCAACAGGAATATTTTTTTCTGTTATTTTTAATGTGGCCATCAGACCGGCCAAACCGCCGCCCACAACCACTGCTTTTGTTTTTGCCATAATATATTCCCCCTTAACTCTACGCTGCCGCCAATGCCAGCAAAATACCAACAGCCCAAATGGACATTACCACAAACAGCAGAATGGCGCAGGTTGCAAAAAACTTTTGCGCTCTATCGCCCACGCAAATACCCCAAGTAATGCAGAATGTAAAAATACCGTTGGTAAGATGATAAATAGAAGCCACAATACCAACAACATAAAGAATAAAGCCAACAGGGTCTTGCAATGTGGAAACTAATATACCATAAACATCTTCAGTGCCGCCGCCGGCAATACGCAGGGTGTAAACATGCCAAACCAGAAAGGCCAGCATAATCAGGGAGGTAATTCTTTGCAAATAAAAAGCGACATTACGGTAATATTTATATTGCAAAGCATTATTTTTAGCTAAATATACAATATAGATGCCGTAAAGACCGTGAAAAATAAGCGGAATGGCAATAAGCACCAGTTCCAAAACAATAACAAACGGCGCATGTTTCATGAAATTGACCATAGTCATGTATGCTTCATTACCCAGGAAAATTGAGCTGTTAAGCATAAAATGGACAAATACGAAGATACCCAGTGGTATCAGGGCTATCAATGAATGAAAGCGCCGCAGGAAAAAGCTTAATTTAGACAATTTTTTATCCCCTTTCTTTTATACAAGCTTTTTTACTTCCCTTTTCCTTATTCAAAAAGTTTTCGCTGTTTATACAGAAAATTCCTGCTAAAAAAATGAATTTAACCGCCTTTTTTTAGTATTTTTGCAATATTCTGTTTATATAACGCCTAAAACTAACGCATATTTTCCTGCATACTGCTGTATATACCCTGAAAGATTACAGCGTCTTCGGCTTGTCGACCGGCACTTTCACAAATTATAGTCGGTGTTAGTTTATTTTCCACTAAAAGCGGCGCTAAAAACTCAAAGTCTGGCCCATACCCCTTATCCAGCAAAGAACGATGTCTTATTTCCCCTTGCCGACCAAATTCTATCGGTGAAAAATGTATATGCAGTAACCGGACAGCTTCTTCACCCAATCGCCGGGCAATTTTCAACAATAGACGCTCAAATTCCCGGGTAGAAGTCAGACGGCCGCCGGTCAAAGCATGAATATGTGCAAAATCCACAGTCGGCCGCACGCAATCTGCCACCTCACAAAGCCGCAGAACCTCGCCTAAAGTTCCCAGCTGTCCTGGTTTACCCATAGTTTCGGGGCAAAGCAAAACGCCGTTTAATAACTCCTCTCGCCTGGCCTGAAAAATAATTTTTTCCAGCAAATTTTCAGCATTTTCCATAGCCTGCTCACGCGTTAATTCCCCTTGCGTTCCCGGGTGAAAAACAACTCTTTCTGCACCCATCTGTTCCGCCGCGCGCAGTGTTTTCAATATATGCAAAATACTTTTCTGCCTGATTACCATATCTTCGCTGGCTAAATTAATATAATAAGGTGCATGAATACTTAAATGTATTGCAAAATCACGAGCTGTTTTGCCTAAAGAAGCACAAAAAGCATTACTAAGCCGAACTCCATGCGTACATTCATATTCATAAGCTGAAAGCCCCAAGCCATACAGATACTCGCAGGCGTTTAATGAACTCTTAAATCCGGCTGCATAAAAGCTATCGCTATTGCCGCCGCAACCAAAAAGCGGAGTTTGCAATGCCATATAGCTATTCCCCCTAAAATTACAATACTAAAAGTATTTTTTTTGCAGACAATTTATAACATATTTTTATTTTATGATTACAGAGCCTCTAAATGCCAGGTTTTAGCGCCGCTAATGGTTAAATCTACAATTTGGCCAATCTGCTCCGGCTGTCCTTTAAAAATAACGATTTTGTTACTGGCCGTGCGCCCAGTATAAAATTCAGGATTATTTTTACTCAAACCCTCAACTAATACCTGAACCTTTCGTCCCAGATAGGACTGATTTAATTCCAGACTGATTTGATTTTGCAGCATGGTTAATTTTTGCAGGCGCTCCTTTTTTATATTTAAAGGTACCTGTTCCGCCATAGTTGCTGCTGGCGTGCCGGAGCGTGGCGAATATAAGAAAGTATAGGCCGCATCGAAACGACATTTATTCACAAAATCAAGCGTTTGCTGAAAATCTGCTTCAGTTTCTCCCGGAAAACCGACAATCAAATCGGTAGTTATCGCTGCCGCTGGTGTTTTTTGCCGAATACGCTCAATAATTGCCAAATAATCGTCCGTATTATAACCACGGTTCATGGCTTTAAGGATTTTATCGCAGCCAGATTGCAGCGGTAAATGATAATAATCGCGGATTTTAGGTAAATCACTTATCGTATCTACTAAATCTAATGAAAAATCACGTGGGTGCGAACTCATATAGCGAATACGTTCCAAGCCGTCCACAGAACAAGCCTCTTTAAGCAAATCCGCAAAATCCGGCGCGTCCGTTCTGCCCTGCCGCCGCCAATCCTTGCCATAAGAGTTTACATTCTGCCCCAGAAGCATAACCTCTTTAATACCAGAAGCAGCCAAATTACGCAACTCGGCCATAATTGCCGCAAAATCGCGGCTGCGTTCCCGACCGCGTACATAGGGTACAATACAATAAGAGCAAAAATTATTGCAACCATAAATGATGTTCACCTGAGCCGCAAAACTACTTTGCCGCCGGCTAGGCAATTCATCTGGAAAATCACTGTTATCCTCGGAAATATCCACAATCGGCCCTTCACCAGCCAAAACTCTGGTAATATACTCCGGTAGACGGTGCTGTTGATAGGTTCCCAATACAATATCCAAATGCCGCCCCTGCCTTTGCAGTAATTCGCCCAGTGTTTTCTGCTGCATCATACAGCCCACCGCCGCTAAAATAACCCCCGGCTTTCGATATTTACAGGCTTTCAAATTGCCAATATAACCCCAAATTTTATTTTCCGCACTCTCCCGAATACAACAGGTATTAATTATAATAACGTCAGCCGCAGATATATCGCTTGCCGGTTGATAACCAGCACTATCCAGAATACCGGCAATAATCTCCGAATCATGCTCGTTCATCTGACAGCCAAATGTTTTGATAAAATACTGCATATTTTCTTTTGTTTGCATATCTCTACCTATTATCTATATTTTAATTGTTTAACATTTACCACTACTTATTTTGATGCAGACGTAAATCCTTAATTTGCAGCTGCACACTCTTAGTGTTATGGAATTCATTAATCTCAATACTGTAAACAATATCCACCGCTAAATTAACCGTTTGACCGCGCAGCAAACGCTGCCACATTTCCTCGCCGCCCTGCGCCAGAACCATTTCTTCAAATTCCGCTTTTTTGCGAAAAGAAATAGCGCAATTTAACCCCTGGCGACAACGGTCGGCAAAATAAAAACGAATAATCTGTTTTTCCGCACCCAAAAGCTGAATACGTCGAACTTCCAAATCACGGTCACCAAACAAAGGGGCTTGATTGCCATGCCCAAACGGTGCCATCGACGCTATCAGCTGCGCAAAACTCATACCAGCCAATGCGCGCTCCACCGGATACGCCATATCAATATAAATCATTGGCTGCATTTCTTCAATTGTAAGTTGACAATTCTGATTTAAACGCTGGCGCAATTCCGCAATATTATTACGGTTTATTGTTAAACCGGTAGCCATATAATGTCCACCGTACATTGCCAACAAATCGCCGCACTCCACCAAAGCATTAAACATATTATAACCGTCAACCGAACGGCCGGAACCTTTTACCAGTTCTCCCTGACCTGCTAATATAAACGTCGGCCGGTCAAATATCTCTTTTATGCGCCCAGCCACAATGCCGGCCACACTTTCAGGCAAATCCGGTTGATGCACCAAAATAACCTTGTCTTCTGCAAATCCGCTGGCTTCAATCGTAGCGCAAACCTTATCTACACCCTCCAAGGAAAGCTGTTTGCGACGCTCATTAAGTTCCAGCAGTGTTTGTGCCAGCTTCTGCGCTTGCGCATAATCATTACTCAGAAAAAGATCCACAGCCAAATCTGCCGTTTGCAGACGACCACTGGCGTTAATACAGGGGCCGATTACAAATCCTATATGATAAGATGTAATTTGCATTGGGTTTAAACCGTTAACTTCCAAAAGCGCACGCAAACCCAGATTAGGCGTTTCTGGCAAATGAGCCAAAGCATATTTAACCAGTGAACGGTTTTCGTCCACTAAATCCATAATATCGCAAACCGTAGCAATAGCCGCAAAAACCAAATATTCAAGATAATCTTGCTGCCACTCCAGACCACCAAGTTCATATAAACGCTCGGCCATTTTATAAGCCAGCATACCAGCACAAACTGACTTAAAAGGATATGGACAATCATGCTGTTTGGGATCAATAACCGCATCAGCTGGCGGCAGCTTGTAAATACTACCCTCCGGGCCGATATCAAATGGTACCTCATGATGATCGGCTACAATCACTATAAGTCCCAACTCTCTGGCCAGTTTTACCTGCTCAAAGGCGGCAATACCATTATCCAAAGTCAGTAAAAGTTCAACCCCGTCATCAGCCAACTTTTGTACAGCTTCATTATTTAAACCGTAACCCTCGCTATCCCGCCGCGGTATATAATAAACAACATTACCGCCCAGCCGACGCAATACCAGTGTCATAATGCTGGTGGAAGTTATGCCGTCTGCATCATAATCACCAAAAACCGCAATCTTCTTGCCAGCGCGCACGGCTTGCAGCAATAATTCACAAGCCTTACCTAAATCCTTAAGCAGTTCCGGTGGGTGCAAAATATCCAAAGTTGGCTCAAAATATGTATCAATATCTGACGGTTCAACCAAACCACGCACAGCCAGCAAACGCGCCGCCGTCATGGAAATGCCGCAGTCTTTGGCAGTTTGGCTTATTTGTGACGCCTCAACCCGGCAACCACGCAAAAACCATTTTTTCTTTCCCAACGTATCCAACCTTTCTTTAATCTTTTAATAAAACCGAGTAAGTAAAAATATTCCAGCCTATTTTCCATATTAATAGAACTTTCGCTGCAAAATGTCATTGACAATAAACAGCGAAAGCCCTACGATTAATTAACCCGGTTTAAACCTGCAAAGTTAAACCAGAATTTTATCATCATTTTTTTTACCTTTTTTGGCCGCCCGGATTTCATTTTTATCGACACCGCGCAGCTTGGTCAAATCGGCCAAGATTGAACCGGCAATAAACACCGAAGAATAAGCGCCGGCAATTACACCGATAACCAGAGCCAAAGAAAAGGCCTTGGTAGTATCACCGCCAAACAGGAACAGACAGAGTACCAAAAGCAAAACCGCAACAGAAGTATTAATAGAACGCCCCAGCGTCTGGTTAATACTTTCATTAATTAAATCTGTAAAGCCTTGTTTGGAATGGAGTTCCCTGTTTTCACGAATACGGTCAAAAATAACAATTGTGCTGTTAATAGAATAACCAAGCACGGTTAAAATAGCAGCAACAAAGGTACTGTCCACTTCAATTTGCAGTATGGAAAAAATACCAACCACCATCAAAGCGTCATGCATTAACGGCACGATAGCTGAAACTGCAAAATTAAAACGAAAACGAATAGTAATATAAAGCAACATCAAAGCTAAAGCCAGCAGCAAAGCCCACCAGGCATTAGCAATCAATTCAGCGCCGATAACCGGGCCAATCCGTTCATTGCGCAAAATATCATAAGAAGAAAGTTCAGTACTAATTTGCTCCAGCAATACTGTACTGGTTTCTTCAGACATATCCTCTGTACGGATTAAAAACACATTATCCTCACTGGCCTGAATACTGGGTGTTGTTTCCACATAACTGGAAACAAGCGCGCGCAAATCTTCAGCCGCTACATTTTGGGAAAATTGCAGCTGCATAATGTTACCGCCAGTAAAATCAATACCCAAATTTAAACCGCGGAAAAGCAGCGAGGCCAGACCAACCAACAGTAAAACTGCTGATATAG
>CANSKT010000053.1 GCA_947647555.1 uncultured Peptococcaceae bacterium | reverse complement strand
CTTTCAAACCGCAGACCACTGAAGCAATCTCCGCTAAATCTGGCACAACGCTTGCCATATCCCCGGTCAGATAGCGGCTGTCCGTTCTCGGATAGCTTACCAGCTTTTTCTCATAGAGGGCTTGCAGATAATCCAGCGTTTGCTTGGCGGTATAGCCCAAACGCCGGTTAGCCTCCCTTTGCAGCGCGGTCAAGTCATAGAGCATCGGCGGCTTGTCCTCTTTCTTCTGCCGCTCCGCAGATTTTATGGTTATGTTTTCTTGACGGCAAGCTGCTGCCAATGCCTCGGCTGCTTTTTTATCCGCCATTCTTTCACTTGTCAATTTCAAATTTTTAGCTTCAACCTCAACTGTATAGAATTTTTCTGGCTGAAAGGCGGCAATTTCCGCCTCCCTCGCCACAGTCAGAGCCAGAGTTGGCGACATCACCCGGCCAACGTGCAAAGTGCGGCCATAAAGCAGAGAAAACAGCCTAGTGCCGTTAATCCCCACCAGCCAATCCGCTTTTGCCCGGCAAAGCGCCGCCCTATAAAGCCCCTCGTATTCCTCGCCGGGTTTGAGGTTGGCAAACCCCACCCGGATAGCGCTTTCCTCCATACTGTTTATCCAAAGGCGCTTAACCGGCTTGCTGCAACCAGCCAGACAATAGACGCTGCGAAAGATGAGTTCACCCTCGCGCCCGGCGTCGCAGGCATTTATGACTTCGTCCACCTCATCTCGCCGCATAAGTTCCTGCAAGATTGCAAACTGCTTTTTGGTGCTGGCCGCAATCGTCATTCGCCAGCTGTTGCCTGGCAAAATGGGCAAATCCTCTCTGCGCCATTTGGCATAATTTTTGTTGTAAACCTCTGGTGCAGCCAGCCCGGCCAAATGCCCCACGCACCAGCTAACCAAATAACCGCCGCCCTCCATATAGCTCTCTTTGCGGGATTTTGCCCCCAGAACTTTCGCCAAACTCATCGCCACGCTGGGTTTTTCTGCAATAACTAATTTCATTTTTTCTTTCAAAATATCAACCTCCTAATTTGTGCAGATAGACAAAGAACTGCCCTGCGAAATATCTCACAGGGCAGTTCTTATCATCTAAAACTATCTATTCCAACTTTCAGCGGTTTTATCTTTATTATCATAAACCGCCGTATGGCTGTTAGCCGCCTCCAGAATAGCGGCATATGCCCAGTGCTGGGTGTAAACATCGCTAAACAGATTGAGCCTGCGGCCGCTCTTGGCAATATATTCGCTGTCCGCCACTCGCCCCAGCAGATTATTTATAAGCGTTACCGCCTCAGCACGGGTAATCTTGGCTTCAGCCTTAAAGCTGCCGTTGCCGCCTGTGCCCGCATGGGTATATCCCTGTACCCAACCGTAAAGCGCCGCCTCCTGAATGTAGTCCGCCGCCCAATAGCTGCCGGATACATCGTTGAAATTGTTTGCAGCAGCATTTTTAGCGTTGGTTACGTTTTGTTTTTCACCAACTACTTCAAAATAGCGCACTGCCATAGCCGTCAGTTCCGCCCGGCTAATATCTTCATTCGGCCTAAAGGCGCTCTTATCGCCAACAATAACGCCGTAGCCCACCAGATAATTTACATAATCGGCATACCAAGCGTTGACGGTGGTATCCGCAAAGGGCGCATATTTGGCCGGGGAGATATTTTCATTTTTAGCCGCAGCCAGCAGCCGGGCAAAAATCGCCGAAGCCTCAGCGCGCGTCATTTGCGCTTCCGGCCTAAATGTACCGTCGGTATAGCCCACAATGTAGGCGCTGTGTTTTTCCGTTTTCGGTGCGCTTTCCGGGAGCAGCAGCTGGCCGTCCTTATCCGTTTCGCCCATGCCTTTCTGGTTTAAATCCCCCTTAACCGTTACCGGTACATCAGGTTTGGCCTGCTGTTTCTGGTCGGTAATATCCACCAAAATCTGGTTTTTCTCGTCCATATCCACACCCTCTGGCAGCTGAATATTCACATCACCCTTTTTGGAAGTGTTTACTTCAGCGTTTTTAATCGGGCGGTTAGTGTCGCCCTTGCTGACCTTAACCGTCAAAGTCTGCTTAACGCCGTCGTCTGTCCGGCCAATAGTAACCACGCCGTCGCCATTGGTGTTGCCGGAAGTAGCCGGGACAATAAGCTGGCCGGTGTTGTCCGTTTTACCGGCAGAATAATTCTTATTCACATCGGTTACAGATACAGGCATAGAAGATACCGCTTTTAGATCCTCCTTGGTTTGCACTTTAACCGTTGTCTGTTCGGCATAGTCCAGCAGCCTATTGCTGGGCAGATTTACGGAAATTGTATCGTCATTATTAAGGCTGACAACCGCTCCCGCTATCCGACTCGCCCCTCCGGGACTCGCTGGACTCCCTGCGGTCGCAGGATTTTTGCTATCTGTATCAGTTACGGTAACAAGATATTTGCCCACAACAGCTTCGCCCTTGCCGTCGGTTACCGACTGGTTATACACTCTTTCAATAGCTGCCGTTTCCACAACTGCGCCGCACTTGGTGCAAGCCTTATGTTTGCTACCCTCGGCGGTCAATGTGGGCTGCTTATCTACAATCCATTCTCCGGCGGTATGCCCAGTAGGGTCGGTATAATCTGCGGTGTAACTGTCGCTGCAATATTTGCAGGTAAAAGTAGTATATCCCATTGCCGTACAAGTAGCGGCTGTCGCCTTGCTCACATAATCGTGGCCGGTTGCCGGCTGCAAAATAGCGTTACATACGGTACAAATTTGCGGCTCGGTGCAGGTTGCGCTCGCTCCCGGCTTATGACCCAATGGAGATTCCGCCTCCAATCTATGCAGGCCGCAGCTTTCACAGCGGTATTCTGTCATTCCCTCGCCATTGCAAACAGAGTTAATAACCTTGGTGCCTGCGTCCCACTTATGACCGGCAGGCTCGGTGTAGTCGGCCACATAACTATCCTCGCAGTATTCGCAGGTATAGGTGGTGTAGCCTTTTTCCAAACAGGTAGGCTCGCATACTTCCGGCAGATAGTTATGACCGGTAGGTTTGGTATATTCCGTTTTATAGCTGAAACCGCAGTTTTCACAGGTGAAAGTAGTATAACCCATATCCAAGCAGCTGGCCGCTGTTATTTCTTCCTTAAAGGTATGCCCCAAAGCCTGCTGGAGGATTGCCCCACAGGTGGTGCAAACCTGCGGTTCATTACAGTTAGCCGCTTCGCCCGGCGTATGCCCTAAAGCGGATTCCGCCTCCAGCCGCACCTCGTTACAGTTCTCACAACGGTATTCCGTCATACCATCGCTATTGCAGGCAGAGCCGACAACAGTTTTGCCGCCGTCCCATTTATGGCCGGTGGCCTCAGTGTAATCGCTGACATAGCTGTCGCCGCAGCGGTCGCAGGTGAAAGTAGTGTATCCGCCCTCGGTGCAGGTAGCCGAAGTAACCTCCGGCAGATAATTATGCCCCAAGGGTTTGGTATATTCCGACTTATAGGCGTAACCGCAGCCCTCGCATACATAATCGGTATAGCCCATATCCAAACAAGTGGCCGGGGTTACTTTTTCCACAAACTTATGCCCCAAAGCCTGCTGGAGGATAGCGCCGCAGTCGGTACAAATCTGCGCTTCAGTGCAGGTTGCCGCTTTGCCCGGCGTATGGCCTGCCGCCGCTTCATTTTCCAACCTTACCGCCTCGCAGTTTGCACAACGGTATTCGGTCATTCCCTCGCCGCCGCAGGTGGGACTAACCACCTTATGGCCGCCGTCCCATTTATGACCAGTGGCTTCAGTATAATCGCTGACATAGCTATCTCCGCACTTGGTGCAGGTATAGGTGGTATACCCCTCCGCCAAACAAGTGGGAGCGGTAACATCTTTAGCGTAATTATGCCCCAGATGGTCGGTATAATCGGTTTTATAGGCAAGGCCGCAGTCTTTGCAGGTTACGGTAGTATAGCCAATGTTAGTGCAGGTGGGCGCAGTAACATTCTGCTCCAGCCTATGCCCTTTGGCGTTCTGCAAAACCGCTCCGCACTTGGTGCAAAGCTGTGCTTCTGTGCAGGTAGCAGCCACGCCCGGCGTATGCCCGGAGGCGCTGGCCGTTTCTAACCGCACCGCATCGCATTTTTTGCAGTGGTATTCGGTAATGCCAGCCCCGTTACAGGTGGCGTTTACTTTTTCCGTACCGCTGTCCCAAATATGGTCGGTCATTTCCCGGAAGTTCCCAACATAACTATCGCCGCATTTCCGGCAGGTGTATGTGGTATAGCCCTGCTGGGTGCAGCTGGGAGCGGTTACCTGCTCGGAATAGTTATGCCCCAGTGCGTTTACATAATCGCTCTTATAACTCTGGTTACAGTTAATGCAGGTGTATTTGGTATGCCCATTTCAGTGCAGTTGGGCTGGCAAGACTCCTGCCAGTATCGGTGTCCCGTGGCTTCCGCCAAGACTGCGCCGCAGACTACACAGGTTTGCGGGCTGACGCAGGTCGCCGCTGCTCCGGCCACGTGGCCGCTGCCGGCTTTCGTTCCCGTGGAGGAATAGGCGGTATTTGCAGCAGAGCTAAGAACCGTATTTGCCGAATTGAACACCTGATTTTGTACCGGCGCTTTCAGCAAAGATGTATTCAAAGCGGTATTCAATGCTGTTTTATGGGCGTTATTCCAAAAATCCTCGCAGGAACTATGCAGGCCGCTGGCCACAGTTTCCCGTTTAGTAGCGCCGCAGCGAGTGCAGGTATATTCCATAATGCCGTCCTCAGCGCAGGTCGGCTCAACGATATATTCCCCCTCGTTCCAAGCGTGGCCTAAAGGTTCAGTATGATCGCCGATGAAAGTGCTGCCGCAGCCCTCGCAGATATATGTTGTCTGGCCGCCGGTGGTACAGGTGGGCAGAACTGTATGCGCCGCATAATCGTGAGGCAGAGCGTTAGTCATTGCCGTAATGTGTCTGTCGCCGCAGACGGAACATTCCTTGACCGTATAGCCGGGACTGGTACAGGTTGGAGCTACATTAAAAGTACCATACTTATGCTCGCCCTTGGGTGTGTATTCCACTTCGGACAAGCCGCAGCGGGAGCAGATATTCAGCACTTTACCGTCCACCTCGCAGGTGGCCTCCCGAATTAAAATCTGCTGCATAGCGTGTCCCAGAGAATCCACATAATCCCGCTTTTCAATCTTGCCGCAGTTTATGCAAAGATAGCGGTCGTAACCCAGCGCCAAACAGGTAGGCTTAATGCTCTCAATAAGGCTGAATTTATGGTTTTCGCCGCAGGTGTTTTTGCAGCAGTTACCGCCGCAGTTAGGTTTTTGACAATCGCAGTTCGGATCACCACAACCGCAGGCGCAGCCGCCGTCCGGCTCTCTTTCTTCGTGCAGCCACACATAAGCTACGCCGCTTTCCACCATTTCGGTGCTATCGTCATACTTATACGTAACCTCATAATAGACTGTATACTGACCGGCTTCGGTAAAGTTTGGCGCAGAAGTTAATGTGCAGTTATTGGCGCTGGTGCCATAGCGAATAGAAGCCCGAACTCCGGCCTCCGACAAATCGCTGATAGTGATAGTGTGGGGCTGGCCGTCCACCACGCCGTAGTAATCCGCCACAACCACCTTTGCCGCCACATAATCGTACTTGATATAATCGCAGTCGGTACAGTGCGATACAATAGCAAACCTCTGATTAGCCAGCTGAGGCAACACCTCTTTGGTCATATTGTGGGGTACTAAACGGCTGCTTTTATTATGCAGCGTGCCATAACAAAAGGCGCAGTATTTACCGCCCTCCCGCGTTTCCTTGTGGTACTGGCTGTCCACATATTCAAAGCTGACCTGCTCGTCCAAATTCTGCATAAACTCGGCGGCGCAGTCATAAAGCCAGTAAATATTCTTCTTGAAACAATACTCGTCATAATCCATTTGGGTATTGAAGTTGCCGCACTGGGAGCAGACAGCTTTCGTCCAATGGTGCTGAGCATAGTAAGCGTTTACGCCCGGCTTACCGCTGTTGACATTACCTTTAGTAACGCCGTCCACCATTGTGCCGTCGGAATACTTCACATTCCGGGTCAAATCGCTGTTGCCGTCCCTAGTATATTCCGGGGCTCGCCAAACATCAAATTGGGTTGCCCTGCCGCACACAGCGCACAAAAATGTTTCCGTTGTAACAACCGCATTGGCGTCCAGCTCGTTTGTCCTGTTACCAGAGGTCGTCCAATGTTCGGCAGGGTCGTGATAGCTGTTCTGTTGCGCCGCATAAACTGCTTGCAGCGGCATAAACGGCATAAACTGTCCAACCAGCACCGCAAACATAAGCACCAAGGCCAGCAAACGTCTATAATTCTTACTGATTTTCGTTTCCATATAAATAAATCACCTCTCTATTTTCTTTCTTCTATAAATATAATTAGTTACATATCCAACAAGCGTTTAGTTAATTTTCTGACACCACCTCGTCGTTCTCGTTATCTTCCGTTTCTTCTGTTTCTTCCGCCTCCTCATCATCTAAATAATCTTCTTCGTCCGCATCTTCATCGTCAAAATCTGGCGTTTGCCGCTTGTCCGCCTGTTTGGCAATAAAGCTTTTATACAGATAAAAACCGCCTGCGCCAAACATTACCAATAACGCCAGCAGAGCAGCCACGGCCAAAGCCGGATTTTGGGCTTTTTCCTCCTCCGGCTTGCTGACTTGCTGCTCATTGCCCAAGCAAGACTGCATATCCACAGCGCAAACCTCGCAGGCCGTATTCACAGAGCCGACAAAGCATTTATCCCGCCCCTTGCAGGTGCAAACCGGCGTTTTCTGGGTAGGCTCGTCCTCCAGCAAAGCCAGCAAATCCGCCTCGTCCACCTGATTTAAGAAATGCACCGTCTGCTTTCCCTTGCTGTCCCGCTCAATGATGATGTAAAAGTAATTGCCGCTTTTGGTTTGTACGGTCAAAAACTCCTTATCTGAAGAACTGAAAGTCTGCACATCGTCTACCAGAGTCAGATTGCCCTCCGGGGTCAGCGCATTTGCGCTGCCCCAATCCTGCAAATCATCAAGCTGCGTTTGTCCCGAACTTTCTTTGTTCTCCGACTGTTCCGGCGTATCCAGCACAAAAGCGTAAACCGGGGCGCTGCAACTGCTTAAACAAAAGGCGATAAGCAGCAGCATTGCCAGCAGCCTCTGCGCCCTAACCATTCCAAACCTCACCGTCGCTCAAGTTTTCTGTTGCGTAGTCCTCCGTGGCTACCGCATAGGCCGCTGCAACCTCGTTGTTTAATTCCGCCGCCGTATCCGCCGGATTTTCTTCCACAGCAGGCGCAGCTTTTGGCTTGTCCTCGCCGTTAATCAGTTCGGCCAATTCCTCAAAACTCATACCAAGACCGCGCACCATTCCTACAATCTCCAGATTTTCCAGCGCCGTACACTGTTTTTCAATTTCCTGCTGCCGCTCCATAAGAGCGGCCATCTTCTTGTCGTTCTTGGCGTATTCCGCCTGCAATTTCTCAAGCTTTTTCAAATTTGCGTTCATACATTCTCCTCTCTTTTTTAGTTTCTATCCAGCCTGCCAAACCCCAGCAGGTGATTTTGCCAATAGCGGTCGGTAATATCAGCGTAGGATATAGGCGAGCCGCAATGTATCATCATTCCGTTGCCTACATAAATTCCCACGTGGCTTGCTCCCTTGGGCGCATTGGCGTAAGTATCTTTGAAGAACACCAAATCCCCCGGCCGGGCGTTATTCGGCGATACCGCCACAGTTAAATTCCGCAAACCATTGGCCGTAGTTCTGCCCACGTTAGGCAACCCCTCGGTATGGTTAATTACCCAGCAGACAAAGCCGCTGCAATCGAAACTGGTGTTAGGATTAGAGCCGCCCCAGACATAAGGATAGCCCAGATACTTTTCAGCCTCGGTAATCATCGCCGCAAATATCTCGTCCGCCATAACCTCCGGCGGTATTTCGTAAACCAGCGGCGGCTCAATAACCGAAGCGTTGGGATATTCCGCCTTATCGAACAAATCCGGCCTGTTGCCCAACGTCCTCATATACAGAGCATAAATTTCTAATTTATCCCCGGTTAAAATCGCCGTTTGCTGTGCCAAATCCCGGTTGTACAGTTCCACATAGCAGACATACCAAGGATAGTTGTTTCCCTCATCATCGGAGCGCACTTCCATTTCTACCCGCTCAACCAGCAGATACTGCCTGTCGAATAAATCCTCAATGAGTTCTTCCACCCCGGCAAATTTCCACTCGCCACCCATATAGGCGGTAAGCAGGGAAATTAGTACATAAGGGTCGTGGCCAATTTCGTCCAACTCAAAGTGATACTCATCATAGTTGTGCGTATTTTCATAATCGGCCAAATAGCTTTTTAGTTCGTCCTCACCGGCGGCATATGCAGCCTCGGCCTTTAGCATATCCTCATCTTGGCTGGGATAGGTAGAGCCGCCCAAAGCAGAAAGTCCGCCTTGCAGCAGCATTGAACAGCCGTTCACACAGTTTAGACAAAATCCAGCCAACAGCAAAACGATTAGCGCTATTACCAGACTGCGTTGGCTTTTCTGCCGCCAAACAGCCGTCCTTTGAGTTTGGCTTACTATTATTCGTCTGCTTGCCGCCGCTTTTTTCTGCCGCACCTGAGTGGCGTATTTCTTCTTTATACCTCGCTTTTGGGCTTGGCGTTTAGTCTGTTTTTTCTTCCTGCGCCGCAGATAGTTGGATATATCCGCTCCCGTATCAAATGCTTG
Source organism: uncultured Peptococcaceae bacterium (assembly GCA_947647555.1). Taxonomy (GTDB): domain Bacteria; phylum Bacillota; class Dehalobacteriia; order UBA4068; family UBA4997; genus Avidehalobacter. Next base: position 5,773 of record CANSKT010000053.1, on the reverse strand, counting down.
GAGTTCGCTGTTTTCCCCGCGTTCCTCATCGTCAAAGCGCAGTTTAGATAGTTTAGTCAAAGCTGTTATTCTCCGGCGGCTCACAATCTTCGGTATATTCCGGCAGTTCATCGGCCAACTGGCTGCAAACCTCCACCAGCCCTTCAGTTATTTCCGTCAGTTTTGCCGCCAAAAGCAGCAGGTATTTAAGCTGTTTTTCCATATCTTTTTATCCTCCAAATTATATTTATTTGACCACTTGTTCACCGGGGCGAGTGGTCATAATTTTATATAGACTGCTGTCCGTCGGAAAACGGTCAACGAAAGGCAAGATGACATTGCCGTAAAAAAGCAGCCCCTCGCCAGCCCCAGAGTGGGTAACATAAGATAGCTGATGCGGCGAAATATTCAGCTGCTTGGCTAAAATCTCCCTGTCCCCTCTGGCTTGGTTGAGCATATACAAAAAATCGCTGTTTTCCAGAATATTGGCAATCTCCGGGCTGGCTAAAAGGTCTTTGCTGTTCTGGGTGATACCCGTAGGGATACCGCCCCATTTGCGAAAGCGTTTCCAAATCTCCACGCTCCAAGCGGCCAACTCACCTTTCAGCAGCAGGTGAAATTCGTCCACATAGTAGCGGGTGGATTTTCCTGCCGCCCGGTTTACCGTAACTCTGTTCCAAACCTGGTCTTGAATAACCAGCATACCAAGCTGTTTTAACTGCTTGCCCAGCTCCTTAATGTCATAGCAGACAATCCGCTTGTCAATATCCACATTAGTAAGGTGATTAAACACATTCAAACTGCCCGATACATACAACTCCAAAGCCGCCGCTATCCTTTTAGCCTCCGGCTCAGGCTGTTGCAAAAGTTCATTATACAAATCCTCTAAAACCGGCATTTTCTCCGGCACTGGCTCGGCTAGAAAATCCCGATAAATCAGCCGGACGCAGCGGTCGATAACCGTCTTTTCTACCGGCTGCAAGCCCTCTTTACCGCCGATAACAATATCGCAGAAAGACAAAATAAAATCCACTTTCAAAGAGAGTGGATTTTCATCATCACTGTAATTCAAATTTAAGTCCAGCGGATTGACATACTGCTTGCTTACCGGCGAAATCTGCACCACCTGACCGCCCAGCCGCTCAACTAGCGAAAAATACTCGGCCTCCGGGTCGCAGATAAGAATATCGTCTGGGGTAGATAGAAACACATTGAGTATTTCTCTTTTGGCTGAGAAGCTTTTACCACTGCCCGGCGTACCCAGAATAAGGCCGTTGGGATTTTTCAGCTGCTTGCGGTCTACCATAATCAGGTTATTACTTAAAGCGTTTAAGCCGTAATACAAAGCCTCGCCGCCATTCTGGAACAACTCCTGCGTGGTAAACGGCACAAAAATCGCTGTGCTGCTGCTAGTCAAGCCCCGCTCAATCTCAATCTGGTTGTAACCCAAGGGCAAGCTGCTCATAAAGCCCTGTTCCTGCTGCCAATCCAGCCGCACCAGCTTGCAGTTATGCTTTTGGGCAATGCTCGCCGCTTGAAACACATTATTTTCCAGCTGCCGCTTTGCCGCCGCCGTATTAACAATAATGAAAGTTACCAGAAACATACGCTCGTTGCGGCTTTGCAAATCCTCCAGCAGCTTTTTCGCTTCTGTGCCGTAAGCCGCCAAATCCGAGGGAATTATGTCCATATCGTAGCCTGCGCGTACCGCCCGCTTTTGTTCCTCAATTTTCTGACGGTCGAGGTCAGTTATTTTATGCTTAACCTGCTTAATTGCCGCCGTCTGGTCGATAGGCTGAATATGCAGGCTCACAATCTGCGAACTATCCATATCCAAAAAGTCAGCCAGCATACGGTCGTTTAACTCCGGCGCTAAAATCTGCACAAACGAGGCCGCACCAAAGCTTTCGCCAACTCGAAAACTGCGGCTGTTGCCAAACTCAAAAGAAGACGGCGCAATAAAGTCCTTGGTAGATAAGCCACTTGGCGCAAGCCAACGCCAGTCAAAGGGCATTTTCTGTGTGTCCAAATGCAAAATGTTATGCAGAAGTTCCAGCCATTCTTGACCGTCTAAGGGCTTGGCAGCAACCCCTAAGCGCTTAAAGTTATTCAAAATATCCAACTCCAGCCGCTCCAAGCGAGGTTTGGCCTCCCGCAGGCTGGCCGCCTCAATGCCAAACGTGAGATATTTCGTTTTAGCCAGGCCGTTATTGCCTTTAGCCAACTGCCGCTGCAATATGCCGGAATATTCCTCACGAGTATCGTCAAAGCCGTCGCCTTGCAAGGGGATAGAAATACTCTGCACAGCGCCGCCGTCGCTCACCGCCAAATCCACAAAGGTCAGCTGCAAATGCACTGAGGAATCAAAGTAGTTCAGAAAATCGCACCAGCCCTCAAATATGGCCTCCTTATCCTCCTTTTGCGCCAGCTGATAATTTACGTCTTGAAACTGCATTGTTTTAGTGTAAGTATTGCCATTCACCCGGCAAACGCCCTCCGGCCAAATCCGCTCATAAGGAATAGACTGTTGAGCAGAAATCTTTTTGCCGTCCTCTCCTTTAGCCCTGCGAATAGCAGATTCAATCTGCCGCCTATCTGCACTTGACAGTTTTTTGCTTGACATTTGGTTTGGCTTTTTTGCGCCGCTTTTTACCGTCCTTGTCGCCAACTCCGCATTGTCTGGCCTGCCTGCCGTCCCAAATAGGCGGCAAAAGCAGCTCCTGATTTTTCCGGCTGTTTGCCACAATATGCGCCACCTCCCTTTCCAAAGTATTCTGCCTGCCCAGCAAAGCATAGAAATTCTCTATCTTATATGGCCGCTGTTTAGGGCGTTTGAAGATAACATTTAGAATGTTCGCCAATACTTTTTCCAGCGGCTGGCCGTTTTTCTCATAGATAGCCAGCAGAAAAAAGGGCAGCATCGTCATTACCATTGCCATAGCTGACAGGCTTGAGTTGCAGCCAATACCGGCTTTCAGCCCAAAATACAGCGGCAGGCCAACCGCCGCTCCACTGCCGAAACAAACCAACTGCCGCGTTGTCAGCCCAAACATCACCTTGCTCCGCACTCTGCCCAAATCCGCAGGCACGCTTACATATGCCAATCTATCACCAACCTTTCTTTTATTTTTTTAAGCTTGACTTGTAGTCGGCAAAGCTATCCACCACATTAAAAATCCGCCTGTTGTTGACCCAGCGTTGCAGCTGACGAGTAACAGGCGGAGCCTCCGGCTTATTATATATCATCACATAAGGAGCATAACCCAAGGCTTTCAGCGTTTCAATGCGGTACAAATCTTCATTGAATGTACTATTGTAATTGCAAAGCACATATACGGATAGCCGCTGCTTGGCCTTAATCCGGCTTAACTTCATAAACCTCTCAAAATGCCCGGTCAAATCTTCTTTAGGATTATCCCAAGCAAAATGCAGCATTTTACTTTTAACCCTGTTAAGCAAAGAAATATTATCCGGCGTAGTCAGGCGAATATCCAAACCCTGTGTAAAATCCACCCAAGCGCCGCTCTCCGCCAACTGCTCCAACAGCTTCTCGTGTTCCGAACAGGCCAGCAAATTGGCGTCCAAGAGTTTTATTTCTTTCTGACCTCGCCAGAACTCCGCTAAATCTGCCACCCTGCGGCTTTGCCGTCCCTCCTTTTGGCTTACAATGCAAAATCCGCAGCCTCTTGGACAGCCTCTGGTTAGAAAACCATAGGCCACGCCCTCAAACTGCGGATACAAGCCGTAATCCGGGTAGATATGCTCAACCTCCTCAATAAGCCGGTTTTGCAGCCCATAGCCAGTGCCGCCGCAAATAACCTTGCCGGCATTGTTTACCGCTATGTTATCCCTGGAGTACATATCTGTAAAAACTCGGCTCTTATACACCACATCATAATGACCGTCCTCCTGCCACCAACTGACTTCATCACCTCTGGCCTTGTGCCAAGCAGATATTTTCATCAAACACAGATTAGGCCAGTTATGACCGTCTACATCACATAAGCCTACTCGCAAATTCTTCTCTCAATCCTCCAATCTACTACATTTAATGATTTAGGGCATAAAAAACCGTCATAAGGATTAATCCAGAATGACGGTTTGAAAATCTATCTATTAAATAAATCACTGTGCGTTCCTGTACGAGATAAAGTCAACACCAAAACATCGTCGTCAATACGATAAACCAATAGCCAATCGGGTTGAATATGGCATTCCCGATGCCCTACCCAATCGCCAGATAACGAATGATCTTTGTTTTTCTCAGGTAATATTTCGCCTCTTGACAATGCACGAATAATATTATCCAGCAGCTCAATATCCATATTACGCTTAAGCGCAAGTTTGTAGTCTTTCTTAAATTGAGTTGTCCAAACAATATCCCGTTTCATTTCTTCAACTCCCGAAGCGCGTCTTCAACGTCGGAATAGCGCTTAACATCTGGGTCGTGAGCAATCCGTTCTGCCTCGAGCATAGCGGCAAGCGTTTCTTTATTAGGCTTATCCAGCTTAACCTCAAAAGGAAAGCCGCCTACTCGCAGCGATTGACGCAGAAAAACATTGATTGCTGTAGTAAGATTCATACCCAATTCCCCATAAAGTGTTTCGCATTGCTTTTTTATATCGCTGTCCATTCGGACGCTGAAATTAGTAGTGTTTGCCATATCATTGCCCCCCTTTTGCATTTCATCACACCTCTATTATATACTATTTGCAATGCAAAATCAACTTCTTTTTTAATGCGCTCCAAATATCGCTTTACTCAAACTTCCCGTCTTAAACAGCGTGAAACATAAAAGCACCGTATATCCCATACAAGTCCAAATGGCCGTAGAGATGTTATCGTCCAAAACAATATGCTGCACCAACACCGCATAAATGGCCACGCAGACCATTATGAGAAACGCTTGAAAACCCAGCGCAAACAATGAACGCAGATAATTCTGACCCATTCCGCCAAACTCCCGTCCCAGCATTGCCGCCATTGGCACAGAAGCCATTGAAGCCATTAAATATATTTCAATCATTCGGCCATAGACAATAATAAATATACAAATCACCAGCGCCCACATTGTCAACCCCACAAACAGACTTTGAAACCACAACCCTATCAGCAAACCTAAATCCATTTCTGTAAGCCTTTCTTCCAAATCCGTCATTACTTCGGTTATGTCAATCGCCGTATTGCCGATTATTACTCCCGCCGCCTGATTAACCACCTGCTGGGTTAAATCAAAAACGCCCATTACAATATCCCAAGTATGCGATACGATGAGAATTGCACAGGCTGTTTTGAATATCCACTTAAATATAACTGCACTTTCAATTTCGTGATAATTGTTTTTATCCAGCAATAGCTGCACCAACTCTAATGTCATCACAAAAGCAAGTATAACCCCTGCCACCGGCAGTATGACTGTTTCAGAAAGACTATGCACCATATTGAATATGCCGCTGTTCCACGCCTGCGGAGTTGTACCGACTTGTCCGGCAATATCGCTGACTTTATCGTTCATTGTATCGAACAGGCCGGAAAGATTACTCATTATACCGCTGACTAAAACCTCTTTCAGCCAGCCGGTTATCGACTCCCACAAGAAGTCCATATCTTAAATCACTCCCCATTCACCCCAATCCCAAGCTTTAACCAAACAGCCCGGAGAGCAGGGGAACTAACGTCATACCAATAAGGGCAACGCCACCGCCTGCCATCAACTGCTTCATGCCCTGCGATTTTGCTTATGTGAGATAAAGAAGTAAAAGAAGTGTAAAAAATTTTGCCGTTCCCTGTCCGG
>CANSKT010000052.1 GCA_947647555.1 uncultured Peptococcaceae bacterium | reverse complement strand
ATGCGGCGAATAATAAGACCACTTATGTCAGCCTGCTGGGGCTGCAAGGCGCTGAGCAGGCGGCGGAACAGGCAATAATGGCAGCCAAAAAGGCTTTGCAGCCGCTTGGCGAGCAGGGTCGGCTGCTTTTGGCGCTGACGGAATATTTTTGTCAGCGAGATAATTAGAAATGGGTGAAAAATATGCCTTATATTAGAATGGCAACCTCTAAAGATTTAACTATGGCGCAGAAAGAGGAGTTTAAGTCCGGTCTGGCGGAGATTATCGGTCTGATACCGGGTAAAACCGAAGCCGCGTTAATGGTGGAGGTTGATGACGGCCTGACGATGTTTTTTCAGGGAGAAAAACGTGATTTGGCCTATCTTGACGCTAAATTTTCCGGCGATACGGAGTTTGAACATAAAAAGCAATTTACCGAGGCTGTCTGTGCGCTGACGCAAAAGGTCTGCGCTTTGCCGCAGGACGCAGTGTATCTGACATACAGCGTTTTTAGTGAATGGGGAACCAGAGGAACGCTTAAAGCTCGCTAAATTTTGGCTTATGGCTGAATTTGTGCATAAAGAGCTTGATTTATTGCGCCCGGCGTTATATAATAAGGCTTTATAAATGATAAAAATTTCTGCTGCGAACAGGAGGTATTTTGATATGAAATATCGTGAACTTGGCCAAACGGGTCTTAAGGTGAGCGAAATTGCTCTGGGCTGCGAGGGGTTTATTAATCAGCCGGCCGCAGATGAAATGTTTGAAATGGCCTTGGCGCAGGGCGTAAATTGTATGGATTTGTATAGCCCCAATCCGGATTTGCAGCGCATGGTTGGTAAAGCTTTGGCCGGCCGCCGGTCTGATTTTGTTTTGCAGGCGCACCTTTGCACTATTTGGCAGAATGAGCAATACAAAGCCACACGCAATTTACCCGAGGTTAAGCAGTCTTTTGAATTGATGCTGCAAAATCTGGGTACGGATTATGTCGATGTGGGTATGATTCATTATGTTGATTCGGTGCAGCTTTGGCAGCAGATTGTCGAGGGCGGTATTCTGGATTATGCGCAGGAGTTGAAGCGGCAGGGGCGGATAAGGCACATTGGCGTTAGCAGTCATAATCCGGAGGCGGCTTTGGCGGCGGTGGAAAGCGGCGCAGTGGAAGTTTTGATGTTCAGCGTAAATCCCTGCTATGATTTGTTGCCGGGCGATGAGGATTTGGAGAAACTTTGGGCGGACGACAGTTATGCGAAGCCCCTGTTGAATTTGGAGCCTCAGCGAGAAAAGCTTTATGAGGCCTGCCAGCGGCAGGGTGTGGGTATTACGGTGATGAAAGCTTTTGGCGGCGGCGATTTGCTGACGAATGACTCGCCGGCCGGCAAGGCGTTGACGGTTTGCCAGTGTCTGCAATATGCCTTGGATAGGCCGGCGGTGGCTGCGGTTATGGTGGGGGCTCATTCTGCGACGGAACTGGCGGATAGTCTGCATTATTGTGAGGCAACGGCGGCGGAGCGCGATTATGCGGCGGCTTTTGTGCAGTTTCCGCGTATCAGCTGGCAGGGGCATTGTATGTATTGCGGTCACTGTGCGCCTTGTCCACAGGGTATTGATATTGCTGCGGTTACCAAGTTTTTGAATTTGGCCAAAGCGCAGGGTGAAATTCCGGAAACGGTGCGAGAGCATTATGCCGCTTTGCCGGTGACGGCGCAGTCCTGTATTGGCTGCGGCGCTTGTGCGCAGCGTTGTCCGTTTATGGTAGACGCGCCGGCCAATATGCAGGCGGCGTGCGATTTGTTTGGCTTTTGAGAAAAGCTGTCAGAAATTTGGGGTGAACAGCCGAAACAAGCTGTTTAAATAAGGAAAAATTGGGAGAAGCCTATGCTGGCAATAATAAATAGCTGTTCAGTGCTGGGAGCGGACGCTTATATGGTGAATGTGGAGGTTGACGTTTCCAAGGGGCTGCCGGCTTTTGATATAGTCGGTCTGCCGGACGCGGCGGTGCGAGAAAGCCGTGAGCGTGTGCGGACGGCTATTCGCAATAGTGGTCTGGAATTTCCTTATGAGCGCATTACGGTTAATCTGGCGCCGGCTGATGTGAAAAAAGAGGGCGCTAACTTTGATTTGGCGATTGCCGCCGGCATATTGGTGGCGACTGGTCAGCTGCCGGAGATGCACTTGGGGCAGAGTTTGGCGGCCAGTGCTTTGGTGGGCGAATTATCGCTGGACGGTAGTTTGCGGCGCGTGAATGGCGTTTTGCCAATGTCACGCATCTTGCCGGAGCGGCAGATTACGGATTTTATCCTGCCGCAGGTCAATGCTGCCGAGGGAGCGCTTTTGGGGAACAGTACAATTTGGGGAATTGCTAGCCTGCGCCAGTTTGTCGATTGGTGGCGCGGCAGTTTGAACATTCAGCCTACTAAAGTGGACGTGGCGGCGATTTTTCAGCAGGCCATGGCTGGCGCGCAACAGCTGGATATGGCTGATGTTAAGGGTCAGCAGATTGTGAAAAGGGCGATGGAAATTGCGGCTGCTGGCCGACATAATCTGTTGATGGTCGGTTCGCCCGGTTCCGGCAAAACCATGCTGGCCAGACGTTTGCCAACTATTTTGCCGGAACTGACTTTGGCCGAAAGTTTGGAAATTACCAGAATTTACAGCATTTGCGGTTTGTTGCCGGAGGATAAACCGTTGATAACGGAGCGGCCGTTTCGCTCACCGCATCATACGTCTTCGGCACAGAGTGTGATTGGCGGCGGCCGAGTGCCGCGGCCGGGCGAGGTTAGTTTGGCGCATAATGGCGTGTTGTTTTTAGATGAACTGCCGGAATTTGGCCGTCAGGTTCGAGAGAGCCTGCGCCAGCCGCTGGAAGATAAGGTGGTGACGGTGTCGCGCGTGCAGGGACGCATGGATTTTGACGCTTCATTTCAGCTGATTGCGGCAATGAATCCCTGTCCGTGCGGTTTTCTGGGCGACCCGGTGAAAGCCTGTACCTGTACGCCGCATCAGGTTTCCCGATATTTGAGTCGGGTTTCCGGGCCGCTGCTGGATAGGATTGATTTGCAGGTCAGCGTGCAGAGGGTGGAATTTGCGGATTTGAACGATGGCGTGCGTCCGGAAAACTCGGCGGCGATTAAAGCCAGAGTGACGGCGGCTCGACAAATTCAGCTGCGCCGTTTTGCAGAGGAAAACAGCGATGGGCGAGAGATTTTTGCCAATGCGGATATGAACCGTGCCCAGCTGGAAAAGTATTGTCGTATGCAACCGGCGGCAGAAAAAATTTTGGAAAAAGCATTTGCCAGGTTAAATTTAAGCGCTCGGGCGCATGACCGGCTGTTAAAGGTGGCGCGCACGATTGCTGATTTGGCTGGTACTGAATTGATTGAAGCGGCGCATATTGCGGAGGCCGTACAATACCGCGGTCTGGAGAAATTTGCGGAATATAAATAGATTGGGTGGAATATTATTAGTAAAAACAGCGTTGGATAGTGTTTTTTTGTGATAAGAGGGATTAAAAAATGCAAAATACCAATAGACATAGGGGTAGATTGAAAGTTGCCGGTTTTATGGCTTTGGCGCTGGCGGCGGCTTTGGCAGGGTTGACTATTTACTTTGGCAGTCCGCAGCTGCAAGCATTTTTTAACGCGCAGCCGGAAGCTGACCAGACCAATTATCGGAGGCAGCAGCCGCCGGATTTGCGTAAAATGGCTTGGAATATTTTTGATAAAACATATATTGTGCGGCCGCATTTGGATAGCAATTTTAAGGTGGAAAATGGACATTATGATTTGTTCCGGCGTGAGCAGCAAACGGTAAATAGTGACGCTGCCCGGGTTTATGTGCAGGGGGCGGCTATGCAGGAATATTCTTTGGCCTGTGTATCGCGCGGTTCGGTGTTTTCCAATCGCTCGGCCGGTAAAATGGTGGCGTTGACTTTTGACGATGGGCCTTTTGCGAAAAAAACAGCGCAGATTTTGCAGATTTTGCAGGAAAATGACTGTCGGGCAACTTTTTTTACGATTGGCAAATATGTGCATAATAACCCGGAACTGGCGCAGCAGGTTTTGGCTGCTGGCTGTGAATTGGGCAGTCATTCCTGGTTTCATACCAAACAGACCGGTTTGTCCTCGGAGGAGCGTGCGGAGGATTTTGCCAGAGTTGCTAAGGCTTTTAATGAAGCTGTGGGCGCGCCGCCTTATCTTTTCCGGGCGCCATATGGAGCGGTTAATGATGAGGTTAAAGCTGATATTGCCGCGCAGAATATGATTTCCGTGCTATGGTCTTTGGATACGGAGGATTGGCGCGCCAAATCTGCCGATGCGGTTTATAATTCTGTGCTTGATGTGGTGCGCGATGGCGATATAATTTTGATGCATGAAAACGCCGAGTATACAGTTGAGGTTTTGCCGCGTATTTTGGCGGCGCTGAAGGAGCAGGGCTATCAAGTTGTTACGGTGAGCGAATTAATTTATGCCGGCAGTGATATTAAAGCGGCGGCAGATGGGCAGGAAAGTGAGTAAAAATTTATGAGTGCAGTGGGAAAATATATTTATATGGCGGAGGGCAAGGAGCAGCCGCTTTACTATTTGGAGGGCGGCGCTGGCTGGCCGGTTTTGCTGCTGCATGGCTGGGGTTGTTCCAGCGAAACCATGCTGCCGGTGTTTCAGCATCTGGTTGCTGATTTTCATGTTTATTGTTTTGATTTGCCGGGTTTTGGTTTAAGCCCGGAGCCGCCGGCGGCCTGGGATACGGCGGCTTATGCGCGTTTGTTGGCGGAGTTTATTCAGCAGAATTGCAGTCGGCCGCCTGTTTTGCTGGCACATTCCTTTGGCGGTCGTTTAAGTCTGCGCCTGGCGGCGGAGGGGGTTCCGCATAAGATGATTTTAACCGGCTGCGCCGGGCTTAAAGCGCACAGGGGTCTTGATTATTACGCCAAGGTTTACAGCTATAAGGCGGCCAAATAGCTGCTTTCTCTGCCGGGCTTAAACGGCAGAAAACAGGAAATTTTAGATAAGGCGCGCGCCAAAAGCGGTTCCACCGATTATCGGCAGGCCTCGGAGGTGATGCGCGCGGTTTTTGTTAAAACCGTTAATGAAGACCAAACGGCCAATCTGGTTAAAGTTCAGGCGCCGACCATTTTGTTTTGGGGCGAGCAGGACACGGCCACGCCGCTGGTTGACGGGCGTTTGATGGAGAGTAAAATGCGCGATGCGGCGCTGATTGTGAAGCCGGGTGGCACACATTTTGCTTATCTGGAATTTCTGCCGGAATTTTTAGCAATCTGTGACAGCTTTCTGGCGCCGGAAAAGGCGGCGCGGGATTTGCAATAATTAGTTGGACAAATGGGGAGGGTAAGCCTCAATGCTTGGATTAAATAACTATGAACTGATTTTTCTGGGAACCTTGCTGGCCTGGCTGTTTAACATGATTTATGCCGGCCGGCGGCTGGCTTATTATCTGCAAATGGCGCAGCAGACCAGCTATCGGCCGGAGCGTTATTGGCGCTGGCTGCGGCCGCGCCTTGCGCAGGAACTTTATCTGGTGGATACAATCGCGATATTGATGATGATTGCCAGCACCTTTGTGATAATGCAATGGATTTCGCTGCCTGTTCTGAAAGATTGGCAGGTTTGGGGGCTGATTGCCGTTCCGCCGCTGGCTGCTGTTCTGCCGCTGCTTTTCTGGCGGCGGCCGCCGGTTAAAAAACCGCTGGTCTGGACGGCGCGCGCCAAGCGCCTTTATGCGACGGCGCTTATTATATGGGGTTTGTTATTGGCAATTCAGCCGATTTGCACATTTCGTCTGGAGGTTAATTGCTATTGGGTGCCTTTGAATGCAACGCTGGCCGGTTTTCTGCCGCTGGCGATGTGGCTGGCCGTGGCTTTGCGCCAGCCCTTTGAGGAAGCGCGTAATTGCAGGTTTGTGGCGGAGGCCGCGCAAATCATTCGCGAGTCGCCCAATCTGCTGCGTATCGGCATAACCGGCAGCTATGGCAAAACTAGCAGTAAAATGCTGTTGGGGCGTGTGTTGGCCGAGAGCAAATATACTTTGGTAACGCCGGATAGCTACAATACACCGATGGGCATTACGTTGACGGTGCGCCAGCAGCTGAAGCCTATTCATCAGGTTTTTGTGGCGGAGATGGGCGCACGCCAGAAAGGCGATATTAAGGAACTTTGCGATTTGGTACAGCCGGAGATTGGCGTTTTGACGGCAATCGGACCCCAGCATTTGGAAACCTTTGGCAATATTGAAACGGTGGCGGATACTAAATTTGAATTGATTGACAGCCTGCCGCCTTATGGTTTGGCGGTGCTGAACCTGGACGACCCGATAATAGCCGAGCGTTTGCCCCGGCTTAAGGTGGTTTGTCGAACTTATGCGGTAGACCGTTGGGACGCTGATTACACCGCTACGGATATCAGCTTTTCACCGCAGGGTATGGACTTTGTGCTGCATACGGCGGAGGGTGGCAGCCAGCCAATTCATACGCGTTTGTTGGGCAAGCATAATATTTATAATATTCTGGCGGCGGCGGCCGTGGGCGAATATCTGGGTCTGGGCTTGGCTGAGATTGCTCGGGCAGTGGCGCAGACGCCGCCGGTGGAACATCGTCTGGTAATTAAACCGGCCGGCGGCTTTACGATTATTGACGATGCGTTTAATTCCAATCCGCAGGGCAGTAAGGCAGCGGTTGATGTGTTGGCAGCCATGCCCGGCGGCCGTAAGATGATTATTACTCCCGGCATGGTGGAGTTGGGCAGTGAGCAGGAACGCCTGAACCGGGAATTTGCGGCATATTGCGCCAAAAAGCTGGATTATGTGCTGATTGTCGGGCAAAAGCAGAGCGCGCCGCTTCTGGCCGGATTGCGCGAGGCCGGAATTTCACCAGAGCATTGGCGCGTGGCGGCAGATTTGGCCGAGGCCAGCGCTTTTATGCGCGGCTGGGTGCGGCCGGGCGATTATGTTCTGTTTGAAAATGATTTGCCGGACAGTTACTTATAAAAAAATTAAATTTTTATTTTGGCAGGAAAATCTGGTTAAAATTAAAATAATATTTATAAAGAGTATGTATAATAGAAGAAAAAAGTTAGTCTTTAAGAGGTGATTTATAGAATGCAGAAAATCCGTTTGGGCGTGCTTTATGGCGGCCCCTCGGTGGAGCATGAGATTGCGGTGATTTCCGCGGTGCAGGCGATGTCGGCCGCGGCGGAAAGCCAGAAGTATGAGCTGGTGCCGGTTTATATCAGCAAGGACGGCCTTTGGTATACAGGCCCAGAACTTTTGGATATGGCGGCCTATGCGGATTTGCCGCGGTTGCTGGCGAAGTGTCGTCAGGTGCATATGCTGGCCGACCGGGGTGCGCATAAGCTGGTGGCGCGCGGCAAGGGGCTGTTTGCCAAAACTTTGGAAGTACCTTTGGACGTGATTTTGCCGGTTATGCATGGCGCGCATGGTGAGGACGGCTGTTTGCAGGGCTTTTTGGAGTTGCTGAATATTCCTTATGCCGGGCCGGGCGTTTTGGCGGCGGCCGTGGGTATGGATAAGATTATGATGAAGAATGTGCTGGCGGCCAATGATTTGCCGGTTCTGCCGGCGATTTGGTTTACGGCTGACGAATGGTTTGCAGACCGCCAGAATAAGCTGCGTCTGGCCGAGGAAAAGCTGGGGTGGCCGATTATTGTTAAGCCGGCCAATCTCGGCAGCAGCGTGGGCATCAGCCGGGCGGAAAATGCCGACGAGTTGGCGGCGGCGCTGGACGAGGCGGCTGGTTTCAGCAATCGTTTGCTGTTGGAAACCTGTCTGACGGATTTGCGTGAAATTAACTGCTCCGTGTTGGGTTATGGCGCTAAAATCCGCGCCAGCGTTTGCGAGGAGCCGTTGACGGATAATGCTTTTTTAACCTATCAGGATAAATATATGGCTGGCAATGGCAAAAGCAGCAAGGGAGTTGGCTCGAAAATGGCCGGCGGTGCTAAAATGGCCGGCGCTAAAGGCGGACAGGGCGGCATGAGCGACGCCAGACGGCAGGTTCCGGCTGATTTATCACCGGAGCAGGCGACAGAATTGCAGCAGCTGGCGCAGAGGGCTTTTGTGGCTCTGGACGGCTGTGGTGTGTCGCGTGTGGATTTGCTGCTGGATAAAACTACCGGCCGCAGTTATATTAATGAAATAAACACCATTCCCGGCTCACTTTCTTTCTATCTTTGGCAGGCCAGCGGTCTGGATTTTGCCGGGCTGATTGATGAACTGGTGGAGTCGGCTTTGTGGCGGCAGCGCAGTAAGGCCAAACTGACTTATTCTTATGACACCAACATTCTGGCCGGCATGGCTGGGGCTTCCGGCGGTGTTAAAGGAGCCAAGGGCGTTAAAAGATAGCTGAATATACATAGCATAAGGGGGGATAGCTTTGGGTCTTGCGCATTTACTTGCTTTGCATAGTTTGTCGGATATCGGCAGTGTGCGTCTGGCGGCCTTGTTGTATTATTTTGACGGCAACGCCGAGGCAGCCTGGCTAACCCCGAACGAATGGCCGGCGGCTTTGCAGGGTCTGATATCGGCTGCGGCTCTGCAAAGCCTGCAAAGGGAGCGTTTTCAGGTTGACGTTATGGCGCTTTATGAGAAATTTCTGCGTGCTGACGCCAAAGTGGTAACCCGACTGGATTCGCACTATCCGAAGCTGCTGGCCAGTATTAAAGACGCGCCTTATTTGCTGTTTTATCGCGGCCAACTGCCGAGTGAGAATGATTTATGTATAGCGGTTATTGGTTCTCGCAAAGCCACCTCATATGGCCGGGAGGCGGCGCACTTTTTGGCTGACGGTTTGGCTAAAGCCGGCGTTTGGGTGGTTAGCGGTTTGGCGCGTGGCATTGATAGCGCTTCGCATCAGGCTGCTTTGGCGGCCGGCGGTAAAACTCTCGGGGTGTTGGGCTGTGGTATTGATATCGTTTATCCGCGTGAAAATCGCCAGCTGTTTGCGGAAATGGCAGAAAAGGGCTGCATTATCAGTGAATATCCGCTGGGTATGCAGCCGCTAAGTAAAAATTTTCCGGTTCGCAATCGGCTGGTTAGTGGTTTGAGCCAGGGCGTTATCGTGGTGGAGGCCGGTTTGAAAAGCGGTACGCAGATTACGGTAAATTATGCCCTGGAGCAGAACCGCAATATTTATGCGGTGCCGGGCAGTATTTTCAGTCCAAGCAGTCAGGGGCCGCTTGATTTAATTCAAAAGTGCGGCGTTAAACTGGTTATGACAGCGGCTGATGTGCTGGAGGATTATCATTCCGGTTCGCAATATGGCGCTCCGGTTGTCAATCAGCAACCGCTGTTGTTTAATATGCCGCCGCCGGATTTATCGGCAGAAGCGGAGAGACTTTGGCAGGCGCTGGCGGAGCAGCGGCATTTTAATGAACTGCTTGGTCTGTTGAATATGGACGCGGCAGAGTTGGGCGCATTGTTGACAGAATGTGAGTTAGACGGCTGGATTGAACGATTGGAAGGTCAATACTTCATTAGGAAAAATATAAATTAATTTGAGGGGCTTAATATCTATCATGGGAAAAACGCTGATTATTGTCGAATCACCAACTAAGGCCAAAACGATTGGTAAGTATCTGGGCACAAATTATACGGTGCTTTCATCTATGGGGCATGTACGGGATTTGCCTAAAAGCAGTCTGGGCGTAGATGTGGAAAATGAATTTGAGCCGCATTATATTACAATTCGCGGCAAAGGCGATATTCTGAAAAATCTGCGCACCGAGGCCAAACGGGCGGATAGAGTTCTGCTGGCCAGTGACCCGGATCGTGAGGGCGAGATGATTGCTTATCATTTAAAGGGTTATCTGGATAATGTTGATGAAAAATGCCGGGTGGAGTTTCATGAGATTACCAAAGACACGGTGAAAAAGGCTGTTAAAACGCCGCGTGAGTTGGACATGGACCGTATCTGTGCGCAACAGGCGCGTCGGGTTTTGGACCGTCTGGTGGGCTATAAGCTTTCACCGCTGCTTTGGGTTAAAGTGAAAAAAGGCCTTTCCGCCGGGCGCGTGCAGTCGGTGGCCGTGCGCATGATTTGTGACCGTGAAGCGGAGATTAACGCTTTTGTGCCAGAGGAATACTGGACGCTTGGTCTGGTGCTGCATACGGACGAGGGCTCGCTTAATGCTCAGCTGGCGCGAATTGACGGCCAGGCAGCGCATATTCCTGACCAGCAGACGGTGGAAAATATCATGGCGGAGAGCGCTAAACAGCCCTATACTATTGATAAAATCAGCAAAAGAGAGCGCAAACGTAATCCGGTGGCGCCTTTTACCACCAGCAGCATGCAGCAGGAGGCTTATCGCAAACATGGATTGCTGACCAAAAAGACCATGCAGCTGGCGCAGCAGCTTTTTGAGGGCATTAGTCTGGGCAAACAGGGCGTGGTTGGTTTGATTACCTATATGCGTACGGACTCTACGCGTATTGCTCCGGAGGTACAGCAGGCGGCGCGAGAATTTATCGTCAGCCAGTATGGGGCGGAGTATGTTCCGGAAAAGCCGCGCGTTTATCAGAGCAAGGGCAAAATTCAGGACGCGCATGAGGCTATTCGCCCGACTGACGTCAGCCGGCGGCCGGCCGATGTGCGCCAGTTTTTAACCCCACAGCAATACAAGCTTTATAAGCTGATTTGGGAGCGTTTTGTGGCCAGTCAGATGTCATCAGCAATTATCGACACTACAACGGTAGACATTGCTAATGGTCGTTATACTTTTCGCGCCAGTGGTTCGGTAATTCGTTTCCCTGGTTTTATGCAGCTTTATATTGAGAGCAAGGACGACGAGGGCGACAAAGAGGATTTGGGTTTGTTGCCGGCCTTGCAGGAGGGCCAGACCCTGCCGGCGGAGAAGCTGGAGCCGAAGCAGCATTTTACAGCGCCGCCGCCGCGTTTTACGGAGGCTATGCTGGTGAAAACGCTGGAGGAAAAAGGCGTTGGCCGTCCCAGTACCTATGCACCGATTGTGGATACAATTATCGGGCGCGGTTATGTGGTGCGCGAGGATAAGCATTTTTATTCCACAGAGTTGGGTATGGTGGTGGTGAACCTGCTGAAAGAGGGTTTTCCGGATATTATTGATATCGACTTCACCGCCGGTATGGAGGCTCATTTGGACGAGGTTGAGGAGGGTAAACGCAACTGGCGGCAGATTGTGTCAGAATTTTATCAGCCGTTTGCGCAGGAATTGGCCAAGGCCGAAGCCGAATTGGAAAAGGTGGATTTGGAGCCGGAATATAGCGGTGATAACTGTGAACTTTGTGGCCAGCCAATGGTTTACAAACTTGGGCGATATGGTAAGTTTCTGGCCTGTTCCGGTTTTCCGGATTGTCGCAATACCAAGCCGATTGTGATTAGCGCCGGGGTTAAATGTCTGGCTTGCGGCGGCGATATTATTCAGCGCAAGAGCCGCGGCGGCCGGGTGTTTTATGGTTGCAGCAATTATCCGCAGTGTAAATTTGTTTCCTGGGATAAGCCGATTGAAGAAGCCTGCCCGGAATGTGGCAAGCAGCTGGCTGAAAAAACCTTACGTTCTGGTCAGACGCAAAAAGTTTGTCCCAATGCGGATTGTCCCAGCAATGCGCATAAGAAGAAGCGCAAAAAGGCTTCGGCGGACGCAGTTATGCAGAAAGCGGCGCAGCAGGCGGCCAAGAAGATAAAGAAATAAATTTGAAAATAAGGTATTACAAAAGAGTATTATATGAAAATAATTAAAATTGTGGGCGCTGGTTTGGCCGGCGCCGAGGCTGCCTGGCAGGCCGCAGCGGCCGGTTGTCAGGTGCAGCTTTATGAAATGCGCCCCAAGCGGCGTTCTCCAGCTCATCATACGGATTATTTTGCGGAGTTGGTTTGCAGCAATTCTCTGCGTGCGGCCGGTTTAACTAATGCTGTTGGTTTGCTGAAAGAAGAAATGCGGCGGCAGGATTCTCTGATTATGGCTTGTGCTGATGCTTGTCGGGTGCCGGCTGGCGGCGCTTTGGCGGTAGACAGAGAGGGCTTTGGCCGTATGGTGACCGAGCGCATTTTGGCTAATCCGGCAATTACGGTGCATTATGACGAGGTGCAGAGTCTGGAGCCGCTGCTGGCGGACGGCAGTCTGGTTATTGTGGCGGCCGGGCCATTGCTGGAGGGCGCTTTGGCGGAGGATTTGCGTCAGCGTCTGGGGGAAGAATATTTGCATTTTCATGATGCGGTGGCGCCTATTATTGACGGTGCAACGATTGATATGGAAAAGGTTTATTGGGCCTCGCGCTATGATAAGGGTGAAAGTCGGGATTATTTAAATTGTCCGATGGACAGGCCGCAATATGAGCATTTTTATCAGGAGTTGCTGGCGGCGGAGCGCGCGCCGTTGCATGATTTTGAGCAGGAAAAGGATTTTGATGGCTGCATGCCGATTGAAAGCATGGCGCGCCGTGGTGTGGATACTATTCGCTTTGGCCCTTTAAAACCGGTTGGTTTGCCCAATCCGCATGACGACGGCCGGGAACCGTATGCCGTGGTGCAGTTGCGACAGGATAATGCGGCGGCTACGATGTTTAATCTGGTTGGTTTTCAAACCCGTTTGACCTGGGGCGAGCAGAAACGGGTCTTTCGATTAATTCCCGGTTTGGAGCAGGCCGAGTTTTTGCGTTTTGGCGTTATGCACCGTAACAGTTTTATCAATGCACCGCGTTTGCTCAAGCCGGAACTTTGCCTGAAAGAGGACGAGCGAATTTATTTTGCCGGCCAGCTAACCGGCGTGGAGGGCTATGTGGAGAGCGCGGCCTGTGGGCTGGCGGCCGGGCGCAATGCGGCCAGAGCAGCCAAAGGCGAGCCGCCGTTGATTTGGAGCCGGCAGACAGCTTTGGGTGGTCTTTTGGGTTGGCTGCAAACGCCGAACGCTAATTTTCAGCCAATGAATGTAACTTTTGGTTTGATTGAGCCGTTGGGCTATAAAGTGCGCGGTAAACAGAACAAAAATCTGCAAATTGCCCAGCGCGCATTGAAATGTCTGGCCGAGATGACGGAAACGGATAGCATGACTGATAATAAAAACTGACAGATAAAAATATCTTAATTATGATATAAAAAAACATTGTCATATTATGTAAATTGGTGTATAATATAAGGAGGATTTGCTAAATGGTGGAAATTAGAGGCACCACAATTTGTGGCGTGAAACGCAATGGCAAGGTGGCAATCGCCGGCGATGGACAGGTTACAATGGGACAGAGCATTGTGATGAAAAATACTGCTCGCAAGGTACGTCGTCTGTATAAAAATCAGGTGGTGGTTGGTTTTGCCGGAGCGGTTGCTGATGCGTTTACGCTTTGTGAGAAATTTGAAGGCTATTTGGAGGAATATAACGGCAACCTGACCCGGGCGGCGGTTTCTCTGGCTAAGGAATGGCGCACTAATAAGGTGTTGCGTAATCTGGAGGCGTTGATGGTGGTGGCTTCCGGTCAGGAAATGTTGATTATTTCCGGCAATGGCGAGGTTATTGAGCCGGACGACGGCGTGGCGGCTATTGGTTCCGGCGGCGCTTATGCTCTGGCCGCGGCCAGAGCCATGCTGGCTAACACGGAACTTTCCGCTAAGGACATCGCCTATAAGGCTATTGATATTGCTTCAGATATTTGCATTTTCACGAACAAAAATATTATTGTAGAAGAAGCATAGAGGGAGGCTGCAAATATGCAGGAATTAACGCCGCGTCAGATTGTGGCAGAATTGGATAAATATATTATTGGCCAGCTGGACGCTAAAAAAAGTGTGGCCGTGGCGCTGCGCAATCGTTATCGCCGTAAATGCCTGGGGCCGGCAATTCAGGACGAGATTATGCCCAAAAATATTATCATGATTGGCCCCACGGGCGTTGGTAAAACGGAAATTGCCCGGCGGCTGGCGCGGCTGGTTAGCGCACCGTTTATTAAGGTGGAGGCCACCAAATATACGGAAGTTGGCTATGTTGGCCGTGATGTTGAGGGTATTATCCGTGATTTGACGGAAACTGCGGTGCGCATGGTTAAGGCGGAGCAGCTGGAGCAGGTTCGTCCTAAGGGCGAGGCGGCGGCAGAGGAGCGTTTATTGGAACTTCTGGCGCCGACTAAGCGTGAGAAAAAGCCCAAAAATCCGATGGAGATGTTTTTTGGCGGTGGTGGTGATGATAAACCGACCGAGGAAGAACGCCAGTTTATGGAGGATAACAAAAATCGTCGGGAGCAGATAAGACGCATGCTGGCACTGGGTGAAATGGAAGATAACCTTGTGGAAATTGAGGTTGAGGAGCAGAATAATTATCCTGTTTCAGCCAGTATGGAGGAAATGGGCTTAAACTTTCAGGACATGCTGGGCAATATTTTGCCCAAGAAAACTCATAAACGTCAGCTGACCGTCAGCGAAGCGCGCAAAATTCTGGTGCAGGAGGAAAGCGCCAAACTGCTGGATATGGACGATGTCAAGGCCAAGGCGATTGAGCGCGCCGAGCAAAGTGGTATCGTATTTATTG
>CANSKT010000051.1 GCA_947647555.1 uncultured Peptococcaceae bacterium | reverse complement strand
ACGATAATATCCGCCAGAATGTGCAAACCGCCACTGCTGATGTGTCAAGAATTGAAGTCGGCCGCACCGTCGGCTATATTGATTCCCTGACCGTTGTAGAGGCTATCCGCCAGTTCGGCAGCGACGTGGGCCGGGAAAACTGCGTATATGTACATGTAGCTCTGGTTCCATATCTGGCTAAATCCTGCGAGATAAAAACCAAACCAACCCAACATAGTATTCGCGAACTGTTAAGTCAGGGAATACAGGCCGATATCATTGTCTGCCGCACAGAGGTTGAACTGCCCTACTCCGCCAAACGCAAAATTTCCCAACTTTGCAATGTACCGGTAGAAATGGTCATCGAAAACCGCGATTTGGACAGCCTGTATGCCATTCCGCTGGCACTGGAACAGGAGAATTTGTGCCGCATTGTAGCCGAAAAGCTGCGTTTGAATTGCCAGTCTGAGCCGGATTTGGCCGATTGGCAGCACATGGTGGAAACCAGCCGCAACCTGAAACACACGGCACGCATTGCACTGGTTGGCAAATATGTCGCCCTGCATGACGCCTATTTAAGCGTGGTAGAAGCTTTGAAACACGGCGGTTTTGCCAACAATGCCGATATTGACATTAAATGGGTGCAATCTGAAGATATCACCCCGGAAACTGTGGAACAGCTTTTGGGCGACGTTGACGGCATTTTAGTGCCGGGTGGCTTCGGCGAGCGTGGCGTGGAGGGCAAAATTCTGGCCGCCAAATATGCGCGTGAAACCGGCAAACCTTATTTTGGTATCTGTCTGGGCATGCAGATTGCTCTGATTGAATTTGCGCGTCATGTTTTGGGCTGGCAAGACGCCAACTCCACCGAGTTTGACGAAAATACTCCCTACCCGGTTATTGATTTTCTGCCCGGCCAGCGCGAGGAACAAAATCTGGGCGGAACATTGCGTCTAGGTCTATACCCCTGCGCTTTGCAGTCAGGCAGTAAGGCTCAGGCCATTTATGGTCAGGAGCAAATTAATGAACGACACCGTCATCGTTATGAAGTAAACAACGCTTATCTGAACGATTATCAGGCACATGGTCTGGTACTGTGTGGACAGGCTCCGGATAAAAGCGTGGTGGAGATGCTGGAACTGCCCCAGGATATACACCCCTGGTACATCGGTTGCCAATTCCACCCGGAATTTCGCAGCCGCCCCAACAAGCCACACCCCCTCTTTGCTTCATTCATTGCAGCCAGCCTGCATAAATAACATATAATAAGGAAGGAATTTTTTACCATGACACATCAGTTTGTGCTAATTTTAGATTTTGGTGGTCAATATAATCAGCTTATCGCGCGCCGCGTCCGCGAACATAATGTTTATTGTGAGGTTAAATCTTATAAAACGCCTATTGAAGAAATTAAAGCACTCAACCCTATCGGCATTATCTTCACTGGCGGCCCCAACAGTGTTTATGACCCTTCCTCTCCCCAATGCGACCCGGAAATTTTTCAGCTTGGCGTACCCGTGTTAGGCATTTGCTATGGCTGCCAACTTATGGCATTAACATTAGGCGGCAAAGTTATCGCCGCGCAAGAAGATACAGCTCGCGAGTTTGGCAAAGCCACCACCTATTATGATACAACCTGCCCCCTGTTCAAGGGATTACCTGCCGAGGGGATATCCTGGATGAGCCACAACGATTATATGGCCAAGGTTCCAGCCGGCTTTACCCTGCCTGCGCATACTGCTATGTGTTCCAATGCCGCCATTGCTGATGTGCAACGCGGCTTTTACGGCGTGCAATTCCACCCGGAAGTAAATCACACCGAAAACGGTTCCGCCATGCTACGCAACTTCCTGTATGAAATCTGCCATGCGCAGGGTGATTGGACAATGGAAGATTTTAAAAACTCCTCTATTCAATCCATTCGCGACAAAGTTGGCAATGGTCAGGTTTTGCTGGCTCTTTCCGGCGGTGTAGACAGCTCCGTAGCCGCCGCCCTGCTGGCTGAAGCGGTGGGCAAACAGCTGACCTGCGTTTTCGTTGACCATGGCCTGATGCGCAAAGACGAGGGTGATGAGGTTGAAGCCGCCTTTGCGCGCTGGGATATTAACTTTGTCCGCGTTGACGCGTCCGCTCGCTTTTTACAGCGCCTGGCCGGCGTAAGCGACCCGGAAACCAAACGCAAAATCATCGGTGAGGAATTTATCCGGGTTTTTGAAGCCGAGGGCAAAAAAATCGGTCAGGTAGATTATCTGGTACAGGGAACAATTTATCCGGATGTAATTGAGTCCGGTTTGGGCGACGCCGCTGTTATCAAGAGTCATCACAACGTAGGTGGCCTGCCTGATTACGTCGATTTCAAAGAAATTATTGAGCCGCTTCGTCAGTTATTCAAAGACGAAGTCCGCCAGCTTGGCCGCGAGTTAACCCTGCCCGATTATCTGGTAAAACGCCAGCCATTCCCTGGCCCCGGTCTGGCTATCCGCATTATTGGCGATATTACTGAAGAAAAGTTGGCCATTTTGCGCGAGGCTGACTTCATTTTCCGGGACGAAATTGCCAAAGCCCAGCTTGAGGACAGCATGAACCAGTATTTTGCTGTTCTGACCAATATGCGTTCCGTTGGCGTACAGGGTGACGGCCGCACCTATGATTACACTCTTGCCCTGCGCTCCGTTACCACCACAGACTTCATGACCGCCGATTGGGCGCGTATCCCCTATGAAGTTTTGGATAAAGTTTCTGTTCGTATTGTCAATGAAGTAGAACATATCAATCGTATCGTTTACGATATTACCTCCAAGCCCCCGGCGACGATTGAGTGGGAATGATGAAAAAGTGGATATATGCAGGCTGAAAGCCGCATAAACACTGGATTTCTGAAATTCCCCAAGGTGAATTGATAGCAAAATGATAGCAACTGCTTAAACGAAATTGTTTTATTTTGTTCCGAGTAGTCGGCGGTTTGCAGGTCAAGACTAAATATCCAAATCTTATAAAAGAGCAATAAACCAATCTTGCTGGTTTATATGGTTCACACTAAGCTCTGCCGTCGCCCTTTGGGCTAGGCACTCGCTAAGTGTTCACACAAAACAAGGCTCTGTCAACTTTCTGTATCAAAAGGTACAGTTAGTTGGCAGAGCCTTTTTATTTGAATTAAATATTTATAATTGTGCAAGGTATCCATTAAGCTTCAACTTAAGTGATTTTGAAATCGGATATTTTTGAATTTTTTTCTGAATTGACTGCTTGTTTTCTCCCTGTTTATACAACTGTTTAACAACACCAAAAAATATAGCTTCGAAACCAAATTTAGATATAGCTTCTGATGTTAAACCAATAATTCCCAGAGTTGCAACTCCGCCTAGCATACCCAAAGGTCCCAATGCTGCCAAAGCAGTAGTTATTGCAGCTGCTCCGTATAATCCTGTAGCTTGCATTGCAACCACTAAAACCAATCCTGGAACTCCTAGCGCAGCTATTTTACTTATGACTTTATCCATTTTTTGTTTCTCCCGACCGATAGTCTGCAAAAAGCATATCACTTAATGTTGCTGACGGAACTTTAGCCCATTGTCTGCTGCTATCCTTTTCTGGATAGTGATAACGCCAGCAGTCATAATCTTCTTGAGATATTTCACCAGCTTTCAATTTGGCAAACTGTTCTTGCCATTTGCAAAGCATTTCGTGAAGTTCGGCAGCCTCTTTACTTTTCCGCACGTCAACACGCAGACAGATTTCTCCGTCCAACTCGGCAATCTGCAAACCATATCTATCTTCCAAAGTGAAAAATGTGTGCATTAAACCCACTTGAGAGTCAATATCCGGCACAGCCAAAGCCTGTGGCGAAACATCAAGAGCCTGCGCCAAAGCAATGGTTAAATCCGCTTTAGGCGAACGAGTTCCCGTTTCATATTGAGCCAAGCGCACGTCGGCTGATTTTTCTGGAAAACCCAACAGCTGACCGAGATATTTTTGCGTCATACCTCGCAGATTACGAAAAAAATGTATTCTTTCACCAATAGCCATAAACGCCTACTCCATTCATTAAATCAAGATATAAGAAGTATAACAGAAAAGCTTAGGATAGTCAATATAAACTAAACAAAAAAAGTTAGTAAAACCCCCGAAAAATACTTGACATAAACTTAAATGCTTAGTATAATAAACATACGCTAAACAAATAAGTTTAATACAATATAAAAAATGAAACAGAAGGGAGCATCTTATGAACGCTACAAACAAACAAATTTTTATGCGTGTTGATGAGGTAGCCACAGAATTGGGCGTTTCCAAACCCTATGCCTACAAACTCATCAAAAAACTGAATGAAGAATTAGCCAAAACCGGCTGCATAACCATTTCTGGCCGGATTGACCGCAAGTTCTTTCACGAAAAATTCTATGGCACCAAAAATGAAATGAAAGGAGAAAACTAAATGGCCGCTTTCAAAGATAAACATAACGGCACTTGGTATGTGCAGTTCCGTTATACAGATTGGCGAGGCGAGCGCAAACAAAAACTCAAGCGAGGCTTTGCCAACAAACGGGACGCACAGGCTTGGGAACGAGAATTTTTGATGCAGAAACAGGCCGACGTAAATATGACCTTTGCCAGCTTTGTGCAGCTTTATGAAAAAGATATTAAGCCAAAGTTAAAGCTAAACACTTGGCTGTCCAAAGAAAATATCATTAAAAACAAAATTCTGCCCTATTTTGCCAAACGTAAGCTGGCTGAAATAACTGCCCGAGATATAATCGACTGGCAGAATGAAATTCGTTCCCTCACCGATTCTCGTGGCAAACCCTATTCGCCGGATTATCTCAAAAATGTGCATACCCAGTTAAGCTGTATATTCAATCACGCTATTAAATACTATGGTTTGCAAATCAATCCGGCCTCCAAGGTAGGCAATATGGGCAGCGAACAACCTAAAGAAATGGAGTTTTGGACAAAAGCTGAATATCTGCAATTCCTGGAAGCAATGTTGGACAAACCGCTATCCTATTATGCTTTTGAAATGCTTTACTGGTGCGGTATTCGAGAGGGTGAACTGTTGGCGCTAACCCCAGACGATTTTGATTTTATCAACAACACCGTTAGAATAAATAAATCCTATCAACGGATTAACAAACAGGATATTATCACTTCGCCAAAAACCAAGAAAAGCAATCGAATTGTACAAATGCCGGACTTCCTCAGCGAAGAGATACAGGATTATCTAAACCAGCTTTACGGAGCGGAACCAAACAGCCGCATTTTTCCGATAACCAAACACTATCTCAAACACGAAATGCAAAGAGGCTGCAAGGAAACTGGCGTTAAACCAATTCGGATACACGACTTGCGGCACAGCCATATTTCACTTCTGATTGATATGGGTTTTACGGCTTTGGCAATCGCCGATAGAGTTGGCCACGAAAGTATTGACATCACTTATCGTTATGCACACCTGTTTCCCACCAGACAGCAGGAAATGGCTAAAAAATTAAATATGGAAAGGAAGAATTAAAATGTCCCAGAAAAATAGAGATAATCATAATCGCTGGCGCAACAAAACCGTGGCCTTTAGAGTATCGCCAGAAGAAAATGCGCAAATTGATATTGCCGTGCAGCTATCCGGCCTGACCAAACAGGATTATATAACCCGACGGCTGCTGGAGCGAGATGTTATAGTGCAAGGTAATCCCAGAGTATACAAGGCCTTGCGCAACCAGCTTAACGAGGTTCTGGAGGAGTTAAAACGTATTGCCACAGGGCATAATATCAACGCTGAACTTCTGGATAACATCAGTTTAATCACCCACATTATGGACGGAATGAAGGACGGAACGAATAAAATGCAGGAGAATTTTGCCTATGGTAAATAATAACACTAACCTAACCACCATTACAATGCAGGAACTTTACGAGCAAATATATCGAAGCAGGCCGCCGGTGATTGCCGGTCTGCTCTACCCCGGCACCTACATATTTGCCGGCGCTCCAAAGGTTGGCAAAAGTTTCTTTATGGCACAGCTGGCCTATCACATCAGCACTGGACAAAAATTATGGGAGTACGAAGTGCAGCAGGGAACAGTTTTGTATCTAGCTTTGGAGGATAATTATCAGAGATTGCAAGAGCGAATGTTTAGAATGTTTGGCGTGGAAAGCACAGCAAATTTACACTTTGCTGTCTGCGCCGGCCAACTGAATAACGGACTTGACGAACAACTGGAGCAATTTATCAAGGCGCACATCGAAACCAAACTGATTATAATTGACACCCTGCAAAAAGTCCGAGAGTTAGGCGGCGAGGCCTATAATTATGCAGAAGATTATCAAATTATCGGCAGGCTCAAGCAATTTGCTGATGATAACAAACTGTGCCTGATAATTGTTCATCACACCAGAAAAGCCCCGGCTGGAGATAAATTTGAAATGATTTCCGGCACAACCGGGCTGCTGGGCTGTGCTGACGGAGCATTTATACTGCAAAAGGAAAAACGCACAAATAACACTGCCATTTTGGATATTGTAGGCCGTGACCAGCCAGACCAGAAAATTCATCTGGTGCGAAATGAGGAAACATTGGCTTGGGATTTTTCATCAGCTGAAAGAGAATTATGGCAGGAGCCGCCAGACAAATTGCTGGAAAGTATAGCCAAATTAGTCACGCCCGATAAGCCAAAATGGAACGGTACGGCCACAGAGCTTATCACCGCTTTAGGTTTAGATATAAAACCCAACGCTTTAGCAATGCGTTTGAATGTACGAGCCAGCAAATTAGCTAACGAATATGGTATCTGTTATGAAAATTCACGTTCACACGCTGGACGAGCCATTACTTTAACCCTGATTAAAACAACTTGATAAAAAGCAACGTGACAACCGTGACGGCTGTGTCAGCTTGAATAAGGTACTGAAAAAATCGTCACGGCCGTCACAGCCGTCACGACAACTTGGCGTTTAGAAATGACCTTAAAAACCCTCGGAGAGCCCACGACACTTTACGCTCCAAAGGGGCGAAAGTGTCATAGTGGGTTATTACACTTCCACGAAAGTGCCAAATGGTACCCAAATTAGTTTTTTACGAAAGGAGTTATATGCCCAGAAACGACGGAATTGATCGTGTCAGCGTCAGAAATGTTAATCTGACGGCCTCACAAATTAACAATACCCAGCGACACAATGAACGAGAAAAAGAAAGCTATGTCAACCCTGATATTGTGCCAGAAAGAACAAAATTAAACGTGCATTTTAAGCAGCCAACAGATAAATATTTAGCTATGTTTACCCAAATGAAAGATAATAAAACTATCTCCACCAGAGGATTAAAAACCGATGCACACCTGTTCGGTGAATTGATTTTTGATGTCAACTCCGCATATTTTCATAATCACGGCGGCCATGAATTTGCCAAACAATTTTATGAGGACGCTTACAAAGCAGCTATAAACATTGTCGGTGGTGAGCAATATATCTTGTCAGCCGTAATGCACGCCGATGAACGCAACAGTGCGATGTCAGAAGCATTAGGTCAAGATGTTTACCACTACCACCTGCACGTTGTTTATATCCCGGTGGTAGAAAAGCAAATTCTCTGGACAAAACGCTGTAAAGATAAATCGCTGGTAGGCACAATTAAGGAAACAATCACCCAAGTTAGCAGCAGCAAGAAATGGCAGTCCCACCCTGCCCTTGATGAAAATGGTCAGCCTATTTTGCAAAAGAACGGCAAGCCAGTGCTGCGCAAATCATACAGCATATTACAAGATGATTTTTTCAATGCTATGCGAGCCGCTGGTTATGATGATGTTGAGCGAGGGGAACGTGGTTCATCTGAAGAACACCTAACCGTTACCCAGTTCAAAGTTGCCAAGGAACAGGAACACCTAAGGTTTTTGGACGGACTGATTGAAAGAAAGACTAACGCTCTACATAAAATTGAACAGAAAACCAAAACGCAAAAAGCCCTTGCCGCCAGCTTTGCTGATATTGAAAATATGGGTAAGAAAAATCTATTAGGCAAGATTGAGTTATCCCAACAGGAAATTACCCAGCTAAAGCAGCTGGCTAAAAATGACTTGTTAGCCGAAAGCACCATTAAAGATTTACAGATAGATTTACAATCTACCAAACGTGATTCAGACATTTGGAAAAAACGATATAAGGAATTACAAAAGCAGACAAAGGATTTTGTAAAAGCACAGAGGCAATCGCCAGAGTTGGTTCAAGAATTGCTGAATGACCTACTTAACCATACCGCCCCTGTATACCCAAAAGAACCAAAGCAACATTATAGACAGCCTGAGATATAATAAAGCTCACGCCCGTTTGTACGCATTTAGAGCCTCCGAAAGCCGCACTACATAAGGCTTTTAGAGGCTCATTTTTTATGGATATGTAGGGTAATACCTGAATCTTTTTAATTAAAACACGATTAATTAACCTATCGTGTAATTAATTCTTGATTTGTAAATATAATTATGCTATACTAAAATAAATAATAATAAAGAGGTGTATTATGGCAGTTAGCTACAATAGATTATGGAAACTTCTTATTGATAGAAATATGAAGAAGAAAGAATTAGCAAAAGCTGCTGGTATAAGCAACTCTCTTATTGCTAAACTTGGAAAAAATGAAAATGTAACAGTTGACGTGTTGGTAAAAATATGTGTCGCACTTGATTGTGAAATAAATGATATAATGGAATTAATTCCAGAAAACCTATCAACTATTTGAAAAAGAGGATATTATAATGAGTATGACACATAAACCCACATATATAAGTTTATTTAGTAGTGCAGGGATTGGCTGCTATGGATTTAAGTTAGAAAATTTCAACTGTGTAGCTACAAATGAATTACTTGAGAAAAGATTAAACGTCCAAAAATACAATCAAAAATGCAAATATGAAAGTGGATATATCTATGGTGATATTTCTTTAGAATCTACAAAAAAAGCGTTATATTCTCAAGTAGATTTATGGAAACAATATGAAAGCATTACTCGTATTGATGTTATTATAGCAACTCCACCCTGTCAAGGAATGTCCGTAGCAAATCATAAAAAAAGTAAAACAGAAATTATTAGAAACTCATTAGTTATTGAGTCTATAAAAATTATTAACAAAATCAACCCACGATTTTTTATATTTGAAAATGTGCCATCATTTATGAAAACAATTTGTACTGATATTGATGGCACAAACAAAACCATTTCTGAAGCTATTGAAAAAAATTTAGGAAAAAAATATTCATATACTTCTCGTATAATTAACTTCAAAAATTATGGAGCTTGTTCAAGTCGTCAACGTACACTTGTTATTGGCGTTTCTAAAGACTATGCTGATGAAATATCACCACTTGAATTATATCCCGAAATTACTGAAGAAAGAACATTATATGAAGCTATTGGTAATCTCAAACCATTAAAAAAGTTTGGTGAAATTGATAATAATGATATCTATCATTCATTCAGAAGATACCCTGAACATATGCGTTCTTGGATTACCGAGCTAAAAGAGCGACAATCTTCGTTTTAAAATGAAGATGATACTAAAAAGCCACATCAGATAATTAATGGTAAACTGATAATTAACAAACAAAAAAATGGTGATAAATACAAAAGACAATATTGGAATGAAGTTGGACCTTGTATTCATACCAGAAATGACCAATTAGCCAGTCAGAATACGATACACCCAAGTGATGATAGAGTATTTAGCATTCGTGAATTAATGATAATGATGACTGTTCCTCAATCGTTTAAATGGGTTGAAACGGATTTTGAACAATTAAACAATATGTCTATAAAACAAAAACAAATTTTTTTGAAAAAAGAAGAAATTAAAATACGCCAGTCATTAGGAGAGGCAGTTCCCACAATAATTTTTCAAGCTATCGCAAAAAAAATAAACAAAACTTTACAATATCAACTTCTTAATATAGCAACAATTAATAAGATAATATCAAACAATGCTTTGAAAGACGAAGATAATTTAATAAATTTTGTTAAGAACAATCCTATGCAATTATCTGTTGCGACATTAAGCAAAATAGCTGAATTAGCAAATACAAGTCGTCTAAATACTGCTGCTTTTTTTACTAGTAAAACGCTAATTACTGAAATACTAAAATCTTTACCAATCTCAGAAAAGGATACATTAAAAATTTTAGAACCCTCTGCTGGTGTCGGTAATTTTATTCCTCTCATAATCCAAAAGTTTGAAAATAAAAACATTATCATTGACGTTCTCGACATTGATAAAAAAAATTTAGAAATTGCCCGATTATTATTGAATAATATAACAATTCCTAAAAACTGTACTATTAATTATATTAATGATGATTTTTTATTACACGATTTTAATGAAAAATATGATTATATAATTGGTAATCCTCCTTTCCTAAAACTAAACTCTAAAAGTAAATTATTAAATACTTATAAACATTGGGCTATAAATAAATCCACAAATAATATATGCTCATTTTTTTTAGATAAAGCTGTTAATATTGGAAATTATGTTGCATTAGTACTTCCTAAATTTATATTAAATACACCAGAATTTGCACCAACTAGAGAATATCTTGCAAATAAAGCAGTTGAATGTATTATTGATTTTGGCGAAAAAGGATTTCCCGGCATACTTGTGGAAACTATTGCTATTTTCGTAAACAATTTATCTCGTCCCAACAAAACAAACATTTTTTCTGTAAGTAATAATCAATCATTGTTACAACCACAAAAATATATTTTTGATAAAAAATTACCTTACTGGATTATATATCGTAACAGTGAATTTGATTTTATTTGTAAAAAGCTTGATTTTAATGTTTTTAAAGTGTTTAGGGACAGACAAATTACTACTAAAATGCTTGCAAATAATGGAGATATTCGTGTTCTAAAAGCCAGAAATATCAGTGATAACGGTTTGGAAATATTAAATATAGCTGGTTATGATTCATATATATCTCAAGATATAGCAAAAAACCTATCAGTTTATGAATATATAAATGATGATAATGTTTATATAACGCCTAATATGACATACAAACCCCGTATGACAAAAAAACCAAAGAATTGCCTAACCAATGGTTCTTTAGCGATACTTATACCACAAAATAATATAATACCTACACAAAAACAAATGAATTTTTTTTCAACACAAGAATATAGAGATTTTTATCAAATTGCTAGAAACTATCAAACTCGTTCATTAAATGTAGATACTTGCTCCGTTTTCTTTTATGGTCTATTGCGAGAAACTCTAAAGGAAAATCCTATAACAGAAAACTTTTCAGAACATAAATAATGCTAATCTGAGAATTGAGGAATATAGATGTTAACACAACAATCAATTATAGATTTTTGTAATAATTATGATTACGATATAAGAAAATCCGGTAATGGTCGTTGGATTGATCAAAAATGTGCTGCTGATGTAGTTACTGTTATAGCTGATTGTATTTACAATTATGAACTTGAAAATCGAAACAGCACTTTTACTACACCAGATATTTGGCATTATAATTATGCTGTTGAAAATATAGAGGCTATTTTTAAAAAGCCTGAGGTTGAAAGTCAAGCCGCAAAAAATGAATATGATAACTTTTTTCAAAAACCAATGGAAATGCTAGCCAATGCTCATGTTTTGAAAAAAATCAAGAAGGGCAAACGTAATTTTTATAAAGTAAATAATATAGAAATATTAGAATACATTGCTTTGCGTGAAAAAAATGCTCTTTTCTTTCTAAAAACATACATAGAAAAAGTTCTCACAGATAGTGGTTTATACTCTATATTTAATGAATTCTTTGAAACACAGACAAAGAAAAGCTATGAGAATGTAAAACAGGCATTTTCAAATTTTACAATTCATCATACTAAAATAAACGGTGTTGTGGAATGCAATCGAATTTTTATTAAAGTATTAAATCCTTTAGCATATTTTCATAATTCGTATGGTACAGAAAAAGGCAGACTTTCAAAACAAATTATTACTTATGATATGTTAATGTATAATCGTAATAATTTTAGAGATATTTATGCAGAAAAACCCAAAGGCATAACAAGAAAAGACTATGCAGCAACCCACCCTGTTACAATTAATGAAGCATATTATCATTATCAATCAAATAAAGCAAAAAAATTTTTGCGTTTATTCAATGATCAAAACCGTAATTCTCAAACTGAGCATATAGAAGAATTGCATATGTCAGATAAAGCAATACATATGCACCACATATTTCCAGAAGCTTTATATCCTGAAATATGTTATTATTTAGAAAACATAATTGCACTAACACCAACACAACATCTAAATTATGCTCACCCCGATGGTCGCACACAAGAAATTAATGAGCAATATCAACATTTACTTCTGCTTTCTAAGGCAGATAGAATCTACGAAAATTTAACCGATGCCGCAGTTGAAAATATTTATGATTTTTCAAATTTCCTATTTGTATTAAATGTTGGTTTCGACAATGATGATGTTTTGGAAATTGCAGATATGGACTTCTGTTCGGTTATCAATGCCATCAACGCACATTATGCAGCATAAATGAAAGGAATGAAAAATATGAGTAAACTTATTTACGGAAAGAACGGACAAGTTCATTTTGATAGTGAAGAGGAAAAGCAAATTGCGATAGAGTATATTCTACATTCGCCCAATGTTGATTTCAATATCCATGAAAATAACCAAGAGCAGGGTGCTTGGGGACCAGAAGATAGAATACACTTCAGGAGTGAAGCTGGCGTTCCAGAATGTTTGAAACGCATTATGACAGTTGGGAATGGCTCATTGTATGGTCGAATTAATTGCGCAGAATTCTGCGCAGAAATACGCACTATAGCTAATAATCAAAGCCGATAAATCGTTGCGATAGGCTTATGATATAACATAGTTATAAGAGATGTATATAGCAACAGTGAGAGCGACTTCATTTTTCTTTCAGTTGTGGAGGTATTATGCGTATAAACTTTAAACCAACAGAAATTCATAATATGAGTGAAAATGCTATAGATGTTGTATCTACTTCTGCACAAACAGCGGATGCTTCACCAATAGTATTAAATCACACAGACTTTCTGAGATT
Source organism: uncultured Peptococcaceae bacterium (assembly GCA_947647555.1). Classification (GTDB taxonomy): domain Bacteria; phylum Bacillota; class Dehalobacteriia; order UBA4068; family UBA4997; genus Avidehalobacter. The sequence continues at coordinate 1,542 of CANSKT010000051.1, read as the reverse complement.
CAGATTTGTTCCTACATTGGTAGATAATCCGAGAGAACCACAAAAATCAGTTTCAGGGAAATTGTTTTATGAAAAGAAGCAAAAAAGTGAGCCGCTCTTTCCGAGTGAGAAAAGAGATGCTCCAGGAAAAGTATCCCGTGGTTCGGTAAAAGTCGGAGACTGGATGGAAATCCAATTTAACACCAGCGAAACATATGCATTGTATACTGGGTTGAAGTCTCTGTATGAGCTTTATGAGAATATAAGAGAAATACCTTATGGTTCCGCTACTTTTGCCAGAGTAGATAGCAGCTTCAAACAGTTTTTATCTATAATACAGACTGACCCATCGGCTGCAAGAATGATTGGCGATGCAAACAACTATGAGCTCGTAAAACTTCTGCTACGCTTAATTACACAAGCTGATTCTCGTGATTCTTTAAGGAAAAGTCTTTCAGAGTTACAGGATGACAACCTGCAACATCTATCGTCAACGCTGAATATTGAAAAACTCCAGCGAGTATCAACCCTTATGGAAAACAATCTTGGTAACGATGATGAGGAATTCTGGCAGACTGAAATTTTCAAAAAAAACCAGTGGGTCTTGGCACAGATATTTAGCTGCCCCTGTACTATCTTTGAAGACAAAGCATATGTCGGTGGGAAAAGTATTAGCAATAGCGGTGGAAATCTTTGTGATTTTATCTATCAGAATAGGCTGTCACAAAATATTACTCTTATAGAAATCAAAACTCCCTGTACAGAGATAATCGGTAACCAATATCGAGGAACATTCAGCCTTAGTCATGAATTGAGTGGCGCAGTCAATCAAGTCCTAAACTATCGTGATAATCTGACTAAAGAATACTACTCGCTGTGCCATAATGGTGATGCACCGTTTGAGGTTCTTATGCCAAAAAGTGTGGTTGTTATCGGCAAAATATCATCTTTGACCGCTGATCAAATATCAGCTTTTGAAAATTTTAGAAATAGCTTAAACAATGTTATGATAATAACATTTGATGAACTACACAGAAAAATTGCAGATCTGATTTCTATTCTCTCCCAAGATGAAAACGCTGCAGATGATGATTTGGAAGAAAATGCTGATTTGTATGGTCTTCCCTTTTAAAAGCGATAAAACTCCGAGTCCTAACTTATATTGATAGCATACAATGATAGCTTTTTGATAGCAAAAAGTTGAATACCCAATAGAATTTGGATAATTAAACACAAATAAAACCAAATGGAGCTAAACCACCTATACAAAATTGTTTAGAAATGGCTTCCATTTGGCGAGTGGGAATGATGAAAAAGTACATACTGCGTTCAATATAAAAATTGCAGTCATATTTCACTGTAAAAATCATGATAATTAAAAATAACAATTAACAGGATCATAAGAAAAATGGAATTAGAAAAATTAATGTATAACCCATACGCTTGGGCAATATTAGCAATATGTACAATAGCTGCTTTTTTATTTGCAATTTACTCTTGGTTTGCCAATAAAAAGAAAAAAGAGTTTTCATGTTTTTATAACACATTAAAAATAGTGATAGC
>CANSKT010000050.1 GCA_947647555.1 uncultured Peptococcaceae bacterium | reverse complement strand
TGGCCGTATTTTTTGTTTAAGCTTGTCTCATTATATGAAACTTATGCTAATAGACAATGTGGACGAACGGCATTTTTACGAAATTGAAGCGGCAATGAATGATTGGAGTTTGTCTGAGTTAAAAAGACAAGTCGATTCCTGTTTATATGAGCGTTTGCTTGCAAGCTCTGATAAAGATAAGGTACGTCAGCTTGCACAGCAAGGGCAGATTTATGAAAAACCGGCAGATGCAGTTAAAAATCCCTATATTTTGGAATTTTTAGATTTGGATGAGTTGTCGGTTTATTCAGAACAAGATTTAGAAAGCAGAATTATCAATAATTTGCAAAAATTTTTACTGGAGCTAGGCAAAGGATACGCTTTTATTGGTCGACAAAAACGCTTCACTTTTGATTATGAACATTTTTTTGTTGATTTAGTTTTTTATAACCGTTTGTTACGTTGCTTCGTTCTGATAGATTTGAAACTCGGTAAGTTGAAACACCAGGATTTGGGTCAAATGCAAATGTATGTCAATTATTTTGACAGATATGAAAAAACTGAAAATGAAAATCCTACAATCGGTATCTTGCTTTGTAAAGAAAAAAATGACGCTATGGTTGAATTAACATTACCAAAGGACGCCAATATATTTGCATCACAATATGCGTTATATTTGCCGGATAAAAAACTGTTGCAACAAAAATTAGAGGAATGGTTTGCCGAAGAAACGGATGGTGACAAGCAATGAAGCTGCAATTTAAGCGCCAAAAGTTTCAGGCGGACGCCGCCAAGGCGGTGGTAGATGTGTTTGCTGGCCAGCCCTATCAAACGCCAACCTATATGATAGACACCGGCTACGGCGAGCAAAGGCTTAACGATGCTATGGATTACACCGGCTGGCGTAACGAGCGACTGGCACCGGAGCTGACGGACAGCCGCATATTGGAGCAGTTGAACAAAATCCAGCGGGCCAATCAAATCAAGCCCTCGGACAAGCTGGAGGGGCACTACAACCTGACGGTGGAGATGGAAACCGGTGTGGGCAAAACCTACACTTACATAAAAACTATGTATGAGCTGAATAAGCATTACGGCTGGAGCAAGTTCATTGTGGTGGTGCCGAGCGTGGCAATCCGGGAGGGCGTTTACAAAAGCTTTCAGGTTACGGAGGAACATTTTGCGGAGGAATACGGCAAGAAAATCCGCTATTTCATTTACAATTCGGCTCAGCTGACGGAAATTGACCGCTTTGCCTCTGACAGTGCCATCAATGTGATGATTATCAATTCGCAGGCGTTCAATGCTCGTGGCAAGGACGCCCGGCGTATTTATATGCAGCTGGACGAGTTCCGTTCCCGTCGCCCTATTGATATTATTGCCAAAACCAATCCAATATTGATTATTGACGAGCCCCAGTCGGTGGAGGGCAAGCAGACCAAGGAGCGGCTAAAGGAGTTTTGTCCGCTGCTGACTCTGCGCTATTCGGCCACTCACAAAGCTGACAGCATTTATAATATGGTTTATCGGCTGGACGCTATGGAGGCTTACAACAAGCATTTGGTGAAAAAGATTGAGGTTAAGGGCATAACCCAGTCCGGTAATACTGCCGCCAATGGTTATGTGTATCTGGAAAGCGTCAACCTGTCCAAGGCGGCGCCTACAGCTACCATACAGTTTGACTGTAAGGGCGCTAAAACAATCCGTAAAGTTACCAAAACCGTTAATGAGGGCTACAATCTTTATGCCAATTCTGGCGAGCTGGCGGAGTATCAAAATAATTATATTGTAAAACGGATTGACGGCCGTGATAATTCGGTGGAGTTTCTGAACGGCATTAAAATTTACGCTGGTGAGGTGGTGGGCAGCGTTAGCGAGGAGCAGCTGCGACGAATTCAGATTCGGGAAACCATTCTTTCGCATTTGGCACGGGAGCAGCAGCTGTTTGCCAAGGGGATTAAGGTGCTTTCCCTTTTCTTTATTGACGAGGTGGCCAAGTATAAGCAGTATGACGAGGCTGGGCAGCCTTTCAACGGTGTTTATGCAAAGATGTTTGAGGAGGAATATCAGGACATTATCAGCAATATGCAGCGGCAATTTGGCGATGACGAATACATGCGCTATCTGGATAGCATTGTCGTAGCGGATACTCACGCCGGTTATTTTTCAGTTGATAAAAAGGGCAAGCTGACGGATAGCAAGCTGAACGATAAAAAGGAGCGTACCTCAGAGGACGTGGACGCTTATGACCTGATTATGAAGAACAAGGAACTGCTGCTGGAGCGCAATCCTCAACGCTCGCCGGTACGCTTTATATTTTCCCATTCTGCCCTGCGGGAGGGCTGGGACAACCCCAATGTTTTTCAGATATGCACTTTGAAGCAGAGCAGCAGTGAAGTGCGCAAGCGGCAGGAGGTTGGTCGGGGCCTGCGTTTATGTGTAAACCAAAACGGCGAACGTATGGACACTAACCTGTTGGGCGGTGACGTGCATAACATCAATGTTTTGACGGTAATTGCCAGCGAGAGCTATGAAAGCTTTGCCAAGGGTTTGCAGACCGAGTTGGCGGAGGTGTTGGCTAACAGGCCGCAATCAGTAACCCAGGACTTGTTCATAGGCCATGTGCTGGTTGATAACCAAGGCAATGAGCAGGTGGTGGACGCTGCTTTGGCACAGGCCATTTATGAAGATTTGATTACATGCGGTTATGTTAAACGAGGAGTTTTAACTGATAAATACTATGCTGATAAAGCTAACAGTGAAATTAAGGTGGCTGATGAGGCGGCAGACTGTGTTAATTCTATCGTGCAAATTCTGGACTCGGTTTACGACGCTAAAGCTATGTTGCCCGAAAATGCCAGGGCCAACAATGTGGAGCTGCGAGTGGAGCAGGAAAAGCTGGCTATGCAGGAGTTTAAGGCGCTTTGGAAGCGTATCAATATCAAGACGGCTTATCGGGTAAACTTTGATACCACCGAACTGTTGGAAAAAGCAGTGGCCGCGCTTAATCATAATCTACGTGTTGGTAAAAGCTATTTTAATGTAGAAACCGGAGCAATGCAGGAAATAAAATCCAAGGCTGATTTGCAAAGCGGTCAGGCTTTTACTAAAACTAAATCAACTGCTTACAGCGTGGCCGAAAGTGTAAATACACGTCGTTATGATTTAATTGGTAAACTGGTTGAGGAAACTGGGCTTACCCGTAAAACTGTTTGTGATATTATGACCAGCATTGAGCCGACGGTTTTCAATCAGGTGCGGAATAATCCGGAGGAATTTATCCTGAAAGCCGCTTCTTTGATTAACGATGAAAAGGCCGAGGCTATAATTCAGCATATTGAGTATAATGCTTTGAATGAACAGTACAGTACTGATATTTTTACCGATACTACGATTAGGGGCAAGCTGGGCGCTAATGCAATGAAAACTCGTAGGCATTTATATGACCATTTGGTTTATGATTCGGATAACGAGCATAAATTCGCTTCTATGCTTGATATTGATGACAATGTGGCGGTCTATGTTAAGCTGCCCAAAAGCTTTTATATCTCTACGCCGGTGGGACATTATAACCCGGATTGGGCTATCGCCTTTTACGAGGGTACGGTGAAGCATATTTATTTTGTGGCGGAAACCAAGGGTTCTATGCAGTCTATGCAGCTGCGAGGGATTGAGCAGGCTAAAAAGCACTGCGCCGAGGAGCATTTTAAGAAAATAAGTAGCGGAAATGTAATTTATGAAGTTGTCGATAGCTATCAGGCGCTGCTGGATATAGTGAGAAAATAGCTGTTTCTGTGCAAATTATATAAAAATGGTTAAGAAGGATAATATATATGGCAAAATCTGATTTTGAAAGACTGTTTGGTAAGGTTAAAAACAGTTCCAATGAAATGTTTGATGCGGCAAAGGAAACGGCAGGAGATATTTTACGGGCGGCAAAATATAAATCCCCTCAGGCGCCAAATACTGCTGATAAAAAGGTTAAACCGGAAGCTGACAATATTAAACCAAAGGCTAAACTAGATGACGAGCTTCATTTGGCAGTAGGCCAATATAATGAAGCTTATACAGCTATGAATGATAACGGAACAGTGCTTTACATTCAGCGTATTCGTGCGGTTGATTTGATAGTTAATATTGAAAATCTGGTAAATAGTATTGCCAACCGTCCCAAAGAGTTTGATACTGAAATTGCCGAAATCAAAATCAAGAGAAAATCATTTACTGGGGCTTGTGAATTTGCTAAACTGGAACTTGAAAATGCCAAAAAATCAGCTTTGGGAGCAGGTGCAGGTATAGCGGCAGGAGCGGCTGTTGTTAGTATTGCGCCCACGGCTGCTATTTGGATTGCTACAACCTTTGGTACTGCTTCCACCGGGACGGCAATATCTGCTCTTTCTGGTGCGGCGGCTACAAATGCCGCACTGGCTTGGTTGGGAGGCGGCGCTTTGGCAGCTGGTGGCGGCGGTATGGCGGCTGGTAATGCTTTATTGGCTTTGGCAGGACCAGTGGGCTGGGGGATTGCCGGTGCAACTTTGCTTTCGTCTGTGGTATTGTTTAGCGTTAATAAAATGCAGCTTGATAAAAAGAAAAAAGAGGAAATTGAGGCTGTAAAGAAAAATACAAACGAAGTACAAAAAATTGACGTACAAATTCGGTGTTTGATAGATGAGGTTGTTTCGCTTTGGGATAAGCTGAACCTGCAATACAGCGATTGTTTGGTGAATTATGGTTGTGATTTTAGGTCTATTTCTCAAGAACAGCAAATGCAGTTGGGAGCGTTGGTGAATAATACTAAATCACTGGCTGTTTCGCTCAGTAAAAGTGTGCAATAATGAAAGGAACAATAAAGGATATTAGTTATGAAGCCAGAAAAAATTGTTAAAAGTAGTCAGGAACAGGCATTTGCTGCCTGGATTGGTTATCTTAATCAGATAAGGCTTGACAGACTGGCAGAGGCGCTGGCCAAGCAGAACCTTAATTTTGCTGCTGCTATGGATAGTATTGAAAAAGCCCTCGCTGTAATTAAAACCGATATTATAAGCCGCAATCGTGGCGGTAATAAGGGTATGCACGGGTTTATTGCTGAAATAGCTGAATGTGGTATTGGCAATGCCAGACAGCAGATTGTTGGTAAGGCTGGGGAATATGTTTGGATTAATGATAATGGCCCTGTGGATATTTTGCGAGGAGCGGATATAATTCAGCAAAAATTTGTCCAATCCGGTGGTCACTTGTCTTTGCAAGCTATAACTCAGCATATGCAGCAATATCCTGATTTTTTGGCTGATGGTGGCAAATATCAAATTCCTAAGGACCATTATGATAAAATTATGGCCTATCTTGACATGCCAGAATCAGCAGCAAACAAGCTGCCTACATCAACTGGCGAGTTTTCCTTGCGGCAGTGGCGGGAGGTGCATAATTTTTTTGCCGCTAACAATATTGAAGTCAGTCAGCTTGAGCCTTCAATACTTGAATATGGCGATGTGCAAAGGGACGCAGTTTCTGCAACTTTTGAACAGGAAAAGGCAAATCTGGAACATATTGATAAAGAGCAGAGAAAAGCAGCTTATCAGGGCAGCAAGCCTACAGTTGAGGAGGGTGCCAAGGCCGCTGCTGTGGGCGCTGCGGTTGAGGGAGTGACTGTATTTCTTTTAGCGATTGTATGCAAACGCAGGGCCGGCAAACGGATTAAGGATTTTAACGAAGCAGACTGGCTGGAGATTGTTGGTGCAACTGGCAAGGGTACTATAAAGGGCGGACTTAGGGGCACAAGCATTTATCTGTTCACTAATTATATTGCAACACCTGCGGCTGTGGCTAGTGCGTTTACCACTGCTGCGTTTGGAGTGGCAGAGCAGGCTCATTTGTTTAGAAAACATACTATTGATGAACAGCAGTTTTTAGAGAATGCAGAAATACTCTGTTTAGATGCAGCAGTTAGTGGCTTGGCTTCTTTTTTAGGACAAACCATGATTCCTGTACCCATTTTGGGAGCAGTTATTGGCAATGCTGTTGGAACGCTACTTTACCAAATTGGCAAGGATGGCTTATTGGCAAGGGAAGAGGAACTTATAAAGAACTACATAAAAGAAATAGCGGATTTAGATTGCCGCTTGAAGGTTGACTATCAGCGATATATTGAAAAGCTGAATATGTGCTATACTGAATATCTGGAACTGTTGACGTCTGCTTTTAATCCAGATATTACAGAGGCTTTGGAGGGTTCAGTGGCCTTGGCAGAGTATATTGGAGTACCATCAGAAGAAATTTTGGATAGTTATGATAAAATAGTTAGTTATTTTATTGATTAGTATTATTAGGACTTTTTTACTTATTGATTGAGTAAGTTATTTTTGTTATAATATAATTGCTTTTAGGCATAATGGATTAAATTGGGTACATTGTTTCTGGATGTTTATTTTTGTTTATGTAAGTGAACTTTAGTAAACAACTGGAAACAAAGAATTTAATTGATGGGGTTTGATAGTTGATTTCCTATGTCACAGGAAAGGTATATTTATTATGCCTTTTAGTAAATATTTTACTTAGAGGTGTTTTTTTATGAACAGCTATGATTTACAGATAATTCAAGAGCGAATAGGCTACCATTTTAAAAATCCTGATTTGCTACAGCAGGCATTTGTTAGACGTTTCTATGCAAAAGAAAATGGTGGAGAGGATAACGAGGTTCTGGAGTTTATTGGCGATAGAGCGCTTGATATTGTGGTTGTTAAAATTATTATTGCAAGTTTCGGTTTTTATACTAGTGAATGTGACGATTATGACCAGAATAATGATTTTGATGAATTTTGCTGTGAGTATTCTGAGGGAAAGTTAATAAGTATTAAGAAGAAGCTTGTTTGTAAAAAAACGCTGGCGAATTGTATTGATAGGCTTGGATTTGCAGATCTTTTAATTCTGGGAAGAGGAGATCAACATAATCATATAGAGCAAGAAGATTCAGTAAAAGAGGATTTATTTGAAGCAATTATTGGAGCGGTTGTACTTGATTCGAAATGGGACTGGCAGGAAATTCAAAGTGTTGTAGAATATATGCTGGAGCCGAGAGAGCGTTTATCTGAAAAAGACGATGATAATTATGTTGAGTTGATTCAGGAATGGTCACTTAAAAGATGTGGCGAGTTGCCAAGAATTTATGTAGGCAATGCAGATTATTCTCGTGATCATAGTTGTCTTGTTCGCTCAAATGAAGTGCGTTTTATAAATCGGCATTGTGGCAAGGAGTGTGTTATAAATGTGCCTGAGTATAATAAAACACATTTCAGATGTGAGTTAATCCTAAAAGGTATAGATAAAGTATTTATAAGTGAAGGAAACTCAAAAATTGAGGCACGTAAAATTGTTTGTGAAGGTGTTTATAATTATCTTGAAAAAAACGATCTTTTGTTCTCTATACAGGACGAAATTGATAGCCCAAACAGGGCTGATGCTATTAATCAATTAGAAATTCTGGCTCGGCGTGGATATTTTTCAATTCCTACATATGATTTTGAGCAAAGATATGATGAAAATGGCAACCCAATTTGGAAATGTGTTTGCCATATTAAAGAGCGTAAAGAAAGTTTTTATTCTATATCCACATCAAAAAAGGACGCAAAAAAATCAGTGGCTTTTAAGATGCTAAAAAATGTTTTAGAAAATGATAATTGATGAAAATGAATATTTTTTAAAGTGATATATTTTAATTTTTATATTGGTAAAACACTCTTGGTGCATTGACTGTATCAGGGGTGTTTTATTTATAAAATAGTTTTAGTACGATTAATTTATTGAACCAATCAAAATATGGGTATTCACTTTATATGTATTCGGGAGGGGGATTAGGGGAGAAGAAACAGTTTCAAAAAAAGTTTTCTTAATCTATTAGACATTAGTCCTGATTTTGGGAGAGAGTATAGAGGGAGAAAAGCCATTGTGAAAATCATCAAAAAATTTTCAGAAAAATGGTATCCACTAGCCTAATATCCGGGAGGGGGTATAGGGAGGATATAGAGATGTTTTAATTATCTCTGATGTTCTTTGAAAGCTGAATGATCGTCTTGAAGTGATACTCCTTTTTGGAGCAGGCCATGACTCTGCATAAATAAGGTAATAAATGTGTGAGCAGATGAGCTAGCCGGAGGAAGAAAACGTCGCTGAAATAATGTGGGGGCAGGAACTGTTTCGAGGTAGAACGGCAAAAACATGGGCAAAAAAGCTGACTTTTTGCATTGTTAATTTGATGATGATTTGAAAAAGGAGTGTGATAAAATGTTTGAAAAATATCCAGATGTGGTTTCCGTACCGGAACTGTGCAAAATGTTGGGCGGTATAAGCAAAAAGCTGGCTTATAAAATGCTGGCTAATGGTGAGATTTTCAGCGTTAGAGTTGGCCGCTCATATAAAATACCCAAAGTAAGCGTTATAGCTTATCTGACAGGAAATGTGCTGTCTGACAAAAATAAGACTGCCTAGCAGGTTTTATCGCCATAAAGCTGGCTTTTCGCAGCCGGTTGTGATATGTTTTGGTTGTCAGCAACAGGCAAATTTAAGGATTGGAGGGCAGAAAATGACAGGATGCTTGCAAATCAAAAATGACAAATACTATGCGGTTATAAATCTTAAGGTTGACGGTAAGCGTAAACCCAAGTGGATACCGTTAGGTATCCCAACCAGGGGCAATAAGCGTAAAGCGGAGGCTGAGTTAAACCGCCTGCTTGAGGAATATGCAAGGGGGGGGGAGGATATAAAAGCCAATCATAGCGAAGCCGATATATTGCTGGCTGATTATCTGCACAAATGGTTAAAGATTGTGAAGCCCACGATAGCCTACTCAACATATCAGAGCTATTGTAATATGATTGATGCCTGGCTGGATAAGTATTTCCGAGAACTGGGTGTAACATTGGGTAGTTTAACGGCATCTCAAATACAGGATTTTTATTAGATAATTCTGAACGAGGGGTTTACCACCAACACTGTGATTCATTACCATGCGGTATTGCGGAAATCCTTGCAGAGTGCGGTTAAAAAAGAGATGATACCCAGAAACTCGGCAGACAGCGTAGACAAGCCTAAGAAAAATCACTATCAGGCGGCGCATTATACGGAAGCGGAAATGCTGGAGCTGTTCAAGGTGATTGAGGGTGATCCACTGGAGTTACCAATCAAGATAGCGGCATATTACGGCTTGCGGCGTAGTGAGGTGCTGGGGCTTAAATGGGAGGCCGTGAACTTCCAGGAGAAAACTCTGGCAATCAATCACAAAATTATCGAGGCCAAGGTGGATGGCAGGTTTGTGCCTGTGGGCGAGGACGTGCTGAAAACCAAGTCCAGTATCCGGACGCTGCCGTTGTTGCCGGTTATTGAGGAGCTGCTGTTGCAGGAGAAAGAAAAGCAGGAGTTTATGCAGAAAATTTTTAAGGGCAGCTACTGCAAGGATTACCGGGAATACATCTGTATAGACCAGACTGGGAAGCTGTTACGACCGAATTTTGTAACGGAGCATTTCGCCTACCTGATAAAGAAGTTTGGTTTGAAGAAAATACGCTTTCACGATTTGCGGCATACCTGCGCCAGCCTGTTGTTGGCTAATGGGGTGCCGATGAAGCAGATACAGGTGTGGCTGGGACATTCTACATTCAGCACAACTGCGGATATTTATGCTCACCTTGATATGTCGGCGCAGATTCAGACTGGCAATGTGGCTGGAATGTTATTTGGGCAAGTGAAAAGCCTGCCAAATGCTTTAACATAAGACAGGCTTGTAAGTGGCGGAAGCGGTGGGATTCGAACCCACGGTACCTTTGCAGGTACACCTGATTTCGAGTCAGGCTCGTTATGACCGCTTCGATACGCTTCCACAACAAAAAATATTAAAATTTGAATAATTTACAAAGTGTAGAAAATCAGCAAAATCAGCGATTAGAAAACGGCGGAAACGTCCACCAGATAAGGGTTTGTGAAGTTGGAAGGTAAAATGGCCTCGTCGATTTCGAGTGCGCCCCGTTATGACCACTTCGATACATCTCCAAGTATAATTAAATGGTTGCTTTAGAATGATAACATATTTATACTGTTTTGGCAAGCATTTTTTAGAAAATTAAACAGGATAATTCAGCTGAAATAGTACCAATTAATGCACCAAAAATTACATCACCGGGGTAATGCTGACCAAGATAAATGCGCGATAAACCAACCAGCAGGCATATCAGCATGATTGCTGGCAGAGTGGCTGGGTGCAGCCAGGCGATTACACCACCCAGAGCGGTGATGGTGGCGGTATGAGCACTGGGAAAAGAGGGGTCATACTGCATTAACTTGCTGAAAATGTTAACGTCTGGCAAATTAATATGCGGACGTACTCTTTTAAATAGAAATTTAATGCTTTGGGCCGAAGCCTGTGCGAAGAATACGGCGCCCAAAATGTTAGTTCCAGGAACCGATGGCACGAAAAGCATGAAAAATAAACAGATACCAACAACCGAGGAAAAGCCTGCCAAATGTGTAAAAAATGGCATAATAAAATCCAGGGAGCGACATTTTATGGTTTTATTACAAAAATTAAATAGGGCAATGTCTAAACGAGATAAAAGGTTGAGCAAAAAATCACCTCGGGCTGGAATGGTCTTACTTATAGGTAACATAGATAGTGCAATCAGCGACATTGATAGCATAGGAGCCGGGCGCCCAGAGTTCAATATCGGTAAAGAAATAGGTGTTATTAACGGTGACGGTCTGATGACGCTTTTCTGTGTACATGGCAGAACTTTGGCCGGAAAGCTTATAAATGTTAATAACTTCCGTGCGCGCGGTACTGCGGCCGTTTAAAGTCAGCTTACCAGTTTCGGTGGTGGATTGTGCCGGCTGGTCTATAAAATAGGCACGTGTGGGCAGTACTTCGGCAGTGATATAAACAACATTGCTGTTATCAGGGCGATAAGCGGCCACACCGATAAACGAAGCTGAGGGATTAAGCAAAATGGCATTGGTAGCTGGGTCGTTCAGCCAGGCGGAAACGGCCAGAGATACATTGCTTAAATCATAATTAACCTTGGCAATAGCTTCAGAAATGGGCTGCAAATTATAAGCCTGTGCTCGTTTGGCCGGGCTGCCATAGATAGGCGAATGGGTAGCAAAATAGCCGTTTGATATCATGTCATGATTATGCGCTTCAGCGATTTCTGTCAATTCGCCTATGGTAATAAAGGTTTCCAGCTTTTTCTGTTGGCGAATATTGTTAATTTGCTGAATGGCCTCCAGCGCAATAGAGTCCGTTTGGGGTATTGTTTCGTCCCAGCTGGGCGTGGGTTTGGCGGACTGTATGGAAGAGTCGGAATTGGTATAAATCAGCACAGAAGAATTTTGCGGCTCCCATTCCACCAGACAATGCAGTGCCTCACTGACAAAGCGCACTGGCACAAGTGTAAAATCGTTATGCAAAAACGGCTTGGCGTCAATAGTATAGGCCTGGCCGTTAATCGTGGCCTGGGTTTCGCCAACTGTCAGCTGGATTTCCGTATCGCCATACATAATGGTGATATGTTTGGTGGCGCCGTCATAGTCAACGCTGGCATTCAGCGCTTCCGAGCAGGCGCGCAGTGGCAGATAAGTGCGGCCGTTAATCAGCTGTGGTTCCACATCGGTAACCAGAAGCTGGTCGTCAATATAAATTTGAATGGTGCTGGCCAGCGTGGGGCGGCCCGGCAAGGCTAAGGCAAGCATAACTAAAATCAGCAAAGCCAGAGCCTTTTTGGTTTTGCTGGTTAGTGCGAAAAGCTGCATTTTGACAATCCTCTCTATCCATACGTACTTCACATTTTAATATGCACATTATGCACGAAAAATTTAGCTATAAAAATGAGCAAAATTAATCTTATAAATTCGCTAAAAATATTTTATTCTACAAGAAAAATCAAAATCCTTTATTTGCCAGCCGCTTTTTTGTTTTTTTACTGCGACTTTTTATTATAATAGGATAAATGGCTGTTAATTATGCCATGCTATTTGATATAAAAAATTGTAAAAGGAGATTTTGTTATGGATACTAATAAAGAGAATGAATTGCTGCAAAATCTGGATATGCAGACGCCCCCGGCCACAGGCGCGGCAGCCTGTCATCGGGCAGACGGCAGACCCAGTAAGGCCGGCGCTAAATGGGACGCTGTAAATCCGCCGCGTGCCGGCAAAACCGGTCAGCAGCAGGGTTCATCACAGGCCAGCCAGCCCTCGTCCGACGGTTTGGAGGAAAGCATGTTTGCGCCCACAGCCGTTGAGCAGGTAACGCCGGAAATGGTAAACCGCATGGAGGCTTATGGCACGGAGGCTGTTTATAATGCCGGCACGGAGGAGTTAAATAATTAATATTTGGTTTATGTTGGGCGTTTATAATGTTATATAGTTGGCTAAAAAAGAGGTACAGGCAAATTGTCTGTACCTCTTAAAGTAAATACTGCTTAAAAGCTTAAATCTGCTCCAAATCGTAGGGAGTTGTTTGATAGACATAATAATTCAGCCAGTTGGTAAACAGCAGATTGGCATGGGCGCGCCAGTGATTAACCGGTTTCTGGCTTGGGTCGTCCTGTGGGAAATAGTTGAGCGGCAGCGGCACGGCCAGACCATTGTTTAAATCACGCTGATATTCGTCACGCAGGGTGTAGAGGTCATATTCTGAATGGCCGCTGATAAAGAACTGTTTGCTTTCCTGGTCGCTGACGATGTGAATGCCGGCATGTGGCGATACGGCCAGCACGCGCAGTTCCGGCCGCTGGGCGATAGCCTCCGGGTCGGATTGGGTATGCCGGGAATGGGGCGCAAAATATTCTTCATCAAAGCCGCGGAAAAGCCGCGCTTTGGGATTTAACAGCTGATGCGGATAAACGCCGCTTAATTTTTCCGCCAGAGCCTGTTTGGGTATGCCATAATGATAATACAGGCCGGCCTGTGAGGCCCAGCAAATATGCATGGTGCTGTGTACGTGGGTTTGCGTCCAGTCCATAATGGCGCAGAGTTCCGGCCAGTATTCTACCTGCTCAAACGGCATGTTTTCCACGGGTGCGCCGGTGATGATAATACCGTCGTAATTTTCATCTTTAATATCGGCAAAGGTGCGGTAGAATGTGGTTAAATGAGCCTCTGCGGTGTTTTTTGCGGTGTAACTCTGGGTATGAATTAAGTCTACTTCAATTTGCAGCGGCGTGTTGGCCAGACAGCGCAAAAGCTGGGTTTCAGTGGCGATTTTGGTCGGCATTAAATTGACGATGCCAATTTTCAGCGGTCGGATATCCTGGCTCAAGGCTCGGGTTTCCGTCATCACAAAAATATGCTCGTCCTCCAGCACCTGACGCGCCGGCAAATCATTAGGTATTTTAATAGGCATGTTAAAAAGCCTCCTTATTAAAAAAATAAAGCCTAGATAAATAATAGGCAAATCCTATTATAGCTTATTGGCTTATAGATGTCAACAATTTGCGATATACAAAAAATTTATTAAGATATATAGATAAAAGATATAGAGGATTGGGGAGAGTGATAAGATGCTGAAAATTCTGTGGCCCTGCACCAAAGGCTATCGGCTGGCCATGCTGGCCGCGCCGCTGTTTATCGTGGGCGAAGTTGTGATGGAGATTTTAATTCCGCTGGTGATGGCGCAGATTATTAACGTCGGTCTGGCCGGGGAGGGCGATTTGGCTTTTATCTGGCGGCATGGTGCGTTGATGGTGGGGCTGGCTTTTTTGTCGCTGTTGTTTGGGGTTTTATCCGGGCGCAGTGCGGCGGTGGGCGCAATGGGCTTTGCCAAAAATGTACGCAGTCAGCTTTTTGCCAAAATTCAGGAACTTTCCTTTGGCAAGCTGGACAAATTCAGCACCGGCTCGCTGATTACCCGGCTGACGACGGACGTTACCAATACGCAGATGGCGCTGATGATGGCGCTGCGTATTTTGTTTCGGGCGCCGTTTATGCTGGTTTGTGCGGCAGCCATGGCTTTTTATATCAACAGCCGGTTGGCGCTGATTTTTATGGCGGCGCTGCCGATTTTGGCCGGCGCAATTCTGCTGATATTCGCCCGGGCGTTTGGTCTTTTTAAGCTGTTGCTGGCTAAATATGACGCTTTGAATGCGCGGACGCAGGAAAATTTGACTGCTATCCGGGTGGTTAAAGCCTTTGTGCGCAGTGATTTTGAAATTGACTCTTTTGATAAAAATGTCGATGAACTGCGGCAGGCCTCTTTCCGCGCCGAGGGTCTGATGATTTTGGCGATGCCGATTATGCAGCTGGTAATGTATAGCTGTATGCTGGCGGCGGCCTGGTTTGGCGGCAATATGATTATTGCCGGCGATATGCTGCAAGGCGATTTGATGAGTTTTATCAGTTATGTTTCTCAGATTTTAATGTCGGTGATGATGATTGCCATGATTGCCGTAAATTTAATTCTTTCCCGGGCTTCGGTCAGCCGCATTGTGGAGGTTCTGGCGGAGGATAACGGTTTGGCGGAAGCGGCGGAGGCGCAGCCGGCCGCTGCTGACCGGGCCGGCGAGATTATTTTTGAAAACGTCAGCTTCAGTTATACGGAAAATGGCGAGGGCGAGGCGGCGTTGCATAATATCAATCTGCGGATTGCGCCCGGTGAAACGGTGGGTATTATCGGCGGCA
>CANSKT010000049.1 GCA_947647555.1 uncultured Peptococcaceae bacterium | reverse complement strand
GGTCTACGTGACCAATGGTGCCGATATTTACATGCGGCTTTGTACGTTCAAACTTCTGTTTTGCCATTTTTCTGTTCCTCCATTTTTGGCTTGTTTAATTTTTTGGCTTTTTATTTTAATAGTCGTTAATTCTTTTAATAACCCTTGCGTTTCTCAATGATTGTTTCGGCAACATTGCGCGGAACCTCTTCAAAATGAGAGAACTGCATGGTGTAAGTGCCGCGACCCTGCGTACGGGAGCGCAAATCAGTAGCATAACCAAACATCTCGGCCAGCGGTACGATGGCCCGAACAGCCTGAAGACCATTGCGGCCTTCCATACCCTCAATACGACCTCGACGAGAACTTACGTTACCCATAACCTCGCCCATATAATCTTCCGGCACAACAACCTCAACCTTAAACACAGGTTCCAACAAAACCGGGCTGGCTTTCAAACAGCCATCTTTGAATGCCAGAGAACCAGCAATTTTGAAAGCAACTTCAGAGGAGTCAACCTCATGATAAGAACCGTCAACCAAAGTGGCTTTAATGTCAACAACTTCATAACCAGCCAACAGACCGGAAAGCATCGCTTCTTTAATACCGTTTTCAATTGGCCCGATATATTCTTTCGGCACTACGCCGCCCACGATTTTGTTCTCAAATACAAAGCCCTGACCTGGTTCGGCCGGCTCAAATTCCACAACGCAATGACCATACTGGCCATGACCGCCGGACTGTTTAACATGCTTGCCGACGCCGGTAACTTTACCGCGAATGGTTTCCTTATAAGCAACCTGCGGCTGACCAACATTAGCCTCCACCTTAAACTCACGCAGCAGGCGGTCAACAATGATTTCCAAATGCAACTCGCCCATACCGGCAATAATAGTCTGGCCGGTTTCCTTATCGGTATGCACCTTAAAGGTCGGGTCCTCCTCGGCCAGTTTAGCCAAAGCAATACCCATTTTTTCCTGGTCAGCCTGAGTTTTAGGCTCAATAGCTACGTCGATAACCGGTTCCGGGAACTCCATGGACTCCAGAATGATTTCATGCTTTTCATCACAAATAGAGTCGCCGGTGGTAGTATCCTTAAAGCCAATACCGGCCACGATATCACCAGCATGCACTTCCGTTACTTCCTCGCGGCTGTTGGCGTGCATTTGCAGCAAACGGCCAACGCGTTCCTTTTTGCCCTTGGTAGAGTTATATACATAGGAACCGGCCTGCAAGGTACCGGAATAAACGCGGAAATAGGTCAGCTTACCTACAAAGGGGTCGGTCATAACCTTAAAGGCCAAAGCAGCAAACGGAGCGTCGTCAGAACTGGGGCGAGAATCTTCCTCGCCGGTATCCGGATTAAAACCGGTAATATCCGGTACATCAAGCGGAGCCGGCAAATAATCAATTACCGCGTCCAGCAACATCTGTACGCCCTTGTTCTTGAAAGACGAGCCGCACAAAACCGGGGTCAGCTGTACAGCGATTGTGCCTTTGCGCAACGCAGTACGAATTTCGTCCTCGGTCAGTTCTTCGCCCTCCAGATACTTCATCATCAAATCTTCATCGCATTCAGCAGCGGCTTCAACCATCTTTTCACGATACTCAGCCGCCAGTTCCTGCATATCTGCCGGCACATCGGTCTCTTCAATATCCTTGCCCAAATCATCTTTATAGATTTCAGCCTTCATGCGAATAAGGTCGATAATACCCACAAATTTATCTTCAGCGCCAATCGGCAGCTGAATCGGCACCGGGTTAGCACCCAAGCGCTCTTTAATCATATTTACACCGCGCATAAAATCAGCGCCGGTGCGGTCCATCTTATTAATATAAGCGATACGCGGAACGCCATAGCGGTCAGCCTGACGCCAAACGGTTTCAGACTGCGGCTCTACGCCGCCCACGGAGCAGAACACCGCCACTGCGCCGTCCAAAACGCGCAGAGAACGCTCAACCTCAACCGTAAAGTCAACGTGGCCGGGTGTATCAATAATATTAATGCGGTTACCTTTCCAAAAACAGGTGGTTGTTGCAGAAGTAATTGTAATACCGCGCTCCTGCTCCTGTACCATCCAGTCCATAGTCGCGCCGCCGTCATGAGTTTCACCAATTTTATGCACTTTGTTTGTATAGAACAGAATACGCTCGGTGGTAGTTGTTTTGCCGGCGTCGATATGGGCCATAATACCAATATTCCTGGTATTCTCCAAAGAATTTTGTCTTGGCATACTTTATTTCTTTCCTCCAATAATCAATCAACTGATTGATGCTATTACCAGCGATAATGTGCAAATGCCCGGTTGGCTTCGGCCATTTTGTGTGTATCCTCACGCTTTTTAACAGATGCGCCAACATTGTTGGCTGCGTCCATCAATTCAGCGGCCAGCTTCTCCTGCATGGTTTTGCCGCTGCGTTTTCTCGTGTTGTTGACCAACCAACGGATACCCAGTGTCTGGCGGCGCTCCGGCCGAACCTCAACCGGAACCTGATAGTTGGCGCCGCCCACACGGCGAGCCTTAACCTCCAGCACCGGCATAACATTCTTCATTGCTTCGTCAAAAACCTCCATCGGGTCTTTGCCGGTTTTTTCTTTTATAATTTCAAAAGCGCCGTAAACTATTCTCTCTGCCACGCCTTTTTTTCCGTCCAGCATCACCTGATTAATAAACTTAGTCAGAATAACACTATCATAGACCGGATCCGGCAGAACGTCCCGTTTGGGCGCACTCACTCGTCTCATTTTTTTACCTCCTTAAAATGAATAACTGATACCGAATATCCGGCGATTATTTCTTGGCGCCGCCCTTAGGCCGCTTGGCGCCATACTTGGAACGTGCCTGCATACGATTGGCTACGCCAGCAGCGTCCAGCGCGCCGCGCACCACATGATAACGAACGCCAGGCAAGTCCTTAACACGGCCGCCGCGCACCAGAACCACACTATGCTCCTGCAAATTGTGGCCGATACCGGGAATATACGCGGTAACCTCGATATTATTGGTTAAGCGCACACGGGCTACCTTTCTCAAAGCGGAGTTAGGCTTTTTAGGTGTTGTTGTATAAACTCTGGTGCAAACGCCTCTCTTCTGAGGACACTCTTTCAGAGCCGGTGCGGTGGATTTTTTCTCCACACTCTGACGACCTTTTCTGACTAATTGGCTAATTGTAGGCAAAACCGCCACCTCCTTCCCCGTAAAAATAAAGCCTGCCGCTGTTTTTGAGCTTTTTAGTATTTTTGCCAGTTTTATGCAGAATTATAACATAATTTTCTGACAAATCGCAGCCGACAAGCCTATCCAACGGCTAATCATGACAAATAATTAATTTAAGATAATTTTTAGCAACCCCGGCAGCCACAAGACCCGTTCCTGGTCTGGCCGCCAATGCGCACTATTTCAGCAACGCGACAACCGCCGCGCCCACATCAATACCACAAGCGCTGCCCAATTCAGCACGGGTGGGGACTGTTATCTGTTCAATATCCTTGACAAGACACAAAGCCACCACGTCCGCGGTAATTTGCCGGTCAGCATCTCCAGCAATATATACCAGCGCCACAGAATCTGATTCCAAAGCCTTAATTGTCTGCTTCACGCCTATGCGTTTCCTTGCAGCTTGTAAGCCGCTCAAATCCATTTCGGCATTAACCTCCCAGAATAGCGTACTCAAATATTTTAACAAGCCTGCCGGCTATTGTCAACACCATTTTGCAAATTTTTTTATATTTTTTTTATTTTTTTCTACATATTAGAATAAAAATAAAATATCAGCCCTCTCTGCCAGACAAAGAAAGCTGATACCGTTATTTCAAAATTTATTATTGCAGTGTGGCATACTGCGATGAAACATAACCAGTCACACTGCCGCGCTGAATTTTATACCAGCCGCCCTCTGTACCCAGATAAGTGGCCGTATCGCCGTTGCTCATCTGACCAACTATTTCATAATTGGTGCCGGGACCTTTACGGATACGCAGGCTATCGCTGTTGCTGCGTACAGTCTTATTGCTGGTATTGTTCTGATTACCAGAAAGATTAGTATTATTATTATTTCCAGACGGTGTAGTAGTGCCGCTGTTGTTGCCGGTGGGCGGTGTAACATTACCGCTGCCCTTAAGCGCAGCCAATTCCGCCTCCACTTCCTCCAGTCGCGTTGTTAAAGTCGCAAGGCTCTCACCCAGCTGCGTCGCCACATAACTCTGTGTTGCCACCGGGTCGTCCTTATCCCCGGGCAGTGTAGTCAGCGCTTTTACAATCTGGCCAAAAACAAACCCCACCACCAGAAAAATAATCGCGGCTATAATAAATAAAGCAACCTTTCCTCTTGCATTCGGCTTAGGCACAATAATTTCCCCCTTTAATATATCATATCTATTATAACCCAATTTTTCTACTTTTTCAATATTCTTTTGCAGATTTTTTTATTTTTAATCCCCAGTTTTATTATTTATTTTATCATCATGCGCCGCCGGCGCTTTTTCTGGCTGTTTTTCGTTGAAAACTTTCCCGTCTTTTTCAATATATTCACCCTTAGGCTCCGTTTCAGCCGCCGCTGTTGGCTCCGTCTGCATATTCACGCCCAAAATACCCAGCTTTTTAGCGCCAAAAAACAACAGCGCCAATGCCAACACCAACAGCGCCAAGGTTACCAGTGGGTTCAAAAGCGCCGTTAAAATGGCAATACAACCCATAAACATGGTAATGGCATAAATTATCAAAACGGTCTGCTTGTGTGAAAGCCCCTTAGCCAGCAGACGGTGATGCAAATGTCCCTTGTCCGGCTGCATAATCGGCTTATGCTCCAGCAGACGGCGAATAATAGCAAAAAAAGTGTCCATAATCGGAATAGCCAAAATTAATATTGGGATAACCAGCGCAATCATGGTCGCGCCCTTGGCAAAGCCCATAATGGCAATCGCGCCCAACACATAGCCCAAAGTCAGCGAGCCGCTGTCGCCCATAAAAATGCTGGCCGGGCTGAAATTATAACGCAGAAAGCCCAGAGTAGAAGCCGCCAGCACGAACAGCAGCGCCGCCGGCATGTAATAGCCATGTGAAAGCGAAACCACGCCCATCGTACAGGCCGAAATTATGCTAACGCCGCCGGCCAGCCCGTCCAGACCGTCAATCAGATTAACCGCATTGCTGATACCAACCAGCCACAGCACCGTCACCGGTATACCCCAATAATCCAGATACAGAATATCGCCGCCAAACGGATTGCTGAAAAACTTAACGTAACCGCCAAAGCTGACGAAAACCAGCGCCGCCACCAGCTGCCCGGCCAGCTTGGTCGTGGGCCGAATACTGCGCACATCGTCCACCAGACCGGTCAGAAAAACAATACTGGCTGAAATCAGCAGACCCAACGCCTCGCCGGTCAAAGCCAGATTGGGGTGCGAAATAATATAAACCAATGAACCGGCAATAAAACCGCAGTATATACCCAGACCGCCCATTCGCGGCACAACGCCCTGATGTACCCGGCGCGCGCCCGGCTTGTCCACCACGCCAAAGCGCAGCGCCAAAACCTTGGCCACCCTGGTCATCACCAGACCCACCAGCAGCGCCACCAGACATGAAATTAATAAACGTAACACAAAAGCTTACCTCCGCCCCAGTTTAGCCTTGAATTTATCAATAAAAAGCTGGGTTTCCGGTATGCGCAGCGCCAAAACCGCTCCGGCATACACTACCACACCGGCCATAATACCCAAACCGGTTTTTTTCAAAGCGCCGTCAAACGGCAAAACATTAGCCACCAACCAAACCGCCGCCCCCATAAGCGCCGCAGCCGCCGCTATTTTCAGCAGACTGGGCAGCATACTCTGGTCGGCCAACTCCGGCAGCGCCTTAAATTTCAAATAATAATACATCAACAGGCAGCAAAGCAAAGCCGCCAGAGAATTAGCCAAAGCCAGACCGCCGCCGCCAAAGGCCATGGTCTTAAACAGCAGCAGGCTTAAAATCACATCAACCACAATGGAAAGCGCGCCAATGCGCACCGGCGTTTTAACGTCCTCTAAAGCGTAAAACACCCGGGTAATCACCATATTAGCCGCCATCGGGATAAGACCCAGCGTGAAACAAACCAACGCCCAGGCCGTAGCCAGCGTGGCCTGATGATTAAACTCGCCATGCTCAAAAAGCAGCTGCACAATCGGCTCAGATAACAGCGCCAGACCAACCGCCGCCGGAATAGCCACCAGCATAACGGAAATCAAGCCGCCTTTCATGGTGCTGGCCAAACTCTGCCGGTTCTTGCGCAGAGAAAATTCCGCCAGCGCCGGATAAATCGCATTAGCCACCGCCGCCACAAAAATACCCATAGGCAACATCATCAGCTTATTGGCGTAATTGATATGCGAAATCGTACCCTCCGCCAGACCAGAAGCAAAAATACGGTTTACCGCAAAATAAATCTGGTTAACCGCCACACCCAGCACAATCGGCCCAATCTCACGCAGTAACTGGCGTATGGCCGGATGCTGCAAATCCAATACCGGCCGGTATTTAAAACCAATCTGCCAAAGCACCGGCACCTGAATGATAAAAAAGCCAAAAAAGCTTAACAGCGTGCCCCAGGCCGCGCCGAAAATACCATAGGAAGCGCTGAAAAACAGCAATGAAACAATAATAATAATGTTAGACATGCCCGGCGCAAAAGCGGAAACAGCAAAACGATAATGCGCATTACAAATACCCGTCAGCACCATGCCCACGCCCATAAAGACCACGGAGGGGAACATGATACGCGCCAGACTGGCCGTCAGCGCCGCCTGTTCCGGCCCATAACCGGGAGCCAGCAGCTTCACCAGCCAATCGCAGACCAAAATACCCAGTAGGGTTATCGCCGCCAGCGCCACCGCCGTCAAATTGATAATCGCACTGCCCACATAAGAGGCCTCGTCGTCCCGGCCGTCCACCAGATATTTAGTCAAAATCGGCACCACAGCCGTAACCAGCGCATAGCCCAAAATGGCCTGCAAAAAATAAGGTATCGTATACGCGGAAAGATAAGCGTCGGAAAGCTCGGTTGCCCCAAAAGCATTCGCCAGACTGGTTTCTCGCAAGAAACCCAGCAGCTTAACCACCAAATTCATTACCAGCACCACGCCGGTAGCCTTCAATATATTCTTCGCCATATTTTTAAACTTCGTTTCTTTCGTTATAGTATTTTACTTTAAATTTCTTATTATAATTATCTGTTAAATCTTTCTTATACGAAATCTTTTAAACTTCGTTTCTTTCGTTATAGTATTTTATTTTTAAAGTTCTTATTATAATAATCTGTTAAATCTTTCTTATACGAAATCTTTTAAACTTCGTTTCTTTCATTATAATATTTTATCTTAAAATTCTTATTATAAATTATTTTATCTCTATTTCTCTGCTAAAATACGATTTATAGCGGCCAAAAGGGGCGGCCAGCTGCCCAGCAACGGCGCCAGCGGATAAGCCTGCGGTTTGGCCGGCAAAGCGTTTAGTTGCGCCAGCACGCTATCCGGCTGTAAATCACCGGCCGCAGCCAATGGCATAGCCGCCATTCGGGCAAAAGCCTCTACCTTGGGGTCATAGCTGAAAGCCAGCGCCGGCACTCCCTGCGCCGCTGCCATAATCAGCGAATGAAGACGCATGCCCAGCAGCAAATCAGCCCGACCAACCGCCGCCCAGGCCTCCTGCGGCGTGGCACAACGCCAAACCGCCGCCGGCTCCTGCCCGGCCGTTGTCAAAGCCGCATTAATTTGCTCGGCCAGCTTTTCGTCCTCGCCCAGATGATAAGGCAGTAAAACCGGCTGAAAATTCTGCTCACGCAGCAGCTGCACCAGACAGGCCGCGGCCGCCGGCTGCATATTCCGCCAGGGACGCAGCGCCAAAGCCACAACTTTAGTATTCTGCGCCGCAACCGCCAATTCCTCGCCGTCCGCAACCGCTGAACTATCGTCAGCAGTCGGCTGCCAAAGCAAAACCGGGTCACAAACCACATAGCTGGGGATAGTTTTCTGCGCTGAGGGCAAAATCTCTGCCGCCAACCGCTCCGAAGCCGCATCACGCCAACTGAGCAGCCGACATTTACTCAACGCCCGGCCGGCCAGCCAACGCCCGGCCTTAGTGCGCAGCGGCCCCAAACCCTGCGCCAGCACAATCGTCGGCACTCCCTGCTTCTGCGCCTGCCGCAGCAGCGAAGTATAATACCAGACCGAACGCACGCTGGTAACATCTTGCAAAAGACTACCGCCGCCGCTGCAAAACAAGGCGCAATCTGACAGTTCCGCACGCAGCGCCGCCTTATCCCATCGATTAATCGCACGGATATCATAGGCCGCCGCCGTTGCCTCCGGCTTGGCGGATAATGCCACCAATTCCACGTCCGGCAGTTTGCCGCGCAAAATATCGCAAAGCGACGCCAAAACCGCCTCATCACCGGCATTATCAAAGCCATAATATCCGGATAACAAAATTTTCCTGAATTTAGCCGACACGTTTTGCCTCCTGGGTTGCTGCCGCAGCGTCCGCCTCCGCCGCCAGCCGGGCGACTTCCTGCACCTTGCGCAGCAGCCAGCCACCGGGATATTTCAGCACATAGATTAAAATAACGCCTAAAACAATACCTAAAGCCAAACCATTAGCCGTGCGCACCAGAGAAACCAGCAAAGGCGTATGCAAATGCTCAAAGGTGTTCACCAGACTAACCTGGCCGATAGCGCCCAGCAACACCAGCGGCCAAAGCTGCCGCCGATAACCATAATAAAGTACCATCAGCATAATTGGGTGGGCCAGCATAAATTCCTTGGTACGTGGCCGCACCACCAGCACCTTATCCAAAAAGGCGCGGAAACTGCGCTCCAAATCGGAAACGCCAACGGAAGTATTACCGGTGCGCAGCATATAATACAGCAGCAGCGCCGCCGCCAAACCGGCCGCCAACACCAGACCAATCGTAACCTTTTTCTGTAACAGCCGCCAGCAGCCAACCAGCAGATAACCAGCGCCGCCATGCTCATTAGCCAACTGATACAGCAGATAAATCATCAAAAGCAGCAAAGCTGCCAGCTGGCCAACTTTAACGCCGCTGAAAGTATTGATAGCCGACATATAACTGCGCTCAGAAAGCGTACCGACCACCAGCGCCGCGCCCAAAAGCGAGGTCAAAGTCATACGGCAGAGTACGCCAATCGCCGCCGGCAGACTGCGCCCCTCCGGCCGCGCCGCCGAAGCCACACCCAGATAAGGGAAGATAACCACCGCCGCCAGCGCCGCCAGCTTTTGCGCCAGATACCCCTTGCCGATAACCAGCAGCCCTGCCGCCAGCACCAAACCAAGGCTGGGCAACAGCCAGGCGCTTTTCTTCAGGCCAAAGCTTTGCAGCAGCAGCACGCCGCCGGCCCAAACCGCCGCCAGCACCGCCGCCAGCACGGCCTTATAAACATGCATATCCGGCACCACTGTCATGTGATTGGTAGCCACACCCTTGGCCTGAATAGCATCGCGCACCGCCGTAATGTATTCCACACTGTCCGCCAGGGTCTGGCCGGAACGCAGACGCAGCAGCATAACGTCCATGCCGCGCTCATTGGCCGCCAGCGCAAAACGCTCCTGCAAACGCGTATCACTAAGCTTGGGCAGTTCCGCCTCTGAAACCGGGTGCATGCGCACCATATTATAATCCATTTGCTGCAAAAAGCTTTGCAGACCAGTCTGTTTGAAAAATTCAATCGACATGGAGGGCAAATTCTGCCGCTTCAATATCTCAGACAGCTGCTTGCTCAATTCCGGCCAGTTGGCCAGCTGCACGCCGGGCAGTTCATTATCATTAAAGCCGGCTGCCTGCACGCCCAAAGCCGAAAGACCGCCGAAAACGAACTCCAGCGATTGCGGCGTCACACTGGGCCAGCTGCGCACCTGCACCACCAGTGACAGGCCATGCGCTTTGATTAAAGCCGTTTCTTCCGCGCTGAAGCCGATACCCAGAGCCGCCAAATCGGTATAAGGATAGGTAGTGGAAACCGCATAAAGCATTTCATCATCAGCATTAGTCAACGTATAAAGCCCATTTTGTGCTGAAGTCTTATATTGCAGATTATCATAAACCAGCTGCTGCTGTTCCTCATCATAACAAATCACATAATTATGGTTGTTATCAATCTGCGGTTCATTTTCAGTATCCGATGCTGATGTATCATCGTCCGCCGGGTCAATTTCCGGCGCGGTTATTTCCCAGCCGCCCACGCGCACATCATTCGACAGCTGCGCGCCAGTCAGCAACTGCAAATAGCCGCCGTTCTGCCAATCGCTCAACATTGGCTCCTTATAAACCACGCCGGAAATCAACGGCCGACCCTTTTCATCTTTAATCAGCTGTTCCAAAGCCGCTTCCACCGTGCTGCCGTTGCGTGCCGCCGTGTCCTTAAGCTGCCCCCATTCCAGGGAAAGCAATGTCGTTTTACTGACTGATTCTAACGCGATGCGCTGCAAACCAACCAGCAGCGAAGCCGCCACCCCAACCACAATTAACAGATACAACGGCAGACGCCAAATCTCAGGCTTCAATTTCTTGCTCAAAGAAAGGTACCTCCTTAAAAATCCTCTAATCCCAAACCAAACACTATCTTAATTTTAATGCAGCAATTTATACAAACGGTTCAGCATAACCACAGCTTCTGTCCATGTTGTGGTCTGTGCCGGAGCAAAACGGCCGCCGTCCGTGCCGGCAATCAGCCCCGTATTCAGGCTGACCGCCACACTTTCCCGAGCCCAGCCGCTGACCTTGCCGGCGTCCGGCATGGCCGCCAGCTTGCTGTTATCAGTGGAATATTCATGCTGTACCACATTCAAAACCCGTGTAAACAGACAGGCCATTTCCTGCCGGGTAATCGCCGCATCTGGGGCAAAGGTATTTTTCGTCTGACCGGAAAGCAGACCAGCCTTATAGGCCAGCAAAATTTCTTCATAATAAGTATGCCCGGTCGGAACGTCCTTAAAAGGATTGCTCAACTCTTTGCCGTCATAATGCAAAGACAGCACATCAACCAGATACGCGGCAAACTCGGCCCGTGTGATAGGCTGATTAAATTTAACGCCGCTTAAATCCTCAGGTACCACAGAAACCGCTTGCAACGCACCCACATCTGCCGCCGCCCAGGCCGGCACGCCGGCGGTATTCACACGCCCCGGCTCCGCCATATCGGCCAGCTGGGTTTTGCGGTTATCTGCATTGCTCTGACTAACCAGCAGATAACAGCCATGCGCATAGGGCGAGCGAACCTCAACCGTCTGCGCGTCCAGATTGGTGCGAGAAGCCAACAGCTGATTGGTAGTATAGGTGGAGTTGATTTTGCGCTCCGTATCACACCAAAGCAGCGCCAGCGTCTGCTGTGGATAACGGCTGTTTACCGTGCGATAATTGGTAAGATAGTTGTAAACAATGGAAATTACATCATCATCAAGCTTTTCGATATAAACATAATTGTTATTGGAGCCGCGCAAATACATTTCCAGTTCCACACTTTGCTGTGAAATGGGCCAGGCGCTTAAACGAATTTGTTCAGAAGTGCGATACTCCCGGTTTAAATCCAGCCCATGCACATCGTCCAGTTCAAAAAAGAAATGAAAACTGCGGCTGGACTGCGCCGCACGCCGCCAATAATCAGAATTGACAATCGCTGCGGCCGGAACACGTACTGTTACATAGTTTGTCACCATGCCAATCTGCATATTCTGCTCCGCCGCATATTCCATGGCAGACTTCTCAATATAAACACTTTTGGCGCTGGCTGATTCACGCATATTCAGATTAGCTAAATCAATTTTGCCCTGCTCCAGCTGTAAACGTGTAATCATGATAGAGTCAGACGAGGTGCTGTTCGGCCTGGCCGTGCTGCTGCCGGTATCTGTGGAATGGTCCTTAGACGGCGTGCCGCTCACCGGCCGTTTCACCACCGTACCGCTATCCGTAATCATATAAATATAATCATCATCTGTTTCTGCCGCCCAGGTCTTTTCCGCGGCCAACAACTGCCCAACTATCACCAGCAGTAAAACGCCAATCACAAACCAAATTTTTTTCATACTGCTTCTCACTAAATTCATGTTGTTCCTCCTTTTACAAAATTAATTCCCAATCATTACCAACCAAAAGCTGACAAATATACAACTATCGACAGCTACCCAATCTATTATAAACTTTTTAGCGCTAATCCTCAACACCTTTTGCAAAAAAAACAGCAGGTTTTTGTAAAAACCTGCTGCCAAAAATTGTATTTTTGTATTTTTAGCTTTTTTAAGCCTAGCTTGTCTGAACAATACCCTGTTCAATGGCAGTTTTGGCAATATTATATTGCAACAGCGCATTTAAGCGGTTGGCGTCATTGCTGGCCAAATCCGCCGCAGCCGCCTGAATATCATTTTGCGTATTCAGGCCGTTTTCATATTGCAGCACGGCCAGACGATAGACTTCTTCCAGCAGTTCCTGACTTTCCTGATAAATTAGATACTGTTCTCTGGCCAGACTAAGGCTTTCCAGCATGGATTTAGCGTTAGTATAAGCCACGCGCTGTGCATTGTCATATTCAATTTTAGCCGTCTGATAAGTTAGTTCTGCCGTTTTACCGTCATAGGTAAACACCGGCGAGGTTACCAGGCTGTTTTCCCGACTGATACCGGCCAACTCAAAAACCACCTGCGTCAGCTGCACCATAGGCGACTCGGTAACCATTTCCTGAACTTTAGCTTCAATATCAGTAAAAAGCATTGGTTCAAAAGTTAAAGCCGTGGTTGGCATCCAGTTTGTATCCGGAGCCAGCCCCATAAGCACATTCAGACTGCGCTTGTCCTGCACAGTTTTGGCCTTGGCCGCGTCCAGCATGGCCTGCGCCGTATTTACCTGCGTATTAGCCTGCAACAGTTCCAGCCGGGTAGCCATACCCTGGTCTAAACGAGCCTGCACCACATTCTGTTGATTGCGCGCCTTTTCCAAAGCATACATTGCCGAAAGTTCCGCCTGACCGTCACAAAGCACAGTATAATAACCCTGAATGGTTTGCAGATTGCAGGCGCTTTCCTGGCTTTGCACTGCAAAATCCTGAATTTCCACGGCCTTTTTGGTAGCCTCCGGGCCATAAACCGTGGCGGCATAATAAGTCTGGTCTTTCTGCATGACCTTGCCGCCACCAGTTGTAGTCGTTGTCCATGATACCTGACCATTCTCGCCATATACCAAAGTTTGCGTCGGCATAGACGGAATACGGATTTCTGCCGCCTGCCGGGCTGTTCTGGCCTGACTTGCCGCTTTATTCGCCGCCACCTTGGCCGACTCCAAATCATTCTGAGCAGACAAAACCTTGGGGCTGTTAGCCAGCGCCAAACCCATCGCTTCATCTAAAGTAATAGAACGGCTTTCCCCTGTCAACACCGCCGGAACCTCCGCCGTGCCCTGCGGCTCGCCGCTCTCTGCTGCTGCGGCCGCCTGTTTTTCTTCATAATCGGCCGGCAACAGTTTAGCCTCTGCCAGCTGCGGCTGGGCAAAAAACAGACCGCAGCCCAGTGCCAAGCCCAAAGCCAAAGCCTTACAGGACATTTTTGGCGTATCAGATTTCGGCATACCAGTTTTTCCCATAAATAATTTCCTCCAGTCTGTGTTCTTTTTTAATTTATTTTTTCTTCTATTATAGCATAAACCGACGCGGCAATAACTAAACAATTCTGCTTTTTTGTATAAAAACCGCGCCGGTTGTTAACGGTAATTTCCGGAATTAGGCCATTTCTTCGTCGGCATGCAAACCGTTTCTGGATTTAGCACTGCGCATGCCAATCTTTTTAGCGCCGTCTTCAAACAAACTGTACATAACCGGCACAAACAGCAGGGTCAGCAAAGTGGAAACAGCCAGACCAAAGGATACCACAATCGCCATGCCAGCCGCCATCTGGCCGCCGTCACTGCCAAAGAAAGCCATCGGCAGCATGGAGAGGATTGTTGTTAACGCCGTCATCAAAATCGGGCGCAAACGCTGTGGGCCGGCAATCAAAATAGCCTGGTGCAACCCCTTGCCCTCGTCACGACGCAGCTGGTTAATCGTATCCACCAGCACAATGCCGTTATTAACCACAATGCCCACCAGCATAATCAAACCAATCATACCGGTAACGTCCAACGCATGACCGGTTATAAACAAACCAAAGAATGCGCCGATAAAAGCCGTGGGAATAGATAAGAAGATAATAAACGGCTGGCTGAACGACTCGTACAGTGAGGCCATAATCATGTAGATAAGCGCGCAGCCTAGCAGCAACGCCAACAGCAAACTGCTAAAGGCCTCCATCATCTGCTCAAAACTACCCTCTGCCTCAAAATGATAACCCTGCGGCAGAACCAACTCCGCGTCCAGACGCTGGTTCAGCTCCGTGGTAAAGGACATCAAATCCTGCCCCACCAGTGAACAGCTGATAGTCACATAACGCTCCTGATTAATACGGTTAATCGAAAGCGGCCCATGGCCATTTTCCAGCGTTACCACATCACCCAGACGGAAAATCTGACCGGTCGGCGCCGTCATGCGCTGGTTCAGGATTAAATCCAGATTGTCCTGATACATCTCCGGCACCTGAACCTTAACATCAATTTCATTGCCGCCGGCTTCCGTATATTTCGTGGCCGTAATACCGCTGACATAAGCGCTGACGCTGGAAGCCACCTGCGGCACGGTCATACCCAGCTGCGCCGCCTTGTTGGCGTTAATCACCAGATTAAGTTCTGGCAGAGCGT
>CANSKT010000048.1 GCA_947647555.1 uncultured Peptococcaceae bacterium | reverse complement strand
TTATCGCATAAAGTAAAAAATACTCCTGATTTCAGGAGTATTTTTTTGAAGCCTTATTTTCTTTGGAAATATTTAAATATTCTATATACTAAATAAACCATTCCAATCAGTACGATAAAATTAACGATTACTAAAATATTGGCAGATGTTGGAATATTCATAACTTTTCCTCCTATGCTATTAAATGTTCAAATATTTAATTCATACGGAAGTTAGTATGGATTTTTTTCAGGTTTATATAGATAAAATTGGTTTTATTTCCGGTTGATTGCTTCTTTAACCTTGGCGGCGATATTCTCAACGGTCAGACCATATTCAGTTAAGAGTTCGTCCGGTTTGCCAGATTGGCCAAACTGGTCGTTTACGCCTACGCGCAGCAGAGGAATGGGGCAGTTTTCCGTCAGCGTTTCCGCCACGGCGCTGCCAAGGCCGCCGATAATGCTGTGTTCTTCCACCGTAACAGCCGCGCCGCACTGTTTGGCCATGCGGCAAACCAACTCGCTATCCAGCGGTTTAATGGTGGGCATATTAACCACGGCGGTATTAATGCCCTCGGCGGCCAGTTGTTCGGCGGCTTGCAATGCTTTGCCCAGCATCAGGCCGCAGGCGAAAATAACCGCGTCGTTGCCGTCGCGCAATACAGTACCCTTGCCGATTTGGAATTGATAATCGGCCGGCAAAATTTGCTCCACAGCCAGACGACCCAAACGCAGATAGGCCGGGTGGGGATATTCAGCCAGCTGGCGCACAGCCTGT
Source organism: uncultured Peptococcaceae bacterium (assembly GCA_947647555.1). Classification (GTDB taxonomy): domain Bacteria; phylum Bacillota; class Dehalobacteriia; order UBA4068; family UBA4997; genus Avidehalobacter. The sequence continues at coordinate 14,217 of CANSKT010000048.1, read as the reverse complement.
CGGGTTTCTTCTGCGTCCGCCGGCACGATAACCGTCATGTTGGGTACGGCGCGCATAATAGCCACGTCCTCAATGGCCTGATGGGTTGCGCCGTCCTCGCCGACGGTCAGCCCGGCATGCGTAGCGGCAATCGTCACCGGCAGCTGCGGATAGGCGATAGAGTTACGTATCTGCTCAAAGGCACGCCCCACGGCAAAGATAGCGAAAGAGCTGCAAAAAACATGTTTGCCAAGCGTGGCCAGACCGGCGGAAACAGTAATCATATTCTGCTCGGCAATGCCCACGTCGATAAAGCGTTCCGGGCAGACTTTGGCGAAATCACAGGTTTTGGTAGATTTGGACAGGTCGGCGTCCAGCACGACCAGATTTTTATCGGTTGCCGCCAGCTCGGCCAGCGTTTGGCCGTATGCTTCACGGGTTGCAATTTTTTCAGACATTTTGCTTATCCTCCCTTATCAACGCTTTGTTAAGCCAGTTCCTGCAAGGCCTGTTCGGCTTCTTCCGGTTTGGGTGCGGTGCCGTGCCAGCCGGCTTGATTTTCCATGAAAGAAACGCCCCGGCCCTTGATAGTGTTGGCGATAATGGCGGTGGGTCGGCCCTGGCAGGCTTTGGCCTTATCAATGGCGTTCTGGATAGCTTCAATATCATGGCCGTTAACCAGCAGCACATTGAAGCCAAAAGCGTCCAGCTTTTTGTCCAGCGGTTCAATGTTCATAACTTTTTCCACCTGGCCGTCAATTTGCAGGCGGTTGTGGTCAATGATAACCGTTAAATTGTCCAGCTGATAATGGGCGGCAAACATCAGCGCTTCCCAAACCTGCCCCTCCTGACATTCGCCGTCGCCCAGCATGGTATAGACGTGGTTGGGCAGTTTGTCGATTTTAAGCCCCTTAGCCAGACCGCAGGCTACGCTGACGCCCTGGCCGAGAGAGCCGGTGCTGACGTCAATACCGGGAACCTTGCTGCTTACGGGGTGACCTTGCAGGCGGCTGTGCAGCTTGCGCAGTCCGGTCAGCTCCTCCACCGGGAAATAACCGCGCAAAGCCAGCGCTGCATACTGCGCCGGAGCGGCATGCCCTTTGGAGAGTACAAAATAGTCGCGCCCGGTCCAATCGGGTTCCTCTGGGCGCAGGTTCATTTTGTCGAAGTAAAGCACAGTCAAAATGTCTGCGGCGGAAAGTGAGCCGCCCGGGTGGCCGCTGCCGGCCGCTGTAATCATTTTGATGATTTCCTGCCGTAATTCCTTGGCTTTGGCTTGCAATTCTAAAGTATCCACTTCATTTTACCTCCATATGATATTTATTGGCAGTACTTATATGGTTTTAGCCCTTAAACTGTTTCAGATAACCGCTGATAAAGGGCAGTAAATCGCCGTCCATCACGGCGTCCACATTGCCGGATTCCACATTGGTGCGGTGGTCTTTGACCAGACGGTAAGGCTGGAAGACATAGGAACGTATCTGGCTGCCCCAGCCAATTTCCGCATGCTCACCGCGCAGTTCAGCCAGTTCCTGTTCGCGCTGTTTAACTTTTTCTTCCAACAAGCGCGCTTTTAAAAGCTTCATGGCGCGGTCTTTATTGTTAAACTGTGAGCGCTCGTCCTGACATTGCACCACAATGCCGGTTGGCAGGTGGGTGATGCGCACGGCAGAGTCCGTCTTGTTAACGTGCTGACCGCCGGCGCCGCCGCTGCGGTAGGTATCAATTTTCAGTTCGTCCGGGTTAATTTCCACCTCATTATCCTCCTGCACCTGGGGCATAACATCAACCGAGGCAAAGGAGGTGTGGCGGCGCGCAGAAGCGTCAAAAGGTGAGATACGCACCAGCCGGTGCACGCCCTTTTCCGCGCGGAAATGGCCGTAAGCGTGCGCGCCCTCAATCGCCAGCGTAATACTTTTCAAGCCGGCTTCTTCACCGTCCAGAAAATCCATAACCTCACAGCGGAAACCGTTCTTCTCACAAAAACGGCTATACATACGGTATAACATATCCGCCCAGTCCTGGGCTTCGGTGCCGCCGGCGCCGGCATGCAGGGTCAAAATGCAATCATGGTCGTCATAGGGGCCGCTGAACAAAACCTGTATTTCCAGCTTATCCAAGGCTTTTTGCAGCGCATGGCAGCCCTGTTCAATTTCCGGCTCCAAATTATCGTCCTGCTCCTCACAGGCCAACTCCCAAAGAGTTTGTAAATCCTCCTGCTGGCTGGCCAGCGTTTGATAGTTGCTGATATCCGCTTTAAGTTGGGTCAGCTTTTGCAGCAGACTCTGGGCGGCCTCCTGATTATCCCAAAAGTCGGGGGCGGCCGCGGCTTCTTCCAGCCGTGCGGCCTCCTGTTCCTTTCATGTCATATCCAGAGCTTTTTGTAGCTCATGCAGCTTAGTCAGCGCCTTTTCAAGCGGTGCTTTCCAATCACTAAGCATTATTTTCACCTCTTATCTTTAATATGGTATATTTATTTAAGCTTCGCTTTCCTCGGTGTCCGGTGTGTTGGCGCCGGGCTTACCGCAGCAGTTTTTATATTTTTTGCCGCTGCCGCAGGGACAAGGGTCGTTGCGGCCAATTTTTTCGCCCACATGCACCGGCATTTTCTTGGGAGTGGGCGCTTTGTTGCCCCCGGCCGCATTGCCTTTGCCGCCGGTTGCCGGAGCGCCTTCGCCCTCGCCGCCGTGGCTGGCTACCAGATTTTGTTTTTCCTTGGGCGCTTCAACTTTCTCCACGCGCTGCACCAGACGGGACACATTCAGCTGAATATCGGCCACCATATCCTCAAACATGGTGTAGGCTTCATTTTTATAAACGGTAATGGGGTTCTGCTGGCCAAGCGCTTGGAAACCAATGCCCTGACGCAGCTGGTCCATCGCGTCGATATGGTCCATCCAATGCTCGTCAACCACTTTCAGGATAAGCAGACGCTCCAGCTGCTGGAGCATTTCCGGCCCCATGGCTTCGGCGCGGCCCTCCAAATGGGCTTCTGCTTTTTGCGTGAGCAGGGGAATGACCTCGTTTTTGCTCAGTTTAGCCAAATCATCGGCCTGCAAGCCGGGCTCGTTCTGAATATTCGGCAGCACGGCCTCCAACTCATGCAGCATGGCCGGCAAATCCCATTCCTCCACAAATTCGCTGACGTTGTTGTAGCGTTCCACGATATTTTTAACGGAGGATTGCAGCATGAATTTTACCTGTTCATGCAGATTTTCGCCGCGCAGCACGTCCTGCCGTTGTTTATAAATCAGCGTGCGCTGCTGGTTCATGACGTTGTCATATTCCAATACGCTTTTGCGGATTTCAAAGTTGCGTGCTTCCACCTTTTTCTGGGCGTTTTCCAGTGATTTACTAATCATTTTCAACTCAATCGGCATGGTATCGTCCATACCGATTTTGTCCATCATGCCTTGCAGGGCGTCGCCGCCAAACCGCCGCATCAAATCGTCCTCAATGGCGATATAGAACTGACTGCGGCCAATATCGCCCTGACGGCCGGAGCGGCCGCGCAGCTGGTTGTCAATACGTCTGCTTTCATGCCGCTCGGTGCCGATGATTGCCAGACCGCCGGCCTGCAACACCTTTTCCCGGTCGGCTTTGACCTCGGCTTCATAGCGCGCCAGATACTGTTGTTCTTCCATTAAAGTCCATTCGCGTTCCGGGTCGTTCATCTGTTCCTGACGCAGCATAAATTCCGGATTGCCGCCCAGCATAATATCAGTACCGCGGCCGGCCATGTTGGTGGCAATCGTTACCGCGCCGAATTTGCCGGCCTGGGCGATGATTTCCGCTTCTTTTTCGTGATATTTGGCATTTAAGACGTTATGCGGAATTTGTTTTTTGCGCAGCAGGGCGCTCAGGGCCTCGGATTTTTCAATCGAAACCGTACCCACCAGCACCGGCTGGCCGGCGGCGTGCCGCTCGGCAATATCCTCAACCACCGCTTCAAATTTGCCTTTTTCTGTGCGATAGATAATATCCGGCTTATCCTGCCGCTGCATGGGCTTGTTGGTGGGAATTTCCACCACGTCAAGACCATAGATAGCCTTAAATTCGTCCTCCTCGGTCATGGCGGTACCGGTCATGCCGGCAATCTTCTGATACATACGGAAATAATTTTGCAGGGTAATGCTGGCCAGCGTTTGGCTTTCATTTTTAACGATAACATTTTCCTTGGCTTCAATGGCCTGATGCAAACCGTCGCTGTAACGGCGGCCGTCCATTAAGCGGCCGGTGAACTCGTCAACGATAACCACCTGACCGTCCTTAACCACATAATCGCGGTCGCGCTTAAACAGAAATTCGGCTTTTAAGGCCTGTTGTACAAAATGGTTGATTTCCGTATTAGCGTTATCATAAAGGTTGGTTATGCCAAGCAGCTGCTCCGCCTTGGCCACGCCCTCCGGCGTCAGCATGATAACGCGCGCTTTTTCGTCAATCGTAAAATCCTGCTCCCGGCGCATACGGGCGGCAATTTTGGCCATCTGATAATAACGCTCGGTGGGCTTTTCCGCCTGGCCGCTGATGATAAGCGGCGTGCGCGCCTCATCAATTAAAATGCTGTCCACCTCGTCGATGATGGCAAAATGCAGTTCTCGCTGTACCTGATTGCTGGGGCGCACGGCCATATTGTCGCGCAGGTAATCGAAACCGAACTCATTGTTGGTGCCGAAAGTAATATCGGCGTTATACTGACGGATTTTTTCCGCCGGTGGTACGGCATAGCCAATCAGACCCACGGAAAGTCCCAAAAATTTGTAAAGTTTACCCATCCACTGACTATCGCGTGCGGAAAGGTATTCATTAACCGTAACCACATGCACGCCTTTGCCCGTTAGGGCGTTCAGATATACCGGGCAGGTGGCTACCAGCGTTTTGCCCTCGCCAGTGCGCATCTCAGCAATACGGCCGTCATGCAGCGCCATGCCGCCAATCATCTGCACGTCAAAATGACGCATACCCAAAACGCGGCGGCTGGCCTCGCGCACTACGGCATAGGCTTCCAGCATAAAATCGTTAATGCTGGCGCCCTGCGTCAGGCGATTTTTAAAATCGGCCGTTTTGGCCTGCAAGTCATAATCGCTTAAGGCCTGCATTTGCGGCTCCAGCGCGTTGATACGGTCAACCAGCTGGGAATATTTTTTTATTTCCTTAGCGTTGCTGTCAAATAAATTTTTAAAAAAACCCATATGATTTTTATTCCTTTCTAATAAGGTAACTCAATATATTCCGGGGCATTCTCCACGTCCAGCATGCGCCAGTTCATATCAGAAATTGGCGTTTCGCTTTCCACGATTTTGTCCACCGGCAATTTCATATAACGCCCCTCGGCGCTGGCCAACAGCGTGCCGTCCGGCAGATAAATTTCTCCGCTGCCCTCAAACATGCGGCTGCGGTTTCGCGTTACCCGGCCAACGGCCACTATCGTCTGTTCCAGCGGCACCGGTTTTTTGTATTTAATCGCCAAATCCACGGTAACGCCCCAACAGGCCGGCTCCTCCAGGCAGACTGCACGGCCAATCAGTTCGTCCAGCAGGGCAGAGATAATGCCGCCATGGGCGCGCCCGGGATAACTTTGATGTCCCGGCTTCAGGTTGGCCAACGTGGCCAGCTCGCCGTTTTCCAGCTCCCAAAATTCCAGACCCAGACTCAGGGGGTTGTCCCAGCCGCAAACCAGGCATTGGTCATTTCGGTATTGATGGCCAACAACTTTATATTTCATAAAGAGATTCCTCCGTTTTTTATTATACTGCTTGTGAGGACTGATAAATTCAGTCTATTTAACTATTATATAACATTTGGCAGAAAAAAACAATCAGAAAATGCAATCTTCAAAAAAAACTGTGTGTGAAAGGCATATATGCACATCTTGTAGCGGATTTCGTCAATGGCGGTTTGTTGCGCCTGGGAAAATGCTTGCAAAAACGCTGGTTATATGATATAATCTATGGCAAAGTTTTGAGCGTCAGGTAAATTTTTCGGCGTTTAATAAGGAGGAATTTTTTATGTGTGGCATAGTTGGGTACGTAGGCGGCAAGGCGGCGGCGCCGGTGTTGCTGAAAGGTTTGGCCACCTTGGAATACCGTGGTTATGACTCCGCTGGCATTGCGGTTTGGCATAATAATAAAATTGAGATGGTAAAAGCGGCCGGCAAGCTGCAAGTTCTGCGTCAGTTGACTGACGAGGGGCAGAGCGTGCCGGGTTTTATGGGGATTGGGCATACGCGCTGGGCGACGCACGGCGAGCCGAGTGATGTTAACGCTCACCCACATTTAAGTAGTTCCGGCCGTTTTGCGGTGGTACATAACGGTATTATTGAGAACTATCAGCAGCTGAAAAATCGTTTGCAGCGGCGCGGCTATGAGTTTGTTTCCCAGACGGATACCGAGGTTATTGCCCAGCTGGTGGAATATTACTATAATGGTGATATGCTGGATACGATGATTAAGCTGTTAAATGCGCTGGAGGGCGCTTATTCTCTGGGGATTATCTGCCTTGACGACCCTGAGCATTTTTATGCCGTGCGCCAGGACGCGCCTTTGGTGGTTGGTCTGGGGCAGGGCGAAAACCTGATTGCCTCTGATGTGGCGGCGCTTTTGGCCTATACGCAGGAGGTTTATTATCTGGACGACCGCGAGATTGTGGTGCTTGCTGCGGATAAGGTGGAAATTTATGATACCAACCGTGATGCAGTGGAGAAGCAGGCGCAGCATATCGACTGGGACGTTTCGGCGGCGGAAAAGGGCGGCTATGAACATTTTATGTTCAAGGAGATTATGGAGCAGCCGGACAGCGTACGCAAAACTTTAAGTCCACGTTTGCAGGACGGCCAGATTAAGCTGGACGATTTTAATATTGATGTGGAGCGGCTGGCGAATTTCCGCAAAATTTATATTGTGGCCTGCGGTTCCTCATATCATGTGGCGGCAGTGGCGAAATATATTCTGGAAGAAGCCACGCGTATTCCGGTGGAGGTAGATATCGCCTCAGAGTTCCGTTATCGCGGCCCGATTATCGGTGAGGACACATTGATGATTGTGATATCCCAATCAGGTGAAACGGCGGATACTATTGCGGCTATGCGAGAGGGCCGGGCGCATGGCGCGCATGTGCTGGCGATTGTTAACGTGCTGGGTTCCACCATTGCCCGGGAGGCGGACGATGTGCTTTATACCTGGGCCGGGCCGGAGATTGCCGTGGCGACTACCAAGGCATACAGTACTCAGCTGGCGGTTATTTATCTGCTGGCGCTGAAATTTGCCGGCCTGCTGGGGCGTTTGACAGAGCAGGAGCAGGCTGAATGTTATCAGGCGCTGGTAAATCTGCCGGAGCAGTTGGAGCGGACTTTGCAGGATAAAGAAAAAATCCAGTTTTTGGCTTCACAGCTTTATAACAAGCATAGCATATTTTTCATTGGCCGCAATCTGGATTATGCCGTGGCTATGGAAGGCAGTTTGAAGCTGAAAGAAATTTCCTACATTCATTCTGAGGCCTATGCCGGCGGCGAGTTAAAGCATGGTACAATTTCTCTGATTGAGCCGGGCACGCTGGTCTGCACGCTGGCAACCTGCGACCGTCTTATAGAGAAGATTAAGAGCAATGCGGAGGAGGTTAAGGCGCGTGGCGCTTATCTGCTGGCGGTGGCAGTGGAGGGCGATGAGCGTTTAGCCGGTATTGCCGACGCCATTTTTTACGTGCCAAAGACATTGCCCTGGTTGCAGCCCTCGCTGACGGTAATTCCCTTGCAGCTTTTTGCTTATTATGTAGCCAGTCAGAAAGGTTGCAGTATTGACCAGCCCAAAAATCTTGCCAAATCGGTGACGGTGGAGTAAATTTGGAACCATTGGCTTGTCGATAGTAAATAGAGGGGTGTTTCTGATGAAAAAACGTAGTGTCACCATGTATAATCTGGTAGTTCCAACCTTTATCATACTCTGGCCGCCGGTCTGGTTTTTTCTGGCGGCAATAGACGGTCTGCTGGGCGGCGCGTTGCTGCTGGTGATGCTGTTGGGTAATTTGGCGGTGGATTGGCTGGTGACGGCTTTGGCCATGCGCTGCCAGAAAGTTCCTCAGGTTAAAAAGCAATCGCTGGCGGTGCTGGTGCCTGTTTGGCTTTCCGGCTTTGCTGCGGATTTTCTTGGTAGTTTGCTGTTGTTTATTGTAATGGTTATAGAAAACGAATGGATAAATGACAATATATCCAACTATTTTTTTAACAGCATTTATGAAAGCCCATATGCGCTGGTCACGGTATTGCTTGATATATTGTTTGTCGGCCTGTTGATTTATCGTTTTAATATGAACTGGAGTTTGCGGCTTGCGGACTTAACCGACCAGCAGCGCAAACGCACCGCGCTGACATTGGCGATTTTGACCGCGCCCTATCTGTTTTTGCTGCCGACGCAATGGTTTTATAATTAAAAAATTTGAGAATAAAGAACCATGCGCTTGGGGCGTATGGTTCTATTATGTTAATCAATGTTTTCTGCCTAACAGGAAATCGGCCAGCAGTATGATAATGGAGGCGAGCAGGCCGAGGAACAATGTGTCGAACGGCAGGGGCAGGCCGCGCCCCAGCAGCATAACCAGCACGCCGATAACGCTGCTGCTGATGGCGGCGGTGGGGTGGATTTTGCCGGACAGGAAAAGCGCGGTGGTCATAGGCGCCAGCAGCACCACGGCGCGCAGACCCATGGACATGGAGCCCCAGCTTAAAATGGCGGTGCCCAGATTGCCCAGCGTGAACGCGGCGGAGGAAACCAGTGTGAGCAGAATAATCAGCCGGGATACCAACAGCAGCTGTTTGCCGTCGGCGTTGCGGTTGATGAAGTTTTTGTAGATATCGTTGCTGATGATGGTGCCGAAGCCCAGCGCCATGCCGGAGCCGGTGCCGACTACGGCAATCAGCAGGGTAGCCAGCGCAATGCCGGCCAGCGGCGCCGGCAGAAAATGCAGGATAAAGCTGGGAAAGGCTTCTGCCGCGGAAATCTGCGGAAAATAAATATGCATATACATGCCGACAAACAGACTGAAAAAGCCAATCGGCGGCGTCAGCGTGGCGGCGAAAAGGCAGCCTTTGACGGCTTCATGATTGGAGCGCCCGGCCAGCGCCGCCTGAATATAGGTTTGGGTGGAGATTACGCCTAGCGCCACATTCAGACCAACGCCAAAATCGGTGCCGAAGCCGCGCGCGAACATATTCATATACTGCACATTGGGCAGGCTGGCATAAAATTCGGCCAGACCGCCGTGCATTTTAATAGCCAGCAGGCCGCAGGCCACGGTTGCCATATAAAGCAGCCCCAGTTTGACCAGCCCCAGCAGACCACTGCCTTTGATACCACCAAAAAGCACGTAACAGACCATGATGATAACGCTGATTGCTGAACACCAGAAAGGGTTCAGGCCGAACATGGAGCCTAAAAGGGCGTTGGCGGCCAGAATTTGCGCCACAATGTTCAGCACAATACCAATCGCGGTCAGGATTGAGGTCACCAGACCGGCAGTTTTGCCGTATTCGGTGCTGATAATTTCCTGTATGGTGGTACATTCGCTGCGGCGCACCGGCCGGGCATAGATTAAGGCCAGCAACAGGCAGCCCAGCGAAGCGCCCAGCGTGAACCACCAGGCCGAGAGACCGTAATTAAAGCCCAACTCCGCCGTGCCGATGGTGGAACTGCCGCCAATCAGCGTTCCGGTGATAATGCCGGCCACCAGCAGCGCGCCGGCGCTTTTGCCGCCGGTGTTGAAATCGGCGGCGTTTTTTACCTTGCGGCCAGATAAAACACCAAGCGACATGATGATTAACAGCGTTAAAACGATACTGATGATATGGGTGGTGCTTAATGCCATGTTTTTCGCCTCCCTGTGCTATTTTTCGCCAATTTCAGCGTATTGTGCCGCTATCGTTTTGACGGCGGAGAGCAGCGCCTTTTTCAGAGGGCCAAAATAAACCTCCTGTAAAAGCTGTATCAGCGGTTCCGCGCCCTGGTGCAGGTCATAGCCTTGCAGCAAGTTAGCCAGAAAATCCTGCGCCGCCCGGGTGACGAAAGAAACCTCGGCCTGCTCAATGCAGCCGCTGGCGCGCTGCACGATAACCACCAGCACCAGATTGTCATAAAGCCGCTGGGCGGAGGTTCCCACGGGCAGTTTGGCATAGGCCGCCAAAAGTATTTTGTCCTGCTGGGGCTGCCATGGAGTCATTTTGCTCAAATCCTTTCATGTTAGATATGGCTGTCATTAAAAAAGGCCGCCAAAAGAACCGGTTTATGGCAAACCGATTTTTCTGCCGGCTTCTGTTTGGCTGCTGCCAACACGGGCAAGTGCGGCCACCAAACAAAACAGCTAAATGAATACTTAGTGATTAAATATGTATATATTATATGTCAAAGCAGGCGGAAAAGCAATAGTATCTACATAAAAAATTGCTAAATCAGCTTGACATCATGCCGGCAAAAGCTTATAATAAAACCCAGTAAATAACTGGGTAAAAGCTTTTTAAGATTAGGAGGGTGATTGTATGAAGATTGCCAAAAGTTTTACGGATTTAATTGGCCATACGCCGCTTTTGGAACTGGCGCGTTATAATCAGGCGCAGGGGCTGGGCGCGAAAATTCTGGTCAAGCTGGAATATTTTAACCCGGCCGGCAGTGTTAAAGACCGGGTGGCGGCGGCTATGCTGGCGGAAGCCGAGGCCGAGGGCAAATTGCCGGCTGATGCGGTGATTATTGAGCCGACCAGCGGCAACACCGGCATTGGTCTGGCGGCGGTGGCGGCGGCGCGCGGCTGGCGCATTATTCTGACGATGCCGGAAACTATGAGTGTGGAGCGGCGCAATCTGCTTAAAGCTTATGGCGCGGAGTTGGTTTTGACCGAGGGGGCGTTGGGTATGGCTGGCGCGATTGCTAAGGCCGAGGAGTTGGCGGCCAACACGCCGCATAGCTTTATCCCCGGCCAGTTTGTTAATCCGGCCAATCCGGCGGCGCATGAGCGCAGTACGGGGCCGGAAATCTGGCAGGATACGGACGGTCAGGTGGATATTTTTGTGGCGGGCGTGGGTACCGGCGGCACTCTTTCCGGCGTGGGCGCTTATCTGAAAGCGCAGAAGCCGTCTGTGCAGGTGGTGGCGGTGGAGCCGGCCAGTTCGCCGATGTTGTCCGCAGGTCAGGCCGGGGCGCATAAAATTCAGGGTATCGGCGCTAATTTTGTGCCGGAAATTCTGAACACCCAGATTTATGATGAAATTATAACGGTGACCGATGAGGACGCCATGACTACCGGCAGGGAACTGGCGCGGCAGGAGGGTGTTCTGGTGGGAATATCCGCCGGCGCGGCGGTTTGGGCGGCGGCGCAGCTGGCCAAACGCCCGGAAAATCAGGGCAAAACCATTGTGGCGCTGTTGCCGGATAGTGGGGAGCGCTATTTGTCCACGCCGATGTTTGCCGATTAATTGAGGGAGAGCGGCGGCTCGTTGTTCTGGCGCAGACTGCGGAAACCGCTGCCCTCTGGCAGGGAGCGCAAAACCCGGTGGTCGGCGTTTGTTGCGGCCGGGTGCAGTTTGGACAGCGCCTGAAAAATTTCCGGGTGCAGGTCGGGCTTGATATCCAGATACATTTCGCCGCCCAACTCGTCCACGATTGTCAGGCGGACTCTGGTGGATAAAAAGGATTTGTGCAGTTCTTCATAGAAAATGCCGACAATGTGGTCACGTCGCAGGGCATGCCCGGGCATTACCAGCCAACGCTCGCCAAGATAAACGGGAGCCTGCGGCCAGGGCTGGCGTTTGATATCCGCGTCCAGCACGGCATATGGGTCGGCGGCTTCATTAGGCGGTAAAATGCGGCTTAAATCCCTGCGCAGGCGGCCGGTGTAATTCAGCCGGGTCACCAGCCGCGTCAGCAGATAGCCAAGGCTGATGCCAAAAGCGGTCAGGTTCAGGCCGCCAATTATGCCGGTTATGTAAGGATAGCGCTCATAGAACCAGTCCAGTGGGCCATAAAACAGTTCAATTTGTGCATAGCCGGCCACGCAGAAAAGCGCAAACCAAAATATACCAAGCCGCAGTTTGCCGGCAAAATAGCTGCGCATGGCTTTTTTTATTGAAAGGTTCATCTTTTTTCCTCCTTTTTCTTCTATTATAATGTGCATTAAATTGCTTGTCAATAGTAAAACCGCCTGTCCGTTTGGACAGGCGGCTTGCTGTTTTATTCCGGTTTGGCAATCGCCTTATGCGTGCGGTTGTTATCGGTGCTGTAATAGAGGGTTAATTCGCCGTCGGCGTTATAGGCGCGTTGAAATTTGATGTCGTTTTTGGGACTATAACGGTTCAAGCGTTCGTTTACTTCCTCCTCGGTAGCCAGACGCAGACCAATAAGCTGTCCTCTTGTGTCATATTCCGTCATGACAAACTGCGGCTGCTCCGGCTGGGTGCTGCTCTGCACCGTCATACCTCTGCTGCGCGTATTATCAATAAATGCGCTGACTAATTCCCCCTGAAAGTAAATATTGCGCCGGGTGCCAATATCTGTAATCTCCTCGCGGTATTCCAGACCAAACTGCTCGTATTGTGCCATGAGCTCAATAAACGTCTGGTCATGTTCTGCTCCCTCGTCCGGATTGTTATAGATATTGTAGGCCACCTGTCTCCGCGGCATTTCGTCCGTGGCGGTTTGGTCGGCCTGTTCCTCGTCATATTCGGCATAGGCTATCTGCTGGGCGGCTGGGTTCAGCATTGCAGGAAAATTTTCTTCCACATAAACCTCCAGACCCAGCAACTCGCCAAACGGGTCAACGCTGCCGTCGGCGTTATAAATCACATCACGCCGGGTGTGCAAATCCACCTCGCCCTGCTGGTTCAGATATTCAAAATGAATGGCCCGGCCCAAATTCTGGCCGTTCTCTGTAACATTGTAGCCGTCCCAGAAATAGCGCACCGGCTGGCCGTTATAGAACAGCAGGTTTTTCTCGCCCATCGTCAGGCCAAACTGCTCGTAGGGCGCCACGTATTTGTACATTGGCCGGGCGCGTTGCTCGTCCCACTGCGCCTGTTCCTCCGGCGTGGCCAGACGCAGTCCGGAAAGCTGCCCGTCGGTGTAGATGGTGTATAGCTCCACCGCGTCCGCGGCAAAATTGCTGTCGCCAGTATGCTCGGTCAGCCAGGTGCCGGTGGTTTCGTCATAAATGCCGCTAACCTCGTGCCCCTGATAATACATCTTCAAGCCATTGCCGTCAAAATCCGGGTCGTCAAACTGCCAGCCCAGACCAAACTGAGTGTATGGCTCCAGCAGCATGGCCCACTGGGCGCGTGACTGTTCGGAATAGATTTGGTGTAGTTCCGCGTCGCTCAGGTTGTTATAATCAATATAATCGGCATTATTCAGCTGGTCGGCCGTCAGCAAATTATTTGGCTCCGGCTGATTGGTAGCGCCGGCTATTACCGTACCAAGCAGCAGCAGGCAGGCGGCGGCCAGACTTAAAACGCTCACTTTTTTCATGTTCATAATATTCACTATCCTTTTTTCTATCACACTATTTGGGGATTGACCGAAATTGCTGCAAAAAGCGGCGGCGGTATTTTGTGTTTCTGCCCAGCTTAACAGAGCCAGCGCATAATTGCGCCGATTTTTTGCGTCAGCGCCGCAGTGCTTTAACACGCCAGCGTCACAGGCCAACTCCAAATCACGGCTGAACAGGGCGAAAAACAGCCAGACTGCCGGGTTAAACCAGTGCAGACACAGCGCCGCGGCGGCCAGCAGTTTGGCGGCGGCGTCAAAATGGCGAATATGCGTCCATTCATGCAGCAGGGCAAAATGCAGTCCGTTCGGCTGTTGACCCGGCATATTGGCCGGTAACAAAATCACCGGGCGGAACAGGCCGTAAGTCAACGGCGTGCAAATCTGGTCGGTTTGGCGCACGGTAACGGTGCGGCGCAGTTGGTGTTCGGCCAGCCATTGCTGCACTGACGCCTGCAATTCCGGCTTTAGGGCTTCGGCCTGTTGAAAGCAGCGTTTGCTGCGCCAATAAACCAGCCCGAAAAAGGCGGCGCAGACACTGGCTCCGGCCAGCCAAATCATTTGCCAAATTGGCAGTTGGGTGCTGGTATTCGAATGAATTGCCGTTTCGGTCTGACTGGGTGTCGTGTAAGAGGGGTTATCGGGAAGAGCCAGGTTCGGGTTGACGTCTTCCAAATGAATAAAGTTATTAATATTAGGCGTTTCCACAATAACCGGTTGGGGA
>CANSKT010000047.1 GCA_947647555.1 uncultured Peptococcaceae bacterium | reverse complement strand
GGTAATACGCATATAGATAAATATCAAATTATTCAAAATGGCAAAGTCGTATTGGAAAGCAAATCGCCTATAATAAAAATACCCGTATATACTGGTACCCCAACAGTTCCTGATAGTTTTGGTTCTAATTATCTAATTGATACATTAAAGGCCGGACAAAATGTTTATTTACGTTTAGTTGACGATAATGGTAATGTTTCCAAACAGGCACAATTAGCTATAAAAATTAGCCAACCGTCAAAAGCTACTGAAGTTTTTCCAGACGGTAAGGGAGGTGTTGATATAGGTAAAAAGTTGAAAATAAACGTGCCTTCAAATATACCTATCTTGGGAGATTCGGAACTGGAATTTGGTTTAGATGAAATACCTTTTCAATATCAAATTTTTGAAGATGGCAAAGTTCGCTTTGCTTTAAATCCGCCAAAAAGTTGGACTCCGGGTATATCTACTGGTCATGTAAATGGCCTGAGTTTGGAAGAATGGAAAGCATATGGTAAAGAATATGATGAAGTTTTTGAACAGATTGGAAATGAACGGTTATCTGCTGGTAAAGCATTTGGTGCTATTCCTCAAGGATTTAAAGCCGGTAATTTTAAGGCAAATGCTAATGTTATGGGTTACGGCGAGGGATATGTTGATGATAACGGAAATATTTACGTAGACTTGGGTATAATTGTAACATTATCGGAAAAGGCATCTTTTACTGCTACAACATTCTTTTTCAATGTTCCTGTATATTTTTCTTTAGGAGAAGAGGGCGAGGTTAAGTGTACAGGAAAAATGTCCTTGGATTATACCAATGGCAAAATGCACGTTACTGGTTTAAATGGGGAAATGGAATTAAGCGTAGATCTTAATCCAAATGCTGGTGTAGGATTAAAAGGGATTGTTTCTGCCGAATTAGGTGGGCATGCGAAGCTTATTTGGTTAAATCGATTTAAAGATGATTATAATAGAATTAATTTTAAGGGTAATGTTTACATTTCCGGTACTCTTTGGTTATGGCATGGTAAAAAGGATTTATTAGATAAAGAATATACGCTTTATGATAGTAATAAAAATATTTACTCAAAGCAACAAGCCAGAGCATTAACAGATTCCTTATATGATGAGGAAAGTTATAAACCGATTAACCGTTCTTATTTGTATCAACCAATGGCGTTTGCAAGTAATCAAGATGTTGTTAAGGCCAATGTTTATCCTAATGCTGCTCCACAGTTGGTACAAGTTAACGGTATATCTTATTTGTTCTGGCTTGATGATATAGCAAGTCGGGCAGATAACGACCGCACTGCATTGGTATACGCTACAAGCAATGATATGGTAAATTGGTCTGCTCCACAGCAAATTATTGCCGAAACAAGTAATAGCACAGCAGATTTTGTGTATGATTTGTGTGTTGACGGTGATGTAATTCATATTGCTTTATGCAAAGCTAATCAACAATTTGGGGATAGAGAAATTACCTTAAACGATATGGCTATATCTTCAGATGTATACTATACCAATTTGGATACGGCAAGTCAGTCTATTGCAAATTTACAATGTGTCGCTGCCAATAATTATGCTAATATTATTCCCAATGTTGTTGTGAATAATGGTCAGGTTATGGTTGTGTATGCAGAAAATCAAATGGAAGATGGTTTCTTTGGCATAGATAATACTTATCAGATAGTTAGTGTTCCTGTTACTGATGTTAGCGTTGGCACTGCCAGTAGAATAAAAGTTGATGGTTTACTGAGTTCGCTTGATGCTGGAGTATTAGACGGACAAACGTCAATAAATTATATTGTTGATAAGGATAATAATTATCAGACTGAAGATGATTTGGAAATTTGGTTAGCTACTAACGGCATGGCAACACAACTAACAAATAATGAAATCGCAGAATTTTCGCCTAGCTTTGCTCAAATTGGCGGTACAGATGTTCTAATGTGGTATTCTAATGGTAATATTTACTATGTTGATACAGTAAACGCTGAACCGCAAACAGTGCTGGAAGAAAACGGTGTTGATGCTATTGGAAGTAATTTTTATGTGATTAATGATGGTATTGGTAATGCTAAGATTGTTTGGATGAATACATCTAACGATGAAACAGCTGATACAATGATGGTATATGCTACGGTTTATAAGGACAGTTCCTGGAGTAAAGTATATCCTCTTAAAGAAACCGATAGTCTAATGACTTCTGTTTTAAGTGGTTATTCTGTTGGCGATAAGGATTATATTGCTTATCTTTGTACCACTAATATTACCGAAGATGATTATTTTAAAGAACTTTGTGTTACAGAGGCAGAAGCCGGTATTGATATTTCGTTACTTAATGTTGACTACGATTTGGATAAAGTATTAATTGGTGAAACTATACCGCTTAATTTTATTATTCATAATAATGGTGGCAAGCCTGTTGATAATATCAATATTTTTGTTGATGATAACCCCATAACTTCTATCATCGATGCAGATTTAGGTATTGGTGAAACTAAAATATATAGTGTAGACAGCTTTGTGGTACCTGAAAATCTGAATGCGCTGCAAACATTAACTGCACAAGTTGAAACTAGTGGTGATATTAATACTGAGAATAATTCTTATAATTTCAATATCGGTTATACAGATGTTAGTATTACAGCAAAAAGAGTCCTTGTAAATGGTACAGATTGGGCTGATATTTCCATAGTAAATGAAAGCAAGATTATAACTGATGTAACATTACAAATTTTTGTTAATAGTATTGACAGTACGCCAGTTTACACGAAAGATTTTAATGAGATTGATAGAGAAAATGCACAAGCTGTTATGTTATCGTTAGCTGAATTTACTAAGGAAACTAATGCAAGCGTAATTTACGCAGTAGTAACAGCAAACAAGGATGAACTTATAACATCTAATAATACTGACTTGATTTATTTGGGCGGTAATCTTTCCCAGTATACATTAACCGTTATTGCCGGGGCTGGTGGCACTGTTACAAACGATACAAGTGGAAATTATTTGGCTGGTGCAAATATTAATATAAATGCTGTACCAAATACTGGTTATGAATTTGTAAATTGGTCAAGTTCGAATGGTGGAACATTCGAAAATACAAATTTGGCTAATACAAATTTTAAAATGCCAGCTAATGATGTGATTATTACTGCTAATTTCAGAAAAATATCATCTTCAGGTGGCAGCAGTAATCGTGGCTCTCGCGGCTATGCAGTTTCTGTAAACAGTGTTGAGGGTGGTAAAATCAGCGTTACTCCTAAAACAGCATTGAAAGATGATACTGTTACAATCAACGTAACACCGGATAATGGATACAAACTGGACAGTCTGACTGTTAAGGATAGTACTGGCAAGTCTGTGGAATTAACCAAAGTTAGCGATAAGAAATACACATTTGTAATGCCTGACGGCAAGGTAAGTGTTAATGCTATTTTTGTTAAAGTTGAAAATGAACAGCCGGAAAAAACAAGCAAAACTTTTATTGATGTGCCTTTAGACGCATGGTTCTTTAAATCGGTGGCTTATGTTACAGAAAAGGGTATAATGAACGGCTATGAAGATGGACATTTTGGGCCTAACGACAATACTACTCGTGGCCAGATTGTTACCGTTCTGTATCGTTTAGAGGGCGAAACTACAATAGGCACATCAAAATTCAGTGATGTTGGTGCTAATCAATATTATACTAAAGCTGTGGCTTGGGCGGCTACTAACGGCATAGTAAATGGGTATACCGATACCAAATTTGCACCAGATGATAATGTAACTAGAGAGCAGCTGGCGGCTATTCTATTCCGTTATGCTAAATTCAAAGGTTATGATATAAGTGCTATTGGCAATATTGAAAACTTTGCTGATAGTTCTAATGTTAGCAGTTGGGCTAAAGATGCCTTGGTATGGAATGTTGGCGTTGGTTTGATTAATGGAGATAATGGCGCTTTACGTCCGCAAGGCAATGCTACAAGGGCAGAAATTGCTACATTGCTTATGCGTTTTGTTGAGAATATATCAAAATAGAGATTAATTTAAGTTTCAGAACGGTCAACTGCAAGTCGGTTGGCCGTTTTGCTATCTAAAAATAAGAGCGAAAAATCATAACGCATCGTTTAATTGAGCAGGGTGCGTTTTGGAAAGCCTCTTGCCAAAAGTTAAGGAGATGACCGCCGAGGAACTCAAAGCCTTTCTAATGCCAGTGGTTGACTTGCTGGAATAACTAATCAAAGTCCCTTGTGAAAGCAAGGGCGCACTTATACACCCTAAAGGGTGTGTGCGTTGGGGCTACGCCCCAAACCTTACTCCAGCTATATCAAACGGTTACAATTTGTAACCGTTTGATATAGCTAATTATCTTAAAATACTGAGAGCAAGCGCAAGGTTGAATTGTTTGAAAGGAGGTTTGCCTATCGCCATATATCATTGTCATATCCAGATAATCAGTCGAGGTAAAGGAAAATCAGCGGTGGCTGCTGCGGCATATCGCAGTGGTGAAAAAATACTCAATCAGTGGGATGGCATAACCCATGATTATACTCACAAAAGCGGCGTTATTCATTCAGAAATAATACTCCCCTCTCACGCCCCACCTGTTTTGGCTGATCGCTCCAATTTATGGAACAGCGTGGAGTTGGCTGAAAAAGCTACCAACTCGCAGCTGGCCAGGGAAATTGAAATCGCTCTGCCGGTGGAACTCACAGAAGAAGAACAGATAAATTTAGTCCGCACTTATGTTCAAGACAGCTTTGTTGCTGCCGGAATGTGTGCGGACTTTTCTATTCACGATAAAGCCGATGGAAATCCTCACGCTCACATTATGCTGACTATGCGGCCATTGTTGGAGGACGGCAGTTGGGGTGCAAAATGCCGCAAGGTTTATGATTTGGATAAAAAAGTGCAACGCATATCTAACGGCAAAGGTGGTTGGAAAACGCATCGGGAAAATGTGAATGATTGGAACGATAGAGAAAAGGCGGAAGTTTGGCGCAAAAGTTGGGCAGATTACGCTAACCGGGCTTTGGAACAGGCCGGTCATTCTGAGCGTATAGATAACCATAGTTATGCTAGACAGGGAGTTGAGAAAATACCCAGCATACATTTGGGCGTGGCGGCCTGGCATATGGAGTAAGAGGTATTGTTATCGAAAAGGGCAGTATTAATTGGCAAATTGCTAAGGATAATGAGCTGCTAGCAGAAATTGAAAATGAGATTATCAGGTTGCGTACTTGGGCCAAGCAGCAAACTAAGACCGACACTCTAAAACAAAAGATAGTTGATTTGAACAGTGCATTTTATGTTTTAAGAGGTGATATTGTAAGCAAGGAAAAACAAATTGCTGCTTTAAACGAGCGTTTGGAAATGTGGCAACAGTATCAAAAATATCTGCCTTTACATAAGAAGTTGCCCCAGCTTAAATCGAAGAAACAGCAGCAATTTCAAGAGGAGCATAGAGCGGAATTTATATTGTTTTCTGTTGCTAAAAAGTATTTGGCAGAATTAAAGAAAGCTGGTGAAAAAATAGAACCTAAGAAATGGCGGCAAGATATTGCAACTCAGACTGATGAAAAAGATTTGCAGTATCAGCAAATGCGAAAAATGCGAGAAGAAATCAAGGGAATTGAATGTCAGAAAAAGGTAGCGGAACAGCAGACTATACCTAATCAAAATCCAAATAAGGAGGAATATTTGGAGTTATGAGTGCGCCAATTATGACTTATGCTCAGTATCGAAAAATGCGCAGACTACGTTGTTGTGTAACTGGTTTAGAGAAGCTGTTTTGCCGCTGGATAAGGAATTGCAGGCGGCAGTGTTATCTAAACATAATCTGAAAACTGTGTTATTATGGATAAAAGTTTTCTATCTAACTCTAACCGGGCTAAATATTGCCCGATGTGTTCAGTTTGGGAGCGCAGGTGCAAGGAGGCGGCACGCCAGCGGCGGCGTTATGCTAATAAGTAATATTCTACGCATTTAGAGATGTGGAAATGCAGACAGATAAAGGCTTGTAGCGCATTGCTCAATTAGGGTATGTGGGATAATGCTTAAAGTAGAAATTTTGCGTGTGAAATGGAGGTGTTGAAAATGATTAAAATAGCTTTGATTTTAGTTAAAATGGCTTAATATTGATAAAATCAGGAGGTTATATGAAAGAAAAAAGCAAAACAGAAATTACAGTTAAAACATTTTATGATAGTGAGTTGGAGACAGTCGAGGTTTTTATGAAACTTATTGCTCAAAGGGCAAATTCGACGCACAAACCTATTGCTAATCATCACGGCATCACCTATAATAAGGTTGAACATCAAAATAGTCATTTGCCGTCTGGATTGTGCAGGTGATGACTATGCTAAATAATTTTAAGGGCAATGTTCGGGCTGCAATTTACTGCCGACTTTCCAAAGACGATGATTTACAGGGAGAGAGTGCCAGTATTGCCAACCAGCGGGATATGCTGGAAAAATACTGCGCTAAACAGGGTTGGGAGGTTGTATCTGTCTATCAGGACGATGGTTTTGCCGGGCTGAATATGGACAGGCCGGATTTACAGAGAATGTTAAAAGCCATTGAGAAAAAGTATATCAATCTGGTGATTACCAAAGATTTAAGCCGTTTGGGGCGCAATTATCTGCAAACTGGCTATCTGATTGAGGATTTTTTTCCTCGCAATGGGGTGCGCTACATTGATATGAACGACGGCATTGACACAATGCTGGATAATAACGATATAGCGCCGTTCAAAAATATTCTGAACGAGATTTACAGCAAGGATATTTCCAAAAAGGTGCATTCTTCCTATCTGCTGAAAGCCCAGCAGGGACAGTTTACCAGCTGTCTGGCTCCGTTTGGTTATATGAAATCCCCGGAGAATAAAAATCATCTGGTCATTGACGAGGAAACTGCACCAATTGTGCGGCAGATTTTTGACTGGGCTTTGGAGGGGCGAGGCCCCAATTATATCCGTCGTTGGCTGGAGGAGCATAAAATTCCCTGCCCGACCTGGTGGAACCGGCAGCGAGGTCTGCGCAATACGCAAACCAAATGGGAGAAACAAGACCCAGAAAACGGTAGATATATGTGGGATTTTTCGGTTATCAAGGATTTGCTGATGAACCCGGTTTACACCGGTGCAATCGCTTCGCAGAAGAAAAATTACCGCTTTAAAATCGGCGCAATAAATGAGAAAAAGCCAGAGGAATGTATTGTGGTGGAGAACCAGCACGAGCCGCTTATAGCCAAAGCCGATTTTGACATTGTGTAGCAAAAGCTGAAATCACGCCAGAGGCCAAGGCTGAATGGTGAATTAAGTCTGTTTGCTGGCTTGATTAAATGCGGCGAGTGTGGGAAAGCGTTGAAATTTCGCTCTACGCACGCTAAAAAACCGCAGCGGATTTACGCCTGTAAAACTTATGCGGCGTTTGGTAAAAAGCATTGTACGCAGCACCGCATTGATTTTGATGTATTGTATAATCTGGTTCTGGAAAAAATCAGGGAATGTGCAGCGACGGCTTTGGCGGACAGCAAAACGCTAGCGGATAAGCTTTTCAATAATCGTTTGGCGGAACAAAATCAGCAGTGTGAAAATTTGGAGCGCACTTTGGCTAAAGATGAGGCTAGAGCGGAGCTGCTGGAAAAAATGGTTTTGAAGCTTTATGAAGATATGTTAGCCGGAACAGTCAGCGAGGGTAATTTCAATCTTATGCTGGCTAAAACTCAAAAGGGAGCAGGCGGAGCTGCAAGCCAGAATTGCCAAAAACCGCAAATATCTGGCTGACGAAAGTCAGTTGGCCTGTGATACAAAGCAGTGGCTGGACTTTATCAGTGATTACGTCAATATAACGGAATTGGACGCAGCTACACTCAATCGACTGATTAAAGAAATCGTGGTTCACGAGAAAATAGACGAGGATAAAACCCGGCATATATCCGTAGAAATTCATTTTAATCTTAAGCCTCTGCCGGAAATAGCAAAATTGAATAGTGGTACTGATAATAATGCCAGCGCCTGCTAATGAATTGTATTTACTCTTAATTGGAGATAAATCAGGTTGACGAGGCGGTTTGGCGGCATTTGAGTGATGAAGAAAAGGCTGATATTGGGCGGATTTGTGACGAGAAGCTGGCGGCTTATTATAGGCGGTTAGCTTGAGAATTGTGAGCAAAATGGTGGGGTGGTAATATGTTTGATATAATAGATAATATAAACAAAACATTAAAATAGGATTTGCAGCAAAGTATACATAAAGGCAGCAAAATTTCGATTGCGGCAGCCTGCTTTTCCATTTATGCCTATCAGGAATTGAAAAAACAACTGGAGGGTATTGAAGAACTGCGGTTTATCTTTACTTCGCCAACTTTTATTGCTGAAAAGACGCCAAAGGCTCAGCGAGAATTTTACATTCCCAGGCTTTCCCGTGAGCGCAGCATTTATGGTACGGAATTTGAGGTTAAGCTGTGCAATAAACTAATACGGTGCTGGCGGTTATTAAATATTACGAATCCCGCAACAAAAGCGTGTTGGTGCTTTGTCCGAAAAAGCTTTATAACAACTGGAATACATATCGGGATAATTACATAAATAATCCGCTAGTGGAGGACAGGCTGAACTACAAGGTGCTTTATCATACGGATTTGGGGCGGACGCAGGGGGGTCCAATGGCACGGATTTGGCTCGTTTGCGCTGGGATACCTACGATTTGGTGGTTATTGATGAATCCCATAACTTTCGCAATGGCGGAAAACTGGACGGTAATGATGACGAAAAGGATAACCGGTATGCCACATTGATGAAGCAGGTTATCCGCAAGGGTGTGAAAACTAGAGTACTGATGCTTTCGGCCACGCCGGTGAACACTCGCTTTAATGATTTAAAAAATCAGCTGCAGCTGGCTTATGAGGGGGATAGCTCACAGATTGACAGCAAGCTGAGAACCAGTCGTTCTATCGACGATATTTTCCGCAATGCCCAAAAAGCTTTCAATACCTGGAGCCGGTTTGAGGTGGCGGAGAGAACGACGGATAATTTGCTGAAAATGTTGGATTTTGATTTTTTTGAGGTTTTAGACAGCGTTACTATTGCCCGCTCTCGTAAGCATATTGAAAAATATTATGATATAACGGAAATTGGTAAGTTTCCTAATCGTTTGCCGCCAAAATCGCATCGGCCATGCCTGACCGATTTACCGGAGGCCGTCAATTATAACGAGATATTTCAGCAGCTGGACAGTCTGAATTTGAATATTTACCGGCCAACCCATTATATCCAGCCCAGCAGAATGGCAAAATATGCCAAGCTTTATGGGGACGATAAGGTAAATGTCGGTTTTACCCAGGCTAACCGGGAAATGGGTATCCGGCGGCTGATGGCGATAAATCTGCTGAAGCGTTTGGAAAGCTCGGTGTATTCATTTAAGCTGACGCTGGGGCGCATAAAAGAGCAGATAGACGCTACTATTGCTATTATTGATAATTATGATGCGGCGGCTGGGGGTGAAGTATCTTTAACTGACCTGAGCCTGGCTGAAGAATATGATTTTGACGACCAGAACAGCAGTGATTTTGTGGCGGTGGGTAAAAAGGTTAAAATTGATTTGGGAGATATGGATAGAGCCTCATGGCGTCGGGAGCTGGCCAGCGACCAGGAAATTTTTGAGCTGCTGATTTGTATGGTGGAGGATATAACGCCGGAGCATGAAAGTAAATTGCAGGAGCTTCTGCGGGTTTTGTCGGCCAAGGTGGAGCAGCCTTTTAATACGGGAAACCGCAAGGTTATTGTGTTTACGGCGTTTGCCGATACAGCGCTGTATCTTTATGAGAATGTTAGTCAATATATGCTGCAAAAATATGGTCTGCATACGGCGGTGATAACCGGCACGGTGGACGGGTGCACCACGGTGCCCAAATTCAGCGGGGATATGGACAAGGTGCTGACCTGTTTTTCGCCGGTTTCCAAGGATAAAGCGCTGCTACTGCCGGGTGAAACGGCTAGTATTGATATTTTGATTGCCACCGATTGTATTTCCGAGGGTCAGAATTTGCAGGATTGTGATTATCTTGTTAATTATGATATTCATTGGAATCCGGTGCGGATTATTCAGCGGTTTGGCCGGATTGACCGTATTGGGAGCAAAAATGCGGATATTCGGTTGGTGAATTTTTGGCCGGATATTACGCTGGACGAGTATATCAACCTGAAAGCCAGGGTGGAAATCCGGATGAAAATTGTGGATATGACGGCTACTGGGGACGACAATATTCTTTCGGTTGATGAAAAGAATGATTTGGAATATCGCCGGGTGCAGTTGGAGCGTTTGCAGCAGGAGGTTGTGGATATTGAGGAGATGTCCGGCGGAATTTCCATTATGGATTTGGGCCTGAATGAGTTTTGCCTGGACGTGCAGGAGTATCTCAAGCAGCACCCAGCGCTGGAGCAGGCGCCGCTTTGGCGCCGGCTGCAGCGGACTGCCCGCCGGGAGTGATTTTTGTGCTGAAGAACCGCAATGGCAGTGTGAACCGGGACAAGCAGAACCGGCTGCACCCGTTTTATCTGGTTTATGTGGACGAGGCCGGACAGGTGGTTTGCGATTATCTGAACCCTAAGCGGCTGCTGGATAAGGCTGCGCTTGCTGTGCCGGGGCGTGGACAAACCGGTGGCGGAGCTGTATCGGCGGTTTAATGAGGAAACTGAGGACGGGCGGCAGATGGGTGCGGTTTCGGCCTTGCTTGATGACGCAATCAATTCGATTATTGAGGTTAAAGAGGAAGGCGATATTGACAGCCTGTTTAGGGGTGGCGGCACCTCGGGGCTGGTTTCGGCGGTTTCCGGGCTGGAGGATTTTGAATTGATTTGCTTTGTGGTGGTGAAATAAATGGCACTGAATTTTCCTAAAACAACAGAATTTAACAAGCGTGTGCCTAAACAAAAGTTTTATGAGCATTTAACGGTTCGCCCTGATTTGCGCCGGGCTTTTGTGGAGCAAATTAAAGCGGTGATTTGGCGCAACAAGCTGGCGGCTGACACTTTGAACATTGCGGCCGGGGAGCTGGTGGCAGAGGTTGCGGTTTTCCTGGTGCAGCTGACCGGGCGGGAGGTGCCGGAGGTGGTTTTGCGCCAGATTGACAAGGAAATTCCTTATCATATTTTGTTTTTGCTGGAGTTTGAGGTGGAATATCAGGCGTGTATTGGCTATAAGACGCTGGCTGCGTCGGGCGGGAGCAAGATTGACCGTTACTATCATACGGATTGGCTGGTGGCGGAGGATTTGCCCTTGCAAATTGCTGGACTTGATATGGATGCAGTCTATGAGAATTTGGTGCGGCAGATTGCCGGGGAAAGGCTGCAATCCGGGCAGGCGGATAATGCGGAGAGCTTGCAGGAGGCTGTGGAGCGGGAAAAACAGCGAGAACAGCTAAAAAAGTAGATTTTTGCCCTGGAAAAGAAAATTAAGCGAGAAAAACAGTTTAATAGGCAGGTAGAAATGAACTCTTTGTTGAAAAAGTTAAGAAAAGAGTTGGAGGAGATGAGATAGAGTGAAACAAAATGTATCACTACATATTTTTATTGGTTTGCTAGGTTTGGGTATTGCATCCTTTTTTATTCATATAGAGCAAAGTGTTATTGTTTTTTTATCATTTGCAACATTGTTGTTTACTATATCACAAACAATTAATTCTTATCTGAATTATAAAAACGAAGATTTGCAAAAGCGAATTGATACTATTTCAAAAACGCAAAATTTAAAATTAAGTGAAAAAAATGCTATATGGTTAAAAAAATATGTATCATATAGTGAATTATCTAGAGGGAAAATAATATTAAGCTTTTTGTCTGATTCTATTAGTAGTATTGCTTTTGTAATTCTTTTTATTGGTTTTGTAGTTCCAGTTCAATTCCCAGAAGATATTGGTAATATTGCTACTATTTTATCAACAGCTATGTTATTTTTAGGTATTTTTATGTTGGATAAACAACAATATAGAAAGACACAATGGGAAGAACTTATTATGTTATATTATATGGGTATGGATGAAATCGCTTGTACAAATGAGGAGGGGAAAAATAATGAATCAAATAATTAAAACTAATAACGGAACAATAAGATTTAAATCATTTCTGTCTTTACAAGGTAATGATGATTTGATTTTATTTAATATGGTTTGTGAAGATAATAATATATCTTTTCAGCCATATGAGATGCCAGAAGGATTATATCATTCGGGGTTATTATCCTTGATTAGTGTTATACTAGATAACGATATTTTACAAGGCTTTATGTGTGGTTTATCTGTTAATTTTTTTTATGATTTTATAATGAAACAATTTAGTAAATTGAAGAAAAATGAAAAGATAATTTTGGAGCATTATAAAAATTTTGCATTATTAGAGATACGGTCTGAAAAAGCTACACTACGAATTGAAGCACCAGCGTTAAATGATGAAACGCTTGATAAAGCATTTAAGACTTTTCTTGAAGTTTCTCAAAATCCTAATACATCTAATAATTCATTAATGCCAACAGTTGTTGTTATTAAAGAAAATAATGACGTTGAGATAATGACAGCTATCAATTATGTGCATACGTATGTACAGCCAAATAAGGAGCAAACCAACAATGACCAAACTCAAAATGCAAACGCCTGACCTGACAGCGAAAAACATAGAAAAAATTGCCGAGTTTTTCCCGAACTGCATAACCGAAACTGTGGACGAAAACGGCCAACCAAAAAGGGCGGTCAACTTTCCTATGCTCAAGCAAATGTTGTCCGGGGAGGTGTTAGACGGTGATGAGGCTTACGAGTTTACTTGGGTGGGCAAAAAGGCCTCTATCGTGGAGGCAAACCGGCCAATTCGCAAAACCTTGCGCCCCTGCATAGAGGAAAGCCGCAACTGGGACAGCACCGAAAACCTTTATATTGAGGGTGACAATTTGGAGGTTTTGAAACTGTTGCAAGAAAGTTACCTTGGCAAGGTGAAGATGATTTACATAGACCCGCCCTACAATACTGGTAATGATTTTATATATCGTGATGATTTTAAGCAGTCAGCGGCAGAGTATGACGAGGAAAGCGGCGTTTTTGATGAGGAGGAAAACCGTCTTTTTAAGAACACTGACAGCAATGGGCGTTTTCATTCTGATTGGTGCAGTATGATATATCCTCGCTTAATGCTGGCAAGGAATTTATTAAGCGATGACGGGGTTATTTTTATTAGTATTGATGATAACGAAGTTGCACAAATGAGAAAAATTTGTGATGATGTTTTTGGAGAAAGTAATTTTGTTGGTTTGATGACAATTCTTAGCAACCCTCGTGGTTCACAAAATAGCAAAAATTTATCATATGTTCATGAGTATTTATTTATGTATGCTAAACAAATAACTGAATTAGAAATTAAAGGTATAAATAAATCAGAAGAAAATATATCTGAGTTTAGTGAAGTTGATGGAAACGGAAAAAAATACAGGCTATTAGGTCTTAGAAAACGTGGTGGTGCTTGGCGCAAAGAAGATAGGCCTATGATGTTTTATCCTATTTTTGTCAATCCTGAAACTGGCGAAGTATCGTTAAAAAAATCTGATAGTTATTATATTGAAGTTATACCAAAAAGACCGACAGGCGAATTAAGTAGATGGTCCTGGGGAAAAGATAAATTTTTGGCAGAAACGTCTTTATTGATAGGTAAACCGATAAACAGAAAAAATGAACCAAATGCGTATGATATTTTTCGTAAAGATTATTTAGAAAGTGAGTCAGGGGAAATAAAAACTGCTAAGGTAAAGACAATATGGGTTGAAAAAGAAACCAATTATCAGAATGCAAAAAATGAAATAAAAGCACTTTTTGGAAATTCGGAGATGTTTGATTTCCCTAAACCTACATATATTGTTTCTAAGCTTGCTGAAATGCTTTTTGACGATGATGATATTATTCTTGACTTCTTCTCCGGTTCCGCTACCACCGCCCACGCCGTAATGCAGCTAAACGCCGAGGACGGTGGCAACCGCAAATTTATTATGGTGCAGCTGCCGGAGCCATGCGATGAAAAAAGCGAGGCCTACAAAGCAGGCTACAAAAACATTTGTGAGATTGGCAAGGAGCGTATTCGCCGGGCTGGGAACAAAATCAAGACAGAAACCGGGGCTGATATAGATTATGGTTTTCGGGTGTTCAAAGTGGACGAATCCAATATGAACGATATATATTACAGCGTGGCGGAGCTTAACCAAACCACCCTGGCCAGCACTTTGGACAATATCAAAGCCGACCGCAGCGCCCTTGACCTGTTGTTTGGTTGCTTGCTGGATTGGGGGCTGCCGCTTTCAATGCCTTACAAGTCGGAGCAGTTGGGCGACTGCACAGTCCACACCTACAATGAGGGCGATTTGGTGGCTTGCTTTGATATGAATATACCGGAGGAGGTGCTGGTGGAGATTGCCAAACGCCAGCCGCTGCGGGCAGTTTTCCGGGATTCCTGTTTTGCGGACAGCCCGGCCAAAATCAATGTGTTTGAGATATTCAAGCTATATGCGCCGGATTGCACGGTTAAGGTGCTGTGATTGGAGGAAATACAATGGCGGATATAATAATGCCTGAAAAGGCCGCAAATGATAAGCAAAATATGGATTTGCTGTGTCAAAACATCAGTAGTTTGATCGAAAAGGCTAGAACGGCCGTCAAGAAAAGCGTAGATATTTCGATGGTTTATACTTATTTTGAAATTGGGCGCTTGATTTTTGAAGAAGAACAGCAGGGTCAAGCCAGGGCGGCGTATGGCCAAACCATCTTGAAAAATTTGTCGGAATATTTGACGGCGCAGTTTGGCAAAGGTTTTTCTGTTGGAAATTTGAAAAATATTCGACAATTTTATAAGGTGTTTTCTGAAGATGAAATTGGCGAAACACTGTTTAGCCAATTCAAAAATTATCCGCAAACCAACACTGGCCGTATTTTTTGTTTAAGCTGGTCTCATTCTCTGAATCTTATGCGCATAGAAAATGGGGACGAACGGCATTTTTACGAAATTGAAGCGGCAATGAATGATTGGAGTTTGTC
>CANSKT010000046.1 GCA_947647555.1 uncultured Peptococcaceae bacterium | reverse complement strand
CAGAGAACAGAAAAGGATAGCATGTATGAACTGTCCGCAAAAAATGACCGACTGATTTAATTCAGCGCGAGGGGCGCATCAGGCGGCAGGGCAATATGAATAAAAAAGTCCACGTCTGCCGTTATGTTACCGAGGCCACGTTTGACAGCTATTTATGGCAGACGGTAGAAACTAAACAGCGGTTTATTTCTCAAATTATGACCTCTAAATCCCCGGTGCGTACCTGTGAGGATGTGGACGAGGCGGCGCTCTCCTATGCGGAGATTAAAGCTTTATGCGCCGGCGACCCTCGCATTAAGGAGCGTATGGAATTAGATGTGGAAGTTAGCAAATTAAAGACGATGAAAGCAAACCACCAAAGTCAGCAGTTCAGACTGCAAGATAATCTGACCAAGCATTTCCCAAGGCAGATAAAAGAAACGCAGGAGGAGTTGGCGGCGCTGCAAGCGGATAAAGCAACGGCGCTGGCTCATCAGCACCCGTCAGCCGGTTTTATTGGTATGGAGATTGACGGGGTTACTTACCACGAAAAGGATAAGGCTGGGGCGGCTCTGTTGCAAAAATGTGAGAAATATACCGGCACGGCTCCGAAGAAGATTGGCAGTTACCGGGGTTTTGGGCTGTATTTGAGCCGGCACGGATTTGGGCAGACCTTGGAAATGACCTTAAAGGGGCTGCTAGACCATTGCACGGATTTAGGCAAAGACGTTCACGGCAACATTATTCGGTTGGATAATGCTTTGGCGCATATAGATAAGAAAATCCAAAGGCGGGAGGATAAGTTGATTAACCTGCAAAGCCAAGTGCAGGCGGCTGAACTTGAGCAGAATAAGCCGTTTGAATTTGAGGCGGAGTTGGCGCAAAAAAACGCCCGGCTGATTGAATTGGATATGGAACTTAATATGGATAATATGACGGCGGGGCCAGCGCCAGCGGCAAATGAACCAGTGCAGGCCGAAGAAAAAGCTATTAAGCCGGAATTGGCCGAGCGGGCGAGAGCCTCGGTGTTGGAGCGCCTTCGCCAGCCTTTACCGCCAAGGCCGGAGGTTGCAGCTGCGGCTATTAAGCCCCGGCATTATGGAGTGGAGCTTTAATTATTATTTCCCTGCGCCTTTTCTTTGCGCATTTGTTTTTGTGCAGTCTTTTTCTGCCGTTTTTCATCAATTTCGTGCAGCCAGTCTTTTACCGGCGCTTTCCAAGGCTCGCTTTTGCTGGGTATGTTTTTGATAAGGCTGCGAGGATTTAAACCTAGCCGTTTGGCTAAAGCAATATCTTCATTGTTTAAACGGCATTTCTTTTTGGCCTCTTGCCAAAGCTGTTCACTGTTTGCCATAAAATCACCTTTTACAATATATTTGTTTAAAATTATACCATAGAATAAATTTTGATAAAATATTTTTTTGAGATTATGTTAGGAGGAATTAAATATATGGACGAAAAAAATTTGAAAAAAATCAATGAAATGAATAACGAGGAATTGAATAATGCCTTATATGATAAAATGCGGGCGGAACAGGATAAATTTCGGGCGTGGCTGGAAAGTCAGACGGTATCCGAGATTTTGCATCATACCTATGAATATGTTACCAAAGAGGATATTTTAATGGCTTTGGACGATAATCCGCTGCCTACGGCGCAGGCCAGAGCGCTGCTACAATCCTCCAGCCCGCTGGAAGATATTTATAAGGATTGGACAAAGAAAGAAACAGATTATATGCAAGATATTCTGGATACAATCGCGGAGCGGGCTAACATCTTTTTGCAGCAGGAGCAGGAGGAATTTATGCAGTTTGCCAATGTGCCTTTATATAACCAGACCTATGAATGTGCGGCGGATTGTGGGGATATTGACTTGTTTAGGAAATCTCATCAGGCCAATGTGGCTTGCGGCCAGGCTATTGAGGAAGCTATACATAATAATTATTTCGGCTATTCGCTGGATAGCGTTAGGGCAATAGAGGAGCTTCTTCCTCGGTTTGGTATGGAACGAATAAAATTTGTGCTGGCGAATCAGGTGCGGTATCTGGACTGGGACGGCAGAATATCCGCTCAAAATAAGGAGTGGGCAAAAACCGTTCCTGCCCCAGCAGTGGAGCGGCATAGCCAGGATTATATTGCTTTAAGCACTCACCCCGGCTTGCTGGATATGTTTGCCAGCGGCGTTAGAGAGTTTGAGCAGGAACAGCAAAAAGCCAGACCGTCAGTTTTGGCTAAATTGCAGCAAAAGACCCAACAGCCCAAAACGCCAACACCCAAGAAAAAGCCTAAAGAGCCGGAGCGTTAATCTATGGCACAAACGGAAAAAAGGCAGCGAGAGGTGCAGTTAAAGTTTAGGGTTACGCCGGAGGAGCGAGGGCTTATAGAGCAGAAAATGGCTTTACTTGGGACTTCCAATATGGCGGCTTATCTGCGCAAAATGGCTATTGACGGTTATATAATCAATTTAGAAATGCCGGAGTTGAAGGATTTAATCTCATTGCTCCGGCGTTCCTCTAATAACCTTAATCAGCTGACAAAGAGGGTTAATACGACAGGGCGGATTTATGCTGAGGATTTAGAGGATATAAGGCAGAGCTTTGCTCATTTGGAAAACTCAGCTAACGATATTTTGCGTGGGCTGGATAAAATCAAATAAAGCGTGGTGATGTTTATCGCAACAACAAGATTGATACCATTGCATAACAGCCAAGGCCGCAAGGTTAGCTCGACAATCGCTCGGATAATCGACTATATGGAAAATCCGGCCAAGACGGATGACGGCAGGCTCATCAGCCGCTATGAGTGTGATAGCCGAATAGCCGACGCAGAATTTGCCCTTGCGCATAGAATTTATCAGACCAAAAGCGGCAGAGAACCAAAGAAAAATGATGTCATAGCCTACCAGATAAGGCAGTCTTTTAAGCCTGGGGAGATTACCCCGGAGGAGGCAAATCGGCTGGGCTATGAGTTAGCAATGAGATTTACTAAAGGCCAACACTCCTTTATCGTCTGTACCCATATTGACCGCCAACATCTGCATAACCATATCATCTTCAATTCTGTAAATTTGGAATATAATCGCAAGTTCTGTAACTTTTGGGGCAGTACAAAAGCGATACGCCGCTTGAGCGACACAATCTGTATCGAGAATGGTTATTCAGTAATTGATGAGCCGAAAAACCGCTGGGGGTTAAGCTATAACAAGTGGCAGGAGCAGCAGGGCATTGTCCAAACACCAACGCAAAAAGATGTGCTGCGGCAGGCCATAGATAAGGCGCTAACACAGCAACCGGCAGATTTTGATGAGTTGTTAAAACTGCTGGAGCAGGTGGGTATTGAGGTTAGCAAGCGAGGGAAAAACTGGCGCTTAAAAGCCGCAGGCTGGAAACAGTTTGCCCGGTTAGATAGATTAGGTGATGGATATTCTGAAGCTGAATTGAGAGCGGTTATAGCCAGCAAGAAAATGCCCCAATCGCAGGATAAAATAAATCTGTTGGTAGATATTCAGCAGAAGTTAGCCGAGGGTAAGGGCGGCGGCTACGCTAAATGGGCAACAGTTTTCAATCTTAAACAGTTGGCGAAAACTTATAACTATCTTAATGAAAATAACCTGCTGAGTTATGATGAATTGGTGGCTAGAACTGCGACAGCAACGCAGAAATATGATGAGTTATCCTGCACAATTAAGGCAGCAGAAAGCCGTATGGCTGAAATTGCTGTGCTGAAAACGCACATCATAAACTACCATAAGACGAGGGAAATTTTTGCAGCATACAAGAAGTCTGGCTATTCTAAAAAGTTTGCTGCGGAACACGAAAGCGCTTTGCTGTTACATAGGGCGGCAAAGAAAGCCTTTGACGATTTAGGTTTGAAAAAGCTGCCAACGGTTAAAAGCTTGCAGACGGAATATGCGCAACTGCTGAATGAGAAGAAAGCGGCTTATGGCG
This sequence comes from uncultured Peptococcaceae bacterium, assembly GCA_947647555.1. Taxonomy (GTDB): domain Bacteria; phylum Bacillota; class Dehalobacteriia; order UBA4068; family UBA4997; genus Avidehalobacter. Next base: position 11,199 of record CANSKT010000046.1, on the reverse strand, counting down.
ACTACCGGCAGGCCAGAGAGGAAATGAAGCAGCTTTTAACTGTTAAGGCCAATGTAGATAATTTGCTGGAGGTTAGCGACAGCAAAGAGAAAAATGTTCAGCGTGAAGTGGAAACGAATCGCTGAACATAAGCGTTTCGACCAACGGGAGAAATGCGCCGCCGCTCATAAGTGAACACTTAATGATTGCCAATGCGGAGCAGCAGGCAGAATTTAGTGAGAACTAATCTCTATGCATTTGTGCATAGAGAAACTTGTTTGAGCGTTCAAGAGGGGGATTGGGGGATTTGCCCCCAACAAGCAAAACAGCCTATTCGGGTAACACCGAATAGGCTATTTTTGTGTTTGGGTACCCAGACACATCGCTTGCTGCAACAAACTCAACCCTTGCCCTGCAAAGCCGGGCAGAGGGTGAGTTTGTTAAAATCAAGTATTAAGGTATAATTTTAGTTTAAGATAAAATTATTCTACTAGTGGATAAAATTAGTTAAGGTGTTTAAGTTTGGGCAGGTATTGGCTGCGCTCCTCCTGTGGAATATTGAGTGCGTCCATTGCCTGTTCAGCAGTCCAACTAACTTTGTACATCAAGCTTTGAATGTTGGCAAGTGTGGTTTCAAGCTTGCCCTTTTCAATGCCCTTTTGCATACCTTCAATTCTGCCTAATTCTCTGCCCTTATCTTCTATCGCTTGAGCTAAATTACACATTTCATCGACCTCCATTTCTGTTTCAGCGTTAAAATGATAATCAAATTCTTTCTCTAGTATTTGTTTCTTTTCCTGTTTGGAATATTTTTTTGATAAAAGAACGTCCAAATATTTAAGAATACCATTATAATCTTCAGTATCAGGGTTGCCTAAACATATCATAAATACTGACATTAAATCATAGTTAGCTGAATCTTCTTTCGTACTGCCAATAATATTATTCTCTGCTATATTGTATTCGTTCAGAGTGCAAAAACGCTGTTTTGTAGGCTCGGTGCAAACCCATATTGACACTACCTTTTTTAGCTTTTCGTAATGCGATTTAGTAAATTCCCGGTTGTACTGAGTGGAAAGCATACGGCTGCAATAATATATGCCGCGCATTATCAGCGGATAACCGGGGTTAAAATTCGCCTGAGCCTCTACATTGATAATTAGGTTTATATAGCCATCGTTTTTAGGAAGGATAGCCTTAAAGCGAATATCGTAAACTACCGTACCTTCTTCAACCGATGTATCTTCATTGGCAATACCGTCAATCATTGCTGTTTCATCTGGAAAGACTTTTGTCTTGCCAATTTCAGGTTGCCCTTCAATGAAGTTTTCGGCAATATCATTCAAGCTGTAATTCCGATATTCTCTCATACAACTTTGCATAATTCTTGCCAAAGTATACTTCTTGGCTAGGAGGTTTTTGCACATTGCGTCATATTGATTTTTTTGTGGATTGATAGCTGTTTCTTGTTCCATTAGATATCCTCCTTTATAAATAGTTTAGCACATAGCGAGTTTAAAGTCCAGAATCTTTTTTGTGCAGCTGGTTATTAAGCATTTTAACATACGTTTGAAAAAATAGCCAGTGTGTCAATAGCAATTAACTAAAAAAATTATTCTAGGTTGGTTTGTTTTCTGTAAAATATAATGTCCTTATATTATGTCATAAATAATATGCCAGTTAGTGCATTATGTAAACAAAAAGATTAAGTTATACTATATATAACATATTATGCTTAAGGAGATTGGTAATGAAATATAAATTAGATTCTGAGGTAAAACAAAGGCTTATAAAAAATATACTTTTTTACCGTGAGAAAATGAATCTTACACAAGATTTTATGGCTCACAATATTGGTATAACACAACCTCTTTATAACAAAATCGAAAATGGGTCAAGGGAAATGACTGTTAACACGTTGGTTAAAATAACGGAAATTCTTGGAATAAGTATGGATAGTTTATTTGCTGAGGAAGATGACAATGTTACAATGAATAACATTATAGCTCTATTAAAAGGTAAAAACGAAAAAGATTTGGAGATAGTGGAAGATGTTATGAGAACTTTGGTTAAAGCTCTGGAAAATTCCAGGGAAAGTGATATAATAAATATGTGATATATTTTTTGTGAGGTGGAATGGGAATTATGGACAAGCGACGACAGGAGCGATGTGAATTAACTAAGGAAGAACGAGAATTTATAGAAAAATTATATAGAACTAATCAGGAGTCGCTTTTTAATTATGCAATAGGTCGTTTGGAAAAAAGTAATGCGGAAGAGGCAGTGCAAAATGTTTTTTTAGATCTTTGCAGGAAAGATAAGAAAGATGATGATGGTAAGTATAAGATAGAGAAAGTTATGCAATATGATGATCCTGTAAAATGGCTTTATAAATCTTTAAAGTTATCTATATCGCAGATTATAAGAAAAAAACAGCAGCTTGCACAATTAATGGTATATTTACCTCAACAGGCGGATATAGAATTTGGTGTTGAGATGGGTATGGAAGATTTTGTTGATAACAAGCCTATGGATGAAGATGTAGATTTCTTATATTCTGATTTAGCTGTACATAAGGAGTTCCAGCTGATAAAAGAATTTACTGTCGAGGATAAATCCTTAAAAGATCTTGCAGATAAGTATGGCGTGAGCATTAGAGTAATTGAGCAGCGTTTATATCGGGCAAGAATAAAAATACGCAAATTATTTGGCAATAAAAAATAGTGAAATTTTTATAAAAAAACATAAATTGTAGCGTTATATTTTGCACTTGTTATGCTGCTTATATTATAGGAGGGGGGTTTTGTTATGTCGAAAGTCGAAGCAAAAGGGTGTCCAAATTATAAGAAATTCGACTTGCTAGATACATCTGTTTTAGAGGCGATTCTGCGAGCTGATTTTGACGCCCCAGAAGCTGAACAGATTGATGCGGAGGAGGCCTTATATATTGCCAATCTGATAGCGGAACGCCGTAATGTTGAGCATAAAGATGTTGAAACTTCATTGAATGAATTTTTTGAATATTATTATCCTATGGCTCAAAAGGAAGAAGGGTTATATACCTTTGATGATGAGACGGACAAAGAGGTAAGCAATAATATTCCGCAGGAAAATTCTCAAGGTAAGGTTTTATCTTTTGTCAAAAAAAGCTGGCGTAAATTTTCTAGCGCGGTAGCAGTTCTGGTGTTGTTTCTATCTATTGGGACCGCTACGGCATATGCTTTGGGTTATAACCCTCTTGGCGTTATCGGCAGATGGAATGACGATCAGTTTTGGTTTGAACCGGTTACCGTAACTACCGAGTTAGCTGATGTTGTAGCGGATTATGCTGGGGGACTTCAATTAGTGCCTGAATGGCTGCCGGAGGGTTATGTATTTGATAAAGTAGATTTATTCAAAGATGGTGCATTAAATAGTATTTGTGCCGATTTTGTCAGAGAAAAAAATAACAGCATTGATGAATTGTATATAGATTATATGTTTCCCATAAACGATAATAATACTCCATTATATGAAAAAGATACTTCGGAAGTTACTGAATATGAAATGTATGGTACCAAGTATTATATTATGGATAATTTAGGTATTAGAGCAATAGTATGGCGGAATGAAGATTATGCAGGTTCTATTAAAGGTCATTTCTCTTTAGAAGATGCTGAAAATATAATAAATTCAATTTATGGAGAGTGAAAATAATGTATAAAAGAATTTCTTTAATATCATTAATTTTGGTTGCATTTTTTTGTATTACATCTGTTGCTAATGCTACAATTTATTCCAGTGAATATATTACAGATTGCGTGGCACAGGCAGCTCGTTCTTCTGGAAATACAATAACAGTAACTTTTAATATAAGCGGTACTGGCACAATGGATGTAATCGGAGCTAAAACGATCGTTATTCAGGAGAAAGCGCTGGGTTCGAGCAGTTGGACAGCGGTGGCTACAATGTCCAGTAATGATAATTCTAATATGTTGGCCTATAATACCAGACGACATGCATCAAATGTGTATTATTATGGCGCTAAATCAGGTTACCAATATCGAGCCAAGGTATATTTTTATGCTGAAAAAGGCGGATATGATTCCAGAGAATTTATCACGGCTGCGGTATAATAAATTATAATTTGATAATTTTATTTGTTGCACATTGCAGATTTGCTTCTGTGATGTGCAATTTTTTTTTGCTTAAATGGCAAAATGAAGCTAAAAGTTAGGTTTGCGAAAATATTTTAAAATTTAGCGTTACATTTTGCCCTTCTCGTGCTGCTTATATAATAGAAAGGTAAAAATTACTAAATAAATTATCAAACAAGATTATTATGAAAAGTAATTTTTATCAATCTATTAAATTTGATACATTTGTGGGCTATAAAATACTTACCAAGGCCAGTCATTATAAAACGATGTTGCAGATGATAGCAAATTTTAGCTATCATCTGCGGCAAATAATTGTTGCAAAGGTTTGTGTTGGCCGATGCGAGGACGCATTTGTGTAAACTTGGTCAGCAAGCAGGAGGAGGTGAAAAATAATGGCAATGTACGAAGATTTTGATCTGGATGTAACTGTTGGAACAAATGTTGATGATAGCACTAAGGCAATCACTTTCAGAACTGGCTGTGGTACATGCAATGATTGTCTTTCCAATTGTGATACTTGTGGTGATTGTAGCATGTCCTGCGGTGGTGTGTCTACTATGCCTTGCGACAGATAATTACTTAAATAAATTTTGAAATTTTATAGCCCACATTTGTATATATTTTATCAGAACATTATGCCAAAGGAATATAGAATGAATATTAGACAAACATTGCAAAATTCTGTCAGAAGTTTATTTGTTAATAAAGGGCGTTGTTTGCAAGCTATTCTAGGTATGGTTATCGGTATAGCTGGATTTGTTTTTGCTTGGACTGCCAATAATATTTCATTGATGGATCTTCAGATACAGCAAGATGAATATGCTCCAACGCTTATGCAAACCTGGACTTATGTGAGTGTGGATTTGCCAATGAAAGTCATGCCAAGCGATATGGAACAACTAGCGTAGGACAATCCAGAGATTATCAGTGGTATATCACCATATGTTGAATTTGACTTGCCTGGAGGCGTGAGATATGGTGAAAGAACGAAAGATGATGCGCGAGTTTATGGTGTGAACAGCAGCTATCTTGATATGGTGCCGGTGTTGCGTTTGCATGAGGGACGTTTTCTGGAATATATGGATATTTCCAGAGAGCGTAATGTTTGTGTGATTGGCCACAGTATTGCTAATGACTTGATGGAAGGCAATGCATTAGGACAAACTTTGAAAATTTGGGGTGAAAATTACACTGTAATTGGTGTGTTTGCTGATGTGCAAAATGATATTATACCTATCAGAAATAATGAGGTTTATATTCCTTACACTAATGCTAGAAAGATTAATGGTGAATCAATAAGTTCCTATGGTAATTATAATGATAAATATTTTGTCTGTGCCAATGGTAAAGAAAATATGTATAAAACCCAGGTCTTAATAAAAGAAATGCTTTGTGAGCGCACTAGAAGAGAAGAAAATAATGGTTGGATATTGCAGGTTTATAGCATTGGAGATACCTCGGAAATGGTACGCGGTTATATTCTTGGTGATGCTATTCATTGGAGTTTTTTTTCAGGTATTGTGTTGCTTGTCGGCGGCGTAGGCATTATGAATGTTATGCTAGCTGGTGTGCAGGCTCGAACTAAAGAAATTGGTATTCGCAAGGCTTTTGGCGCAACTAATCGCAATATTCAGCAACAATTTGCACTGGAGGCGGTTATTACTGGTTTGATAGGCGGTTTATTAGGTGTCTTATCAGGTTTTTTTGTAGTTTTATTTCTTATACTGTGGACACAATCTTCTTTCAGTTATTTGTATGCTGCTATTTGGCCTGTATTAGTGGCAGTTGTTATTACTATATTGATTGGTTGGGCTTTTGGTACATATCCGGCAAAACAAGCGGCGAAAATGGAAATTGTAGACGCTATAAACAGCGATTAAGGAATTTATAAAAATGTTAAAAAGGAAAAAAATTGTAATTGCTATCTTGTTGCTAATAATAGCGGGAATTGCAATTTGGTGGTTTGTTGGCCGGCAGGATAGAGCGCAAAATGCGGAAAGTCCGGCGTATCGCTATCAATTAGTGGAACGCAGCTCTATTATCTCAATTATGGAGGGCGTAGGCTCTGTGCAGCCGGTGAACTCCTATACCGTTAAGGCGCTGGTTACCGGCGATGTTTTAAGCGCACCCTTTAGCGAGGGGGATATGATTGAAGCCGGGCAGCTGCTATATCAGATAGACGCAGGCCGGGCGCAAAACAGCTATAATCTGGCTCGACTTAACTTGCAAGAAGCCGAAACAGAGATTGCGGAATTGAATGTAACTGCGCCGGAGACTGGTCAGGTCGTAACAGTCCATTGCGAGACTGGCGACAGCGTGAATGTGGGCAGTCAGCTTTTGTATCTGCGCGACCGGGATATTATGCTGCTGGACGCGCCTTTCAAAACTGACGAAGCCGAGCAGCTGCAAGTTGGGCAGGCCGCAGAGGTTATTTTGGAAAACGACGGTCAGCGTATCAGCGGCACGATTAAGGCAATTTCCAGTGTGGAACAGGTAAGCTCCGGCGGCGTGCTGACCCATAAATTAACTATTGCTGTTGAAAATCCCGGCAGTTTGCAGGAGGGGGATTGGGCGGCGGCCGATGCTGGCGGTTTTACCAGTGTGCGCAGTGGTCTGCTGGAATATAATTATAGTGAGCAGATTTTAGCCAAAGCTAGCGGCGATGTTGCGGAAATTCTGGTGAGCGAGGGCGAGCGTGTGCAGAAAGGCCAGACGCTTATTCGTTTATCTGACGATAGTTTGGAAAATGACCTGCGCCGAGCCAGAATTGAGCAGGATAACGCACAGGCGGCGCTGGCGTATTACACAATCACTTCGCCGATTGCTGGGACGGTGATTGAAAAGAAATTCGAGCAGGGCGACACAATCGACAGTAATAATAACGCCAGCGAAATGGCAGTTATCTACGATATGAGCAAACTGGAATTTGTGATGAACGTTGACGAACTGGACATCGGCCTGATTAAAGTTGGCCAGCCGGTGCAGGTGGTGGCTGATGCTTTGCAGGGGCAAGAGTTTGCAGGCTATGTCAGCAAAATCAGCATTAAAGGCAACAGCAGCAACGGCGTTACCACTTACCCCATTACTGTAACGCTGGACGAGTTCGGCGCACTGTTGCCGGGTATGAACGTCAACGCCGAGGTGGTTTTGCAGCAGGCAGAAGATGTGCTGGTTGTGCCGATGAACGCCGTAAGCCGGGGCAATATGCTGCTGGTCGAGGGTTCGGAGGGACAGCCAAGCGATTTGCCGGGCTATACTTGGCGGCAGGTAGAGTTGGGTATGAATGATGATTATTATGTAGAAATTGTTTCCGGCGTGCAGGAGGGCGAGAAAATAGTCATTCCGACAGGAGCAGTCGGCACAGCCGAAAACTAATCAAGGAGTATACAGTTAATGAATGAACAAAATAACGATGTTCTCATCAAATTGCAAGATGTATATAAAATTTATCAAACTGGGGAAACGTCGGTTCACGCTTTGGACGGCGTAAGCTTGGAAATACGCCGAGGCGAGTTTGCGGCGATTGTGGGGGCCTCCGGCAGCGGCAAATCCACTTGTATGAATATCATCGGCTGTTTGGATAAGCCCACCTCCGGCAGTTATCATCTGGCCGGGGCAGATGTTTTAAGTATGGACGATAATGCCAAGGCCAAACTGCGTAACAAAACGCTGGGCTTTATTTTCCAGCAGTATAATTTAATACCCAAGCTGAACCTTTGCGAGAATGTGGAACTGGCAATGCTATACGCCGGTATGCCCGCAGGAGAGCGGCACAAACGCTCGCTGAAACTGTTGGAGCAGGTGGGGCTGGCGGATAAAGCGCAGAATGTGCCGAATCAGCTTTCCGGCGGTCAGCAGCAGCGGGTGGCGATTGCCAGAGCCTTGGCTGGCGAGCCGGCGGTGATTTTGGCGGACGAGCCCACCGGTGCATTGGACAGCCAAACTGGTCGGGAGATTTTGGCTTATTTGAAGCAGCTGAATATTGAGGGGCGTACGGTGGTGCTGATTACTCACGATAACGCCATTGCCCGGCAGGCACAGCGAATTATTCGGCTTGAGGACGGCAAAATTGTTTATGACGGAACGGCAGACGCGCCGGAGGCGGTTGTGGCGGCGGAATAATGGATATTCGGCAAGCCTTTGTAATGGCTCTGAAAAGCCTGTTGGCACGCAAAATGCGCTCTTTGCTGACTATGCTGGGTATTATTGTAGGCGTGGCGGCGGTTATTGTGATTATGACCATTGGCCGGGGCACGTTGGCGCAGGTGGAGGCGCAGTTTGACAATATGGGCGCAAATATGATTAGCGTTAATATCTATAACAGGGATTCTACAAGACGGATTACGGTTTCGGATATGTATGAGTTGGTGAGCAATAATCCTACCCTGCTCTGTGATTTAAGTCCGATTGTGGGCTTGGGCGGCGGCGTTAAATACGGAAATAAGCGTTATATGCAGACGGTTATTTCCGGGGTCAGCGAGGCCTATCCTCAAACCCAGCTTATGGAAGTGGCCGAGGGTGATTTTTTGCAGTATATGGATATTGAACGCCGCGCCAGCGTCTGCGTGGTGGGGCGTTTTGTGGCCGAGGAGATTATGAACGGTGCGGCATTGGGCGGTACGTTGAAAATACGGGGCAGAAATTATACGGTTGTTGGCGTGCTTAATAGCTTTGGCGAATTGGAAACTGGCGCAGGCAGCGCTGATGATGTGGTTTATATTCCTTACACTAACGTGCTGAAGCTAGGCGAAACGCCTTTTGTGAGCAGCTTCAATCTTAATTCAGTGAGCCGGGACTGCTCGGAGCAGGCGGTGGCGGCGATTGAAAAGAGCCTGCTGGAATGTTACGAAAAAGATGATTATTTTAACGTAACCAGCCAAAAGGAGCGTATGGAAATGATGTTATCTATGCAGAGCGGTATGCTTTCGGTGCTGAAAGCAATTGCTGGTATTGCGCTGCTGGTGGGCGGCGTGGGCATTATGAATATTATGTCGGTTTCTGTGCAGGAGCGCACTAAAGAGATTGGCGTGCGCAAGTCTTTCGGGGCAAGGCGCAGTGATATTCGCCTGCAATTCATTATCGAAGCTGCCAGCACCAGCGCCGTGGGCGGCCTGCTAGGGATTGCTGCCGGCACAGCGGTCGGTTTCGTTGCCTGTCAGGTTATGAATTTACCCTTTATGCTGGCGGTGGATTCGATTTTGTTATCCTTTGGCGTTTCGGTTGGTTTGGGCGTTGTTTTCGGCTTTTTGCCAGCTAACAGAGCCGCCCGTTTAGAGCCGATAGACGCTTTAAGATATGATTAACTAAATTAACGAGGTGATTATTATGCAGTATCAAGCGGCAAACCATGTATTGATGCGTTGTCCTGCCAGAAGTTTGAATGAATTTTATGATTTTGCAAAACTGGCAGATGATGAGGTTATGGCTTTCTGCCGGCAAGATGAACTATTTGCCGAGGCAGTGGCTATTGCCTCGCAGGATTTATATAAAATGTATGCAGATAGCTCAACTAAAACCACAGATAGAATGATTGAGTCGGTTAAAAAATATTATGGTAGAATGACTGCTAGACCAACGCCATATGGCCTTTTTGCTGGTGTGGCTACGGCGGAGTTCAGTAGTGAGGGTACGGATATTTGCTTGGCTGGGCAAGAGCAATACCATAAAATTTGCCGGGTCGATAACGAGTGGTATTTTAAGCTGGTAAAGAAAATTGAGGAAATGCCGGGCTTGTTGCTGAATTTGCAGGTAATTTTTAATAAGCATTGCTATAAGGCAAAATCTCGTTTGAAAAACTGTTATTGCTCTAACTTGCGCAAGGAAAATGTTGAACATGCCGAGGATTTAAGTATCAAATATACCAAACAGGTGGATTATGTACGGGAGTTTGCCGCCGATTTTGTGCCTTTTAAGGATTTGCGCAACTTTTTATTTGCCAAAAACCCCAATGTGCCGCAGAAAATTATTGACAAATTCTTAAAAGAGTTGTTGCAAAATGAATACATATATACAAATATCTGTGTATTATCAAAGGAAGATGATCCGCTGCACAGCCTGCTGCAAAACAATAAGTTTATAGATTTGCTGGCGGAGGAACAGGCTCTTATAGATAAATTGGTTGAGATAGACAAGTTGCGTGAGGAATATGCTAAGGCGCAGTTTGGTAAGGGAGAAGAAATTTTGGCAAGCCTAACCGGGCTTATGGAACAGGTGGTTAAGGCCAAGAATTATATTTATACAATTTTGAAATTGGATTCAGAAAATAACAAGTTGGATATTAAAATTAAAAATGAATTGGAAGAATTCTCAGACTTTATGATGAGTCTAGCTACGCCATATAATGAAGACGAGAAGTTGCAAGCCTTTAAGAATATTTTTATGGTAAAGTATGGTTCTGACGCATTAATCCCTCTAACCGAGGTGATTGACACAGATATTGGTTTGGGATTACCATATAATGGGTATATGGCTGAAGCAGCAGAAGGTGGAAATTCTCGGCACGCATATAGAAAATTAAATGTTATAAAAGGAATGCTAGAAAATAAAATAATGACTGCGCTTCGGCAAGGACGATCTGTTGTGGAAATAACAGATGCAGATATTGAAACCATAAAGGCCATAGATAGTGAGGAAATGGCTAAATTGAATTATGCTAGTTCATACAGCTTAAACGTATTTGTTACCAATGCAGATACCGGTTATGAAATATACATTGGGCCAAATGTAGGCTCTGCTCAAGCTGGTAATGGTATCAGTCGCTTTGACAGTGCCCTGAATACTGATTTCTCGCAGGAAATGGACGAAATATATAGACGAGAAAAGCTACATCATAGTGAAGATTATGTTATTGCAGATGTTTATGAAGTCTCTCATTATTTGAGAAATACCAATTTGTACAGCTATAAGCGTCAGTATGATCATAATTTGTATCTAGGTATCACTGAGTTTGAGCATAACACTTCGTTAAATCTGAATGATTTGTACTTGGGGCATGATCCCAAAAAAAATCAGATGTTTATTTGGTCTAAGTCCTTGCAAAAAAGAGTGAAGTTTATAACCATCAGTATGGATTCTGTTTTTT
>CANSKT010000045.1 GCA_947647555.1 uncultured Peptococcaceae bacterium | reverse complement strand
GAAAAGATGTAATGGACAAGCGTAGGGTATGCTGTTTTTGTGAGAAGTGGGAGTCGGGCGGTATTGAATCCTTTTTGCATAATGTGATTATGGAAATGGATTTAAGCTGCTTGGAGATAGATATTGTAGCGGCACAGATGTGTGAAAGTGTATTTACGGCAGAACTTAAGGAAAAAGGTGTTAGGTTTTATGAGTTGTCCGGCAGTCAGCGGAAGCTGTGGCAAAACCATAAGATGTTCAGGCAGTTGTTAAAAGAGCGGCAGTATGATGTGGTTCATTTGAATATCTTTCAGGGATTGTCATTGTATTACGCTTATCTGGCTGAAAAGGCTAGGATTCCGGTGAGAATCGCCCATAGCCATAATACAGCGTTAAGGCAGAGCAGAACCAGGTGGCTAAAGCTGCTTATACATAATATTGCTAAAAGGCTGCTGGCTGAAAATGTTACTGAATATTGGGCTTGTTCCAAGTTGGCGGCAGAATTTATGTTTCCGAGAGATGTTGTAGAAAAATATGAGTTTATTCCCAATGGTATAGATGTAGAGAGGTTTAGATTTGATAATGAGGTTAGAGAGAAAGTCCGCAAGGATTTGGATATAGATGGTAAATTGGTAATTGGCAATGTTGGGCGATTGTGTTATCAGAAAAATCAGGAGTATTTGTTGGAGGTATTTGCTATACTGCAATATGAAAGGCCGGATAGTATATTGCTTTTAGTTGGCGAGGGCGAATTAAAAGCTGATTTACGGCAAAAGGCGGAAAAGCTTAGTATTGCAGATAAAGTGCTTTTCTATGGTGTAACGGATAAGGTGGAGCAGCTGCTTTGGGCAATGGACGTTTTTGTATTTCCAAGTAGGTTTGAGGGGTTGGGGATTGCTGTGGTGGAAGCGCAGGCAGCAGGTCTGCCGGTTATCTGCTCGGATAATGTGCCGGATGAAGCTGTTGTAACTGATTTGGTGCAGAAAGTTGATTTGAGCAGTGGAGCAGATGTTTGGGCGGATAATATTTTGCGTTGTCAGGTTAGTATGGACAGGCAAGCTTTTAATGAGCAGGTTAGACAGTCTGGTTTTGCGGTTGCCGATGTGGCAGATAGAATTGAAAAAGCGTATTTGGGGTTATGAAAGATGGGCAGCTGATATGGAGAAAATTTTGCCAGTATTTGAGAAAAATAATATTGCCATAGCGTTTGCCTCAAATGATTTCTTTGTACCTTATATGGCAACAATGATTTATTCAGTTGCGGTTAATGGGAGCGAAGAAAATAATTATGATATTGTTATTCTTACCAGCGATATTAGTAAAGAAAATGAACAAATACTTGTTAATATGTTGGTTGATTTTACTAATGTATCGTTGAGAATTGTCAATGTTGAAAAGTATGTATCTGAGTATAATTTTTATACTGAAAATAAAGATGGCTTAACTAAAGAAACATATTATCGTTTGTTAATACCTGAGATTATGGCAGAGTATGATAAGGTTTTATATTTAGATGGTGATATGGTTGCTCTTGTTGATGTTGCGGATTTGTTCCATACCGATTTAACTGGTTATTTACTGGCATCCAGCCGAGATTTTTGTGGATTGATAGAGTATTATAACCCTTTGACTGAATTAAAAAAGTATCGGGATAAAGAGTTAAAACTTAAGCAGCCCAATGATTATTTTATTGCTGGTATGCTATTGATTAATATAAAAGAATTTCAAGAGTTGTATGATACTGAATATTTGCTAGATTTTGCCACATCGAGAGAATGGCGTCAGCATGATCAGGATGTTTTAAATGTTTTATGTGAGGGTAAGGTTAAACTCGTATCGGCTTCTTGGGATGTGATGAAGCCAGAGTTTAATCAATATCTGCCTGAATATTTGCAGCGAGAATTATGTGCGTCGATAGAAAATGCTAAAATTGTGCATTTTGGTGGAGATAGGAAACCATGGCTTTGTATGGATGCGCCATTTAGCGAGTATTTTTGGCAATATGCGGCGCGAACACCGTATATTCAGGAGATAATCAAAAGGCGTATAGAATTGGATAAGGGTGTTTATTCTGTGCGTGGTGCGATGGAACAAGAATTTCGCCAAGGTAAAGTTGGCGCGCGATATATTGTGAAATATATAAAGGCCTGGCTTGCATATAAAATGAAACGAAATTAAAGGTGAAAAATACAGTGCGTAATGCCAAAATATCAATAATAATTCCCATATATAATAGAGAAAAGAGTTTAAAAAAATGTTTGGATAGTGTGATTAGGCAAACTTATGAAAATCTGGAGATTATATTGGTTGATGATGGCTCTCAAGATAATAGCGGTATAATTTGTGATGATTATGCAAATACAGATAAGCGTATTTTGGTTATACATCAGCAAAATGCTGGAGTTTCGGCAGCCAGAAACGCCGGTTTGGCAATGGTTACTGGTGATTACATAGGTTGGGTAGACAGCGATGATTGGATAGAGCCTGATATGTATGAATGTATGCTAAAAAACGCGCAGGAATATAAAGCTGATATTGTAGTGTGCAGTCGAATGGAGAGATATGAAGATAGAAGTATTTTTAGGGGTTGGCAGAAAACCGAAATTTTGAATAAGGAGCAGGCTATGCAGATGCTGCTGAATGACGAGTGTATGCAAAACTATCTTTGGGACAAGTTATTTCGTAATGATTTATTGGCTGATATTACTTTCCCGGTTGGAAGAACTTATGAAGATATTGCTGTTATGTATAAGGTGTTTAAGCGGGTGGAGCGTGTGGTTTGTTTGCCGCAGGCAAAATACAATTATAGGCAGCATTCGGGTAGTATAATTGCTGACAATTCCTTGCGAAGTAAAGTTAATTATTATTTGGCGGCTAAAAGTCGCTATGATGAAATGAGTAAAGATTGGCCGCAGTTTGAGGCATTGCTGTTGGAGCAATGCTTAATGTCGGCGGTTGGTGTTTGGGGAGTGTGTTTTTTTAACTCAATGGAAGAACGCCGAACTCTGTCAGGGCAACTGCAAGATATGGCCAGCTTTTGCAAGGTGCATTATAAAGATGTAAATTCAGATGTTAGATTTGGCATGGCTGGGCGAATGGTTATGCGCCTAACGCCATATGCCAAATGGTGGGCGTTTGCTTTGGCTGGAGTAGTTAATTGGTTATATAAATTAAAGCATGGGCGGAATTTGTAAATTGATTTATTTTTGAAATATGGAGTGTAATGTGGTGAATGTTTTACTGAGTGTTATTGTACCTGTTTATAATGTCAAAGATTATTTGAGTATTTGTATAGAAAGTATTTTAAATCAAACTTATGAAAATATTGAATTGATTTTAATTGATGATGGTTCAATTGATGGTAGTGGTGAAATATGCGATTATTATTTACAGAAAGATTGCAGAGTAAAAGTGGTACACAAAATTAATGGTGGTGTAGCTTCTGCAAGAAATGCTGGTTTGCAAATAGCAAATGGTGAATATGTTGCATTTGTCGATAGTGATGATTATTGTGATAATAATATGTTTGAAATGTTAATGGCAACGGCATATTGTATGCATGCAGATATTGTTGCATGTGGTGGAGAAGTTTTGAATGAAAAAAATAATGTTGATGTTCCAGCCTGGATTAAAAGAACCTTATCAACTAAGTTTGTTGTATCAAATAAATTTTCTTCTCGTACATTTGCTGTTAGAGGTCTAATTCCATTTTTATGGAACAAAGTTTATAAGAAAAGCATAATAGATTTATTGGGACTGAAGTTTAATTCTGAACTTGAAATTGGTGAGGATACTGTTTTTCTGAAAACATTATTTCCGGCTGTTAAAACTATTATAGTAATTCCTGATAAATTGTATCATTATAGATATAATAGAGATAGTTCTTTATCGCTTCAAAATCAAGAAGAATTTATATTGGGTAAAAAGCATATTAAAGTTATTAATGCTTTGGCTACGGCATGGCAAGGAATGGATTTGCTACAAAAACAGCATAAACATTTTATGAAATGGTCCTTGGGATATATTTTTTGGCAAATTGAACATTTGCAAAGTTTTGAATTGGCTTATGCTTTTGTGGCAATATGGAAAGAAAATAATTTATTTGAATATGAGAGTTGCCTTTCTAAAGAAGAAAAAAAACGACTTAAGAAAGTTAAAGAATATGCGGAACTGGATGAAAAACGTCGTGAAAGATTTTTAGATAAACGAAATAAAATAGCAGCTTTAAAGGAAAAACTTCGTTCTCACAGATTGACATATAATTTATTTGACATATATTGGAATTTAAGACATAGAGGTAAAGATGCTACTATTAAATGCGTAAAAAGTATAATAAAAGAATACAAAAATGCCATCATCAGAGATGGGTTAATTTTTCATTTTTATGCTTTGTTGAGAATACTTAGAGTTCCTGTTGCTTATGAGCCATATAAAGAAATTGTTGAACTTAAAAATATTCATGAGGGGGAAAGTTGTTTTATAGTTGCACCAGGGCCAAGCCTAATGATAAAAGATATAGAATATATACAGGATTTGGAAAGCATTGCTGTTAATGGAACTATTTCATTAATGAATTATTCTTGTTGGCATCCAACATATTATGTTCTTTTTGATGGCAGATCTTATAAAAAAATTCTTAAGGAGGAAGGTCGTTTCAATATAGATATATTTCCAAAAGAAAAGGCATTTTTAAATGCACTTTTAAGGCGAGATATAGAAAAAAATACGAATACTGAGAAAATTGTTTTTGTTCCGTATTGTAATTCTGGCAATTCTGAGGAAAAGAATGTTTTGCATTTAAGGTATAATGATAATTTATTATGGGGTTATTATGATTTAGCAACAGTTACTAATGCAGCTATTCATATTGCGCAATATATGGGGTTTAAGAAAATATATTTATTGGGTGTAGATTGTGATTATAGTCAGCCTAAACAATATTTTTCAAATACAAAAAATAATAATGTTAAAAGTTTGCAAAAAGCTCAATTCGTTCAAAAAAGAATGTTTAAGGCGTATAGTTATATGAAAAAACAAATGAATAAACGTGGTGTAGAAATATACAATGCTACAAGAGGCGGTGCTTTAGAGGTATTTCCTAGAATTCAATTGGAAGATGCAGTAATGCAAATTAAAGAAGAAATAAAATATAAGGAGAGAAACAATGAGTAAATATAATATTTTGGAATGTACATTGCGTGACGGCGGATATATAACAAACTGGTTTTTTGAAGATTTAGCTATAAAAAATATGATACAGGGATTGATTGATGCTGGTCTTGACATTGTTGAGGTCGGGTATCTCAATAATAAGGAATACGAAAGCAATCATACCATTTTTGATTCCATTAATAGAATTAGTAAATTTTTACCTGAGAATAGACATAAAAGTATGATAGTTGCTATGGCAGATGTTCAGCAGTTCTTTCCAGAAGACTTAGTACCTTATGATGGTACGTCAGTTGATGGTATAAGAGTTGTATTCTATAAACATCAGATAGAGGAAGCTCTTACATTTGCGAAAGCTGTAAAAGAAAATGGCTATTATTTGTTTATGCAGCCAATGGTTACAATAGATTATACAGTTAATGAATATGCGGAGTTAATGCAGGAAATTACCGAACTTGAACCATATGCAGTTTCTATTGTTGATAGCTTTGGCTATATGACCAAAGATGATTTTCGTAAATATTTTAAGATCTTGGATAATATTCTTTTGCCAGATGCGTTTGTTGGATTTCATTCGCATAATAACATGAATTTGGCATTGATTACTGCCCAGGACGTGCTGGAATATGAAACATCACGAAAACTTATTATTGACGCTTCCTTGTGTGGTATGGGACGGGGTGCTGGTAATTTACAAACAGAACTTATTTTAAATTATTATAATAATATTTTTGGAGAAAAATATAAAATAAATATAATTTTAGATTTAATCAGCGATTATATAATGCCTGTTGCTCGTGAAAAAAAATGGGGCTATTCTCCTTATTTTTATTTAACAGCTTTATATCATTGTCATCCAAATTATGCTTCATATTTATTGGAAAATCATGATGTGTCAGTAGCGGAATTTAAGAAATTTATAGCTTCTATTCCAGAAGATATGAAGACTAAATGTAAAAAACCTTATGTGGAACAACATTGGAATAATAATTTTAATATAATCTGAAAAGAGTATTGTAAAAATGAAAATAGTTTCGATTATACCAATAAAAACAAATAATGAACGTCTGCCAGGAAAAAATACTAAGATATTGGGCGATGTACCTTTGATTACATATGTTCAAAAACTTGTTTTGGGTTTGAATATGATCTCTGAACGCTATGTTTTTTGTAGTGATGAATCAATTAAATCCTACCTTTTGCCTGGGATTAGATTTTTGCAGCGTGACCCAAGCCTAGATGAAGCAAATACAAATTTTACTCAAATTTTTACTAGTTTTTATAGTCAAGTTGACGCTGATATTTATGTTTATGCACATGCAACTGCTCCTTATGTTACTTTAAATTCGGCACAAGAATGTTTGGATAAAGTTGTTTCTGGCGAAAATGATTCATCTTTTTGCGCAGTAAAAATACAGGATTTTCTTTGGCAGAATGGAAAGCCCTTAAATTTTGATGCTTCTAATTTGCCGCGCAGTCAAGATTTGCCTACTATATATAGAGAAACATCGGGTGTTTATGTTTTTACTAAAGAAGTGTTCAAGCTATATAAACGTCGTATTGGTAAAAAACCATTTATAAAAGAAGTTAATTTTAAAGAGTCTATTGATATTAATAATAAAGAAGATTTTATTATTGCAGAGCAATTTTGGAATATTTTATAATTTGAGGTTATTAATGAAAATCAAAGCGTTAGTTATGGATGTAGATGGCACTATGACGAATGGTAAAATCAATATAGCATCTACTGGAGAATTATTTAAGTCTTTTAACGTATATGATGGCCTGGGAATTTCATATATTTTGCCCAGAAACAACATTGTGCCTATTGTTATAACTGGTCGTTCATCAAAGATTGTTGAGATTCGTTGTAAAGAGTTAGGAGGAAAATATTTTTTTCAAGGTATTAGTGATAAAGTTGAATGTTTAAGTGAAATTGCAGGTATTCTTAATATTTCTTTTAATGAAATTGGTTATATAGGCGACGATTTGAATGATTTGACTGTTATGAAGATATGTGGAGTTAAGGCTTGTCCTGCTAATGCTGTAATTGAGATAAAAGAAATATGTGATTATGTATGCAAAAGAAGTGGCGGTCATGGTGCTATAAGAGAATTTATTGATTGGTTAAATGTTAAAAAATTTTTTTACATTTAATGAAATTTTTAATGATTTTTTTTGAAAGGAAAGTTGCTGTTGAGTATTGGAGAACGAATAAAAGAAAAACTACCTCTCTCATCTACTGAAATGCAGCAGATTATGCAACAGTTGGTCGAGTACATGCAAGCGCAATTTGCTGAGATGATGGAGCGTATTACAGTTATTGAGAAAAATTTGTTTGAAAACTCTAAAACTGAAAATGATAATTTACGAGAGGAGTTGTTTCAGTTAAAGAAAGATTTCGTTGTTTTGAAACAGCAGCAATATAAAGAATTATCCAAAATACAAAGTTGCTTAATAGAAATAAATGATTTATTGCAGGAAAAATGTATAGAAATAAATCAAAATACTGAACAAAAGAAAAAGGATATAATTAAAACTATCCATTGGCGAACGGATAGATTGGAAGAAATTTACAACAGACATACACCCAGAACAGAACTTTCATTTGAAGTGGCCTTAGCTGAACATTGCAATTTATGCTGTGCTGGTTGTGACCATTTTTCAGCAATTGCCGAACCGGAATTTGCAGATATAGAAGAATTTAAACGAGATTTTGCCAGACTATCTAAACTGTTTAATGGTCAGGCTCAGGAAATTCATTTGCTAGGTGGGGAACCGTTACTTCATCCTGATATTGTACAATTTATACAAACCGCGAGAATCTGTTTTCCAGACGCGGTTATTTATATAACTACCAACGGAATATTGTTGCAACAAATGAAAGATGTTTTTTGGGTAGCTTGTCATGATAATAAGATAGTTATACAGCCTACTAAATATCCAATTAATTTAAACTATACAGCTTTGGAAACTTTAGCTGCTGAACATGGTGTGGAATATCGTTATTTTGGGAATACAGGTACTACAATAAAAACATTAGATAAATATCCATTAGATTTAATGGGTTCGCAGGATGCAAGACGTAGTTTTCGCTTATGTCATAGAGCTAACAAATGTATTTATTTACAGCATGGTAAATTATATACTTGTACTGTTGCACCTACAATAAGGCATTTGAATAAGAGATTTGGGCTAAACTTGATAGAGAGTTCAGAAGATTATATTGATATATATTCAGCTAAGTCGGCGCAGGAAATTTTGGAATTTTTGGCCTGTCCAATTCCCTTTTGCAAATATTGTATGCCAGAAAAGATAAAAAGAGGAATAGAATGGCATCAGTCAAACGGTATACTTTCGGAATGGATTCTATAATTTTATAATTATTTCATGGTGGTTTATGTTTGAGAAGCTAAAAAAACATCAGTTTCTATTTGAAGAACTGGTGAAAAGGGATTTTAAGAAAAAATATAAGCGGACTGTACTTGGTATGGCTTGGAGTGTTCTATCTCCCTTGCTGACCTTGTTGGTGATGAGTCTGGTGTTCACCCAGTTCTTTGGGCGGAATATGGCGCATTATACCACCTATCTGTTCTGCGGTAATCTGATATTCAGCTATTTCAATGAGGCAACCTCTCAGGGCATGTCCTCTCTAATGGGTAATGCCGGGATTTTCTCTAAAGTGAATGTACCAAAGTATCTGTTTCTGTTTTCCAAAAATGTACAGACTCTGATTAATTTTGGTTTAACTTTAATTGTCTTTTTCGTTTTCTGCATTTTGGATAATATAACATTCACCTGGAAGATAGTCTTGTTGATTTATCCTATTGCCTTGCTGGTTCTGTTCAATATAGGCGTAGGTCTGATTTTGTCGGCTTTGTATGTATTCTTTAGAGATATTCAATATCTTTGGAGTGTTTTTACTCAACTTTTGATGTATATGTCAGCTATCTTTTATACGATAGACGGTTACAGCCAGACAGTACAAAACATTTTTCTGTTAAATCCGGTTTATCTGTTTATAAGATATTTCAGGAAAATAGTAATTGAAACGACCATACCAACACCAGCCTTTCATTTGCTGATGTTGGCTGATGTGGTGATAGTGTTGGGGTTAGGCTGTTTTATGTATAAGAAATATAATCATCGGTTTTTATATTATGTGTAGTGGGGGTATTAGATTTGAGTATATTGGAGCTTAAAGATGTATCAATTCGCTATATGACAGGTGATTTCAAAGATATTGGCTTAAAAGAATATGTAATGCGCAGGATTAAGAAGAATTATAAGGTTAAGGAGTTTTGGGCGGATAGGGATATAAGCTTTGCTTTGGAAAAAGGAGATATGTTGGGGATAATTGGAACCAACGGGGCAGGTAAGTCCACATTGCTGAAAGCTATATCCGGCATAATGGAGCCAACCAAAGGTTGGGTGCATAGAGAGGGAACGATAGCTGCCTTGTTGGAGTTGGGTAGTGGATTTGACGGCGATTTGACGGTTAGGGAGAACACCTATCTGCGAGGGGCGATGCTGGGCTATACCAGAAAGTTTATGGACGAAACTTATGGGCAGATAATAGAGTTTGCAGAGTTGCGAGAGTTTGAGGACAGGCCTTTTAAGCAGTTGTCTTCTGGCATGAAAAGTAGGTTAGCGTTTTCCATAGCTAGTCTGGTGGAGCCGGATATATTGATATTGGACGAGGTTTTGTCAGTTGGCGATGGTGCTTTTCGGAAGAAAAGTGAAGCTAAGATGAAAGAGATTATCTCTGGTGGTGCGACTACGATTTTGGTATCCCATTCGTTGGGGCAGATAAGGCAGATGTGTAGTAAGATATTGTGGTTGGATAAGGGCAGGCAGGTGGAGTTTGGCTCTGATGTGTCTGGGATATGTGACATATATGCGGAGTTTTTAGAGAAAAGATAGCATTGGTGAAAAATAAATGCAATTTATTAAACAACTTATAGGTTTTGGTTTGGTTGGCGTTTTGAACACAACCATTGGATTGGTTATATATTACCTGTTTATTTGGATAAATACAGACTGGTACATTTTAGGAAATCTGGTTGGTTTTGTAGTTAGCACCTTTAATGCTTATATATGGAATAGCAAGTTTGTTTTTAATGATAAAAAAAAGGTTGATAATTTGCCAAAAAAGCGATTGCGAGATTCTAAATCGGAAATACTTAAAACATATTTAAGTTATGCAACTACGCTATGTTTAAGTACATTTTTGCTTTATATCTGGGTAGATATATTTAATATATCAGCAATTATTGCTCCAATTATCAATCTTTTTCTCACAATTCCGCTAAATTTTCTTATGAACAAATATTGGGTATATAAAATAAAGAAGGTATAAAAATGAGTTTGAATTATTTTACAAACCAATCAGTTGATTTACATAGTACTGCAAATCCCTTGGTAAGTGTTTGTATTCCTGTTTACAATGGCGAAAAATTTATCCGGCAAACTGTTGAATCAGTATTGGCTCAAACCTATTCCAATTTTGAGCTTATTATTAATGATGATATTAGCTCAGACAATAGTCTTGGTATTTGCAGAGATATTAAAGATAATAGAATAAGGATTTTATCAAATAATGTAAATTTAGGTTTGGCTGGAAATTGTAATGCCTGTATAAATAAAGCTAAAGGAAAATATGTAAAAATATTATGCCAGGACGATTTGCTTTTTCCTGATTCTATAGAAAAAACTGTACAGGTTTTTGAAGCAAATCCGCAGGTGACAGTTTTAACCGGTAGTTCTAATATTATAAACAGTACAGGCAAAACCGTGATGAAAAGGCAGGTTTATAAAAGAGATAGTTTATTAAATGGTAAACAGTTTGCTAAAAAAACTTTGTTGAAAGGTAGAAATTTATTTGCAGAACCGTCAGTTATGATGTTTCGTACTGATGTTGCACAAAATATAAATATTTTTGGTGATAAAGATTTAACATTTTGTACGGATTGGGACGCTGGATTGCTTATGGCATATAAAGGCGATGTATTTTATCTGGCAGAGCCTGTTGCAGCTTTTAGAATATCAGCAGAATCAACGTCTGTAAAATTGCATAAGGCCAAGGATAAAATCAGTTATGAACATTTGGTAAATTTGTTTCTTAAACATCAAAAAATAGGCGAAATTAAGCTGAGTAATTTTAACCTCTTTACTTTTAAGATGTTGGTTAAAATGTATACCGTGGCTAGGACAATCGTGCAAAAATATAAAGATTGAGATATTTGAGTATTACTTTGGGGAAAGAGGGAGCTTGTTGAGCAACATATTATATATTGTTATTCCTTGCTATAACGAAGAGGAAGTATTGCCGGAAACTGCCAGACAGCTTAAAGAAAAAGTTAACAATCTAATAAAGGCAGATGTAATTTCAAATAAAAGCCGAGTGCTTTTAATTGATAATGGCTCTTGGGATAAAACATGGGAAATAATTAATGTTTTACATAAACAGGACAAGCTATTTGTTGGTATCAGCTTGGCCAAAAATCATGGCCATCAAAACGGTTTGCTGGCAGGGCTTATGCTGGCTAAACAGCATAGTGATATGGTAATTACCATGGATGCCGATTTACAAGATGATATTAATGCTATTGATGAAATGCTGCAAAAATATTATCTTGGCAATGATGTAGTTTATGGCGTTCGTAATTCACGAAGTAGTGATAGTTTTTTTAAGCGATTTACTGCGGAGCTTTTTTATAAATTTATGAAGTTAATGGGTGTGGATATAGTTTTTAATCATGGCGATTTTCGATTGATGAGTAAAAGGGTTTTGGAGGCTTTGTCAGAGTATAGAGAAGTAAATCTCTTTCTGCGAGGAATTGTGCCAGATATCGGTTTTAATAGCGATTGTGTATATCATGAAAGGCATGCACGATTTGCCGGTAAAAGTAAATATGGCTTAAGCAGTCTTTTTTCACTGGCGGCTAATGGCATAACCTCTTTTAGTGTGAAGCCTCTGAAAATAATAACGGCCGTTGGTATAACAATATCTGTTATCAGCATGTTGGCGTTCATATGGTTTTTTATTGGTGGTTTGAGAACTCATACTGATATTGGTTGGCCCAGTATTATGTGTTCAATATGGGGTTTGGGAGGATTGCAAATTTTCTTTTTGGGCATTATTGGCGAGTACATAGGAAAAATCTATTTTGAAGCAAAAGGACGCCCACGTTATGTTATAAAAAGCATTTTGTTGGACGAATAATTAGCTAAATTTAAGGAGAAGAAATATGAAAACGCTTATTTTAGCCGGTGGTTTTGGAACCAGAATATCAGAAGAGAGTCAGTTTAAGCCCAAGCCTATGGTAGAATTGGGTGGTATGCCAATTTTGTGGCATATTATGAAATTATATGCTTATCACGGTTTTAATGATTTTATTATATTGGCAGGTTATAAGCAGCATGTTATTAAGGAATATTTTGCAGATTATTTTCTGCACACTTCAGATATAACCTATGACTTTACGCATGGCAAGAATGAAATGATTGTTCACCATAACAATTCTGAACCTTGGAAAGTAACAGTGGTTGATACTGGGCTGAATACGATGACCGGTGGTCGGGTTAAGAGGGTGCGTGATTATGTTGGTGATGAGCCATTTATGCTGACCTATGGCGATGGTGTTTCTGACTTGAATATCACCAATTTGCTTAAATTTCATAAATCTCATGGCAAAATGGTGACAATGTCTACATATAATGCTGGTCAGCGTTTTGGAGTATTGGATATTGCTGAGGATGGTACTATCAAGGAGTTCCGGGAAAAAACCAAGGGTGACGGCAATATGATAAATATTGGTTTTATGGTTTGTCAGCCGGAATTTTTTGATTGCATTGATGATGATAGTACAATGCTTGAGAAAGCGCCGTTAGAGCAGGCTGCTAAAATGGGGCAACTTATGGCTTATAAGCATGATGGATTTTGGCAATGTATGGATACTGTAAGGGAAATGCAGCAACTTGAAACTATGTGGGCCAGCGAGCGAGCTCCATGGAAAGTGTGGCAGGACTGATGAAATATATTGATACAGATTTTTATAGCGGCAAAAGGGTGTTTGTAACCGGGCATACAGGCTTTAAGGGTAGTTGGCTTTGTCAGATACTTTTGCATTTTGGGGCTGAAGTTACAGGTTACGCTTTGCCTGCGCCAACGGAGCCTGGTTTGTTTGATTTGGCAGGTTTGCAGAAAAACATTAACTCGATTATTGGTGATATTCGAGATATGGAGAAACTGCAAAAGGCTTTTAAAGCGGCACAGCCTGATATTGTTTTGCATTTGGCGGCACAGCCATTGGTTAGGGAAAGCTATAACCAACCAGCCTATACATATGAAACTAACGTAATGGGTACGGTGAATTTATTGGAATGCGTTCGCACTTCACAGGTACCTGTGAAGTCTGTGGTAAATGTTACAACAGATAAGGTTTATAAAAATAATGAATGGATATGGGGTTATCGAGAAGATGAGCCGCTTGATGGTTTTGACCCTTACTCCAATTCAAAATCCTGTTCTGAACTGGTGACACATAGCTATGTAAGTAGTTTTTTTACTGACAATGAAGTGGCAGTTTCTACGGCCAGGGCTGGTAATGTAATTGGCGGTGGTGATTTTGCAGTCGATAGAATTATCCCTGACTGTGTGCGAGCAGTGCAGGCTCGCAAAGCACTAATTGTGCGTAATCCACATTCCACAAGACCATATCAACATGTTTTAGAGCCTTTGTTTGCTTATTTGATGATTGCTCAGAAACAATATGAAGATAAAAATGTTGCTGGCTGGTATAATGTTGGGCCAGATGAATGCGATTGTGTTACTACTGGTACTTTAGTTGATTTGTTTGAGCAGCAATGGGGCGATGATTTTAGCTGGATTAATCAAGCAGAGGATAATTCTCTACATGAAGCTAATTTTTTGAAATTGGATTGTTCTAAATTAAAAGCTGTTTTTGGTTGGCAGCCACGCTGGCATATCGAAGAAGCGATTGCTAAAACTGTGTGTTGGACTAAAGTATGGCTTTGTGGTGATAATGTGCTTGCTGAAATGGATAAGCAGATTAAAGAGTATATGGGGGCGCAGGGTTAATTATGCAATCTGTTATAATTACAGGCGCTGACGGCTTTATTGGTCGTAATTTGGTACGTTATATGTCTGGGCAAGGCGTACTTGTTTATGCGCTTGTTTTGGCGAACAGTCCAAACATTGCTAAAATTAAGGATTTGGAAAATATAATTATTGTTCAAGGTGATTTATTAGATTGGCAAGGTTTACCAGGTAAATTATTGGAGGATGCAGATGCATTTATCCATTTGGCTTGGGTTGGTGTTGCTCCGGATGAGCGAAATTCTATAGCTGTACAGAAAAAAAATCTAGATTTATGTCTTAACGCTGTGCAGTTGGCGGCTAAAATTAAAGCGAAGAAGTTTATTTTACCGGGTTCAACATTGGAGTATGCCTATTGTGGTACATTGATTAATGATAAGGCTTTGCCATTACCGCAAAATGCTTATGGAGCGGTAAAAATAGGTATGCGTTATATTTGCCAGGAACTGTGCCATGAGTTGCAGCTGCCTTATATATATGTAGTTATAACCAGCATTTATGGTGCAGATAGAGTTGATAATAATGTTATTTCTTATACCATTAAAAGTTTGCTTAATGGTGATAAACCGGCTTTAACTAAACTGACACAGTTATGGGATTATGTGCATATAGATGATGCGGTTTATGCTTTATATTTGATTGCAGAATCAGGCAAATCAGATGCTTTTTATGCGGTTGGTCATGGCGATAATTGGCCATTGGCAAATTATATTTATGCTATTCGTGATTTGATTAATCCAGATTTACCTTTAGGCATTGGTGAAATTCCGTATAAGGATAACCGTAAGTTAAGTTCCTGTGTGGATTTAACAGCTTTGCAGAAAGATACTGGGTTCAAGCCGCAGGTTGATTTTGAAATCGGTATTAAAAGGACTATTGAGCAGTTACAGAAAATTGGTGGTGAATAAATAGTGGAAGA